>CANQMD010000087.1 GCA_947624885.1 uncultured Clostridia bacterium
TGTGCCGGTGCCTCCGCCCATGCCCGCCGTGATGAACAGCAGATCGACGCCCTGAAGCGCCGCCTTTATGCGCTCGCGCGATTCGTCCGCCGCTTGTCTGCCGACTTCGGGATCGGACCCCGCGCCAAGACCTTGCGTGGTGTTTTCGCCGATCTGGATCTTGCAATGATCGGGAACGGGCGACATGTTGAGCGCTTGAACGTCGGTGTTCATGACGACAAACGTGGCGCTGGTGATATTTTTTTTCACCATGTTGTTGACGGCGTTGCATCCGCCTCCGCCAATGCCGCAGACCACGATGTTTGCCTTGCCCTTCACCTTTGGCGACACGGGACCGTATTTGGGTTGCGCGTCCTCAGGCTGCTGAACTATCTGCTCGATGTCGGGCTGATAGCTTTGTTGGTATGTATCCGGATCGAAATTCTGAGAGCCGAATTCGGTGTCTTCAATCATTGTTTTTTACCTCCGCTGAAAATCCTCTTGAATATGCTTGCTACCGTAACTTTTGAAAGGGTGTCCGCCATGACCAACAGCGACGCTTTGCTGCTGTCGTCAGGCTTTACAAAACCGGGAAGTTTGGACGTGATCAACTCGATGTTTCTGCCAAGCAACTCGCCCAAATACTTCTTTGCGCCGCGCATTGCCCCTATGCCGTCGCCCGTCAGATATATCGCCGCATACGGCGGAATGTCCGCGCCGTAATTGTAAAGTATGCCGGAAATGATCTCCGCAAACATCTCCAACCTCTCCTTGGCGAGCTGGCTTGCGTTGGCGGCGTTGACTTCCTCATCCTTGCCGCTGACGAGCACTGCGTCGCTTTCGTAATCAAGATTGAGGTCGACAAGTTTGCGGGCCTCCTCCGCCATCTCGAAGGAAACGCCGAGATACTCGGTGATGTCCGCGGATATGTGCGCCCCGCCCATGGAGAACGACTTCATGTCAAGTATGCCGTCGCCCTTGGCAATGCAGACGGAGGAACTGAGATATCCGATGTCGACCATGGCGTAGACCTCGTCGCGCTGCTCGTCCTCAAGAAGCGTCATGCACTGCGCCCACTCCGTGGAGATGTACCTCACGTCAGTGAAACCGAGTTCCTCCGCGACCTTGTCGAAAATGTCGATGTAACTCTTTTCGGCAAGGACGTAGGAGATCAAGGCGTTGATCTTTTTTGCCTCAAGTCCGCGGATGTCCTTGTAGACGACGCTTTTGTCGTCAATGCGGAACTCTATGGCGCTCATGTTGACGGTGACGTACTGACCGCCGACTTCAAAACTGTTGCCCTTTGACAAAATGTAATCCAGATCGTCGTCTGCAATGAGCCTCTTTTTGTCGTATGACACCTCGACATCGCGCGTGATCACCGCCGCAAACTCAGCGGGAACGCCGATGAACAACCTCTTGGTGCGGGACGAGGCGGACTTCATCGCTTCGGTGAGCACGGCTTTGACCTGAGAAACCGTGTCGGCAAGATCGTACCACTGAGCGTTTTCATAGCCTTGATGTTGCTTTTCCGCAAGCGCCTTTATGCCGAAAACCGTCTGCGCCTTTTTTGTGCCGACGATCGCGCTTAAGGTGTGGGAGCCAACATCCAACACCGCTATATCCTTGTCAAACAACCATCTCATATTGCCTCCGCTCGCGTGTGCACGGCGAGCGCAAAAATCTAATCTAATTTATTATAAATATAATATTAGACTGCTGTCAATAACTTTTGAAAAATTTGTTTTGCCAAAAGGTCAATTTTTTGCGAAAATTTTCAAAAATCGCGGTTTAATGAAAAAATTTGCGCGGTGAACTGCCGCTTTGGCAGATCGGGCGACGTTTGAGTGGGGCGATAACGGTGCATGCAAACGGCGCGTGCGGCGCAAAATGAATGGCGCGATATGTCGACAAATTGAAATGCCATATGACGCGGCGACAAACACGCCGTCAAAGGAGGCTGTATTTTGTCCGCAACATTGCAAAGAGGCGTATAACAGGCGACATACTCGTTGCCAAACGAGGGTCACTCGCGAACGATATCCGCGCCCAAAGACGAGAGAAGGTCTTCAAAGCGTTCGTAGCCTCGATCGATGAAGTGCAACTGGGATATGCGGCTGACTCCGTCGGCGGCGAGAGCGGCGACCGTAAGCCCCGCTCCGCCCCTCAGATCGCGGGCGATCATGTTTGCGCCTTTGAGGTGCGCTCCGGAAAGTCTGCTTCCTTTTACGACCGCCCTACCCCCGTCGACAATGATGTCCGCGCCGAGTTTGACAAGCTCGCGGGCGTGCGCAAATCGCCTTTTTTAAACCGTTTCGTCTATCACGCTTATGCCGTCGCTGAAACACATCGCGCCCATAAACTGCGCCTGCATGTCGGTGGGAAAAAGCGGGAACGGCGCGGTGGATAGGCTGCTTGCGCGTACATACCCGTCAGAGCGCACGCGTATGCGCACATTGTCGCTGTCGATGTTGCAATGATCCGACCTGAAAACGTCCGTCATGCCGCGGCAATCGGATGGAGCGACGCCGTATATGTCGACTTCCCCGCCGGCTGCCGCCGTCGCGGCGATGAGCGTGCCGGCAACTATCCTGTCGCCGCGAGGCTGTAAAGTTGCGCCGTAAAGGCGATCCACTCCGTCAACGGTAATCACCGACGTGCCGTCGCCGTATATTTTTGCTCCCATCGCCCGCAGCCCGTCCGCAAGGCAGACTATCTCAGGCTCGCGCGCGCAATTGACGAGGCGGGTGCTGCCCTTGGCAAGACTTGCGCACATCATAAGATTTTCGGTCGCCCCTACGCTGGGATAGCGCATTAGAATGTCCGCGCCGACAAGATTGTCCGAATAGCAATCCAATCCGTTGACGGTGAAAACCGTAGCGCCCATAGCCTTCAGCCCGTCAATGTGAATGTCCAGCGGACGTGCGCCTATGTCGCATCCGCCGGGCAGAGGCATATGCACCTCGTGAACGGTGCTTATTAGCGCCCCGAGCATAAACATGGAGGAGCGCATCAGCTTGGCAAGATCGCCGTCTACGCGTGCGCGAGTTGCCCGCCCGCGCACCCTCACGCGCCTGCCCTCACGCGATACGTCCGCGCCCAACGAACGCATGAGAAGGATCATCGCGTCCACGTCGGATATGTACGGGCAGTTTTCAACAACGACCTCCTCCTCGGTCAATATCCCCGCCAAAAGCAAAGGGAGCACGGAATTTTTTGCGCCGTGCACCGTGGCAGTCCCAAAAAGCGGATTGCCTCCCCTGATCACAAGTGTTTCATCCTTCATACTTCACCGTATGCGTTGTTCGGAAATTGGGTGCCTGCCGTCCGGATCGCGCACGGATATGTATGGCGCTCGTCTGCGCGAAATGGAAAGCAGGACCCCCATCGCGCCCATGTACGCGACAAGCGAACTCCCTCCCGCGCTGACAAACGGGAGAGGCAATCCCGTGGGCGGGATCGCGCCGCATACTACCGCCATGTTGACGAGCGCTTGCACTGTTGTGACCGCTGTTATGCCCGCGGCGAGATAACAGTCGTATCTGTTTTGCGCCTCACGCGCTATCTTTATCCCTCGGACGGCGATCACAAGAAACAGCGCCATGATGAGCATAACTCCGATAATCCCCGCTTCCTCGCCTATGACCGAAAGGATAAAGTCGCTCTCCGCAAACGGCAAAAATAGATATTTTTGCCTGGATTCGAACAGACCTACGCCAAAAAGCCCGCCGCTGCCAAGCGCATAGTAGGATTGAATGAGTTGATAGCCTTCCTCTAGGGGCGAACTCCAAGGATCGAGAAACGCCATGAGCCGCTGAAGGCGATACGGCTCCAGCAATATGAGAAGGACTGCCGCCGCAAGCGCGGGCATGACAAGCAACGCGATATGCTTGAGTTTTGCGCCCGAAACGAACAGCATGATGAAGATCACAGCTACGGCGCACACCGTTATGGACATGTTTGGCTCAAGAATGAGCAACACGCACACCGCGCCGCCCATGAGGAGCATGACAAGGACGCTTGAAAACTTTTTCATGTCCGCCTGCGAGGAGAATAGCGCGAGCGCCATCACCATAAAGAATTTTGCATATTCGGAGGGTTGAATGGTGAAAAATCCCAGATTAAGCCAGCGTTTTGCGCCGTAACTTTCCACACCTATCACCGGCAGGAACACCAATCCAAGCAACAAAAGCCCCAAAAGATAGAGCCATACGCTGAGTTTTTTGAGGAAGGCGGAGGATACGTAGGACATGCCAACCATTGCAAACGATCCGATGGCAAGCGCGACCGCCTGCGTTTTGACATAGTGGAACGCGTCGCCCAACTGCACTTTGGCGGCGTAGCTTGACGCGGAATATATGAACACCAATCCCAAAACCGCCAACGCCATCGACACCGCCGCGAGAGGCAGGTCGGGACGATCGGAGGCGATCTTCAAACGGGGACTGCGCTCGCGGGAGAACATAAGCAAGCCGTCTGCCCTAGACATCAGCGCACCCCCAACTCCCCCGCTACGCTGTCAAAATACTTCCCTCTTTCAACATAGTTGTCAAAGAGGTCAAAACTTTTTGCCGCGGGCGAAAACAGCACGTTTTGAGCGCCGCGTTTGCGAGCCTCCGCAAGCGCCGCGTCAAGCGCCAAAGCTATCGATCCGTACTCCGCGACGTTTGCTTTGCTCGCCCTGCACGCCGCGGCGACTATGTCCGCCGCGTTTTCGCCTGCGGCGCAAACGGCAACTACGGAGGAAGGCAATTTTGAGATGAGAAGATCAAGATCCTCCTCCCTCTTTGCCCCTCCCAATATCAGAACGACCGCGCCCTGCATGCTTTCGCAAGCGGACAGACATGAGGAAACGTTGGTCGCCTTCGAATCGTTGTAGACGCGTATCCCGTCCTTGCATCCCACAAGCTGTCGCCTGTACGCGGGGCGGGAAAACTCGGTGACGGCGCTGCCTACGGTGAACGCGGACACGCCGTGCTCAATTGCAACGCAGGTTGCGGCGAGCACGTTTTCAAGCTCCTTGCCGCGCATGTCTATGTCGTCGATGTGCACGATGGGTCGAGAGTCGAAAAGCACGAAATCGGAAGATATGTACGCGCCGCCTTTCACGGGGTGCGTAAGACTGAAAGGCACTTTTTTTGCCTTCATTTGAGGCAATAAAGCCCGTATCTCGTCGTCATCGTCGTTGTAGACAACGATATCCTGCGAACTTTGGCGCAGAAAAACGTTTGACTTTGCGGCGACGTACTTTTGCATGCTGCCGTGGCGTTCGAGGTGGTCGGGCGATATGTTGAGAAGCACCGCCACGTCGGGGGATAAACTTGTGCAGGTTTCAAGCTGAAAACTGCTTGCCTCGACGACTGCGATCTCGGTGGCGTCAAGTTTGTCGGCGATCGCCGAAAACGGCGTGCCGATGTTGCCTACGGCGTAAGAGCGCATGCCCGCGCGTTTGAAGATGGAATCAATGAGCATGGTCGTGGTGGTTTTGCCGTTGGTGCCCGTCACCACGATCTGTTCCGCCAAGCATACCTCGGAGGCAAGTTCCAACTCCCCTATCACCGTTTTGCCCTCAAGCCGCGCGTCGAGAATAAAATCCTTGTCGCCGCTCACGCCGGGGCTGAGCACAATGACATCCGCCTTGTCAAAAACTCCGACGCTGTTTGTCGCGAATTCCGTGCGCGGATCGTCGTCGTACAAAACGACGTTCGCGCCCCTGTCCTTCAATAGCGCATACGCGCTGAGTCCGCTTTTGCCCGCGCCGTATACCACGGCGTTTTTGCCATACAGATCCATTATGCCCTCGCAAAAATCAGCGTCAGGGCCGCCCCTACCATGCTGACGACAAAATACAGCGTCACTATCTGAGTTTCTTTCATCCCCTTGAGTTCAAGATGATGATGGAACGGAGCCATCAAAAACAACCTGCTCGCCGTGGCTTTGAAGAACAGCACCTGCAATATAACTGATATGCTTGTCCATACGAATATTATGCCGGATGTGACGATCAAAAGAGGATTTTTTGAAAAAACCGCGATCGACGCACACGCCGCGCCAAGCGCAAGCGAGCCTGTGTCGCCCATCATGATCTTTGCGGGAAATCCGTTGTAGATCAGATAGCCGAGCAATCCGCCTATAAACGCCGCGCCCACGGCAAACTCGGCCTCCAGCGCCGGAATGGACAGATTCAGCGCGCTGCCCATAAAGGTCGTCAGAAACGAAGTCAGTACCGCCACTTTCAGGACCATGCCCGCACCTGTTTCGCGTTCCATCCCTTGCCTCCCTGTCAGAATGTTCTCTGCCCAGTGTA
>CANQMD010000088.1 GCA_947624885.1 uncultured Clostridia bacterium
CGTGCGACGGAAAACCGCGCGTGAGTCGCGCAAGTTCCCTGACGCATGCGTCCGAATCGTTTTCGCCTTTGATGAGGGTATATTCAAAGATCACTCGCCTGCCCGTCTTTTCAAAATAATATTTTGCGGCGGCAACAAGTTGTGCGATCGGATACGCCCTGTTGACGGGCATGAGTTTGCTTCGCAAGTCGTCGAAAGGCGCGTGCAGACTTATGGAAAGCGTGACCTTGCGCCCACTGTCCGCAAACTGCTTAATTTTTGGCGCAATGCCCGACGTGGACAAAGATATGTTGCGTTCTCCTATGTTTACGCCGCCGTCAGAGGACACTTTTTCCAGAAACGAAAGTACGTTGTCGTAGTTGTCAAACGGCTCGCCGCTGCCCATCAGCACAAGTTTGTCGACGGCGCGATTTGAGGCGACCCCTCCGTTGTCGCGGTTGACGGCGATCACCTGCCCAAGCATCTCCGCAGCGGTCAGATTTCTCAGCAGTCCGTCAAGTCCGCTTGCGCAAAACGTGCAACCCATGCGGCATCCTATCTGCGTGCTTAAACAGAGCGTGTTGCCGTAGTTGTGCGGCATGTAAACACCCTCTATCAGATTGCCGTCGAGCAGTTTGAAGAGATATTTTTTTGTGCCGCTTTTGCCCTCAAACACGCGCAATATCGCGACGGGATTGGCGACGTAGCTTTGTGCAAGCTGACTGCGCAACGCCTTGGGAAGAGTGGTCATTTCGTCAAAATCCTTGCCGTCCATGAGGCAGGAATACAGCTGCCCCGCGCGAAAACCGGCGCAGGAAGGTATCTCCGCCGCTATCCGACGGGGATCCCAATCGAGTATGACTTGTTTTGACGAATTGTTTTCCATCTACTTCTTCCGCCTCAATTTCGCGATGTAAAAACCGTCGTATATGCCGTGCGGCAAGATGCGGACGCTTCCGTCGTTGTCGCAATATCTGCCGCCGTCAACGCCGCTCAACCCTTCTATTTTTTCAAGTACAAACCTGCCTCCCGTCAACAGAGCGTTGACAACTGCGCGGTTTTCCTCGTCGAACAGAGTGCAGGTGGAGTACAAGATCACGCCTCCGCGCTTGACGTACTCGGCGGCGTTTTTGAGGATCGCTTTTTGCGTGACGGCAAGTTTGGATATGTCGCCCTCCCCGCGCTGTATGAACACGTCGGGATGCTTTTTGTAGGTGCCGAAACACGTGCAAGGCGCGTCAACAAGCACAAAATCGAACGCTTCCTTCCACTGCGGATTTGGTTTTGTGCCGTCCGCAAGTACGGGAAGAACGTTGTCGCAACGCATGCGCTCGCAGTAGCTTTGGATCTGCTTGAGCCTGAAGGAGTGCAGTTCGCACGCAACGACGCTGCCCGACCTGTCAAGTTCGCTCATATACACGGATTTGCCGCCCGGTGCGGAACACATGTCCAAAATTTTGCAACCGTCAAATATCCCCATCGCCTGCACCGCGAGCATGCTTGACGCGGATTGATAGGTGATCTTGCCGCTTGCAAACAGCGATTTGACGGTTTGACTGACTTTGACGCCTATCCCTCCCGCTTCCGTAAGTTCGTACTTTTCTCCTTCGGCGGAGAGTTTTGCGGCGATGTCGGACAACGTGGCAAGGCGAGTGTTTGCGCGAGCGTGCTCGTACTCGTATGGAGGCGAATCCAACGTCGCAAGAGCGGCGGTAGCCCCATACTCCTTGACAAGTCTGTCGATAAACCACTGCGGAACGGAGCGCGTGACGGAAAGATAATTTGCGTCGCCCTCCGCGGGAAGAGTGAAATCGCGAGAGGCAACCCGCTTGAGCACGGCGTTGACAAAGCCGCTCGCTCCGCGCACATTCGGAAGGACTTTTGCGCTTTCAACGCACTCGCTGACTATCGCGTACGCGGGCATGTCGGAGAGTTCAAGCAAGGAATACGCGCCGATCTTGAGCAATATCCAAGCGTCCAAGCGAGGCTTTTTTGATACGCACTGTCCAAGAATATATTCAAGCAGAATGTCCTTTTCCAACACGCCGTAGGTGAGTTTTGTGGTCATGGCGCTGACTTCGCCCCTGCCGAGCGCTTCGTCGCTGTAACTTTTGTCGCCGTAGACGCGCTTGAGCGCCGCGTGCGCCTCAAGAATGTACTTCCTCATGCTCTGCCCAACCTCGTCCCCACTTTTACGGGATGGCCTCTCAAAAAGTGGGAGTCGCTCATGCGCTTTGCGCCCTCAAGCTGAACTTCCGTCAATCGCGCAACTCCGTCAGCAAGCTGCACGCATAAACCGTCCTTTGAAGTGGCGGCGACAACTTCGCCGATCGCTCCCAAAACGTCGTCCGAAACCTTTTGCACGCCGAAAACCTTGAGCGTTTTTTCGCCGAGATATGTGTAAGCGGACGGCCATGGAGTCATGCCCCTCACAAAAAAGTCAAGCTGACGCGCAGTTTTGTCAAAGTTTATCTCGCCGTCCGCCTTTGAAATGACTCCGCAGAACGTTGCCGCAGAGGGATCCTGAGGCGTGAACGTCGCCTTGCCGCTTTCAACAAGCCCGATAGCTTCGATTATGGCTTCCCCTCCGAGATCGGCAAGCCTGTCGAAAAGTCCGCCCGCGGTTTCCTTTTCAAGTACTTTCACACGTTTAGATAGCAGAATATCGCCAGCGTCGACTTCGCGCACGGTGCGCATTATCGTCACGCCTGCGTATTCGTCGCCGTTGAGCAGAGTCCATTGGATTGGCGACGCTCCGCGATATTTTGGCAAAAGCGACGCGTGCACGTTGAGCACTCCGAATTTGGGAATTTCCAAAAACCTTTCGCTGAGGATCTGTCCGAAAGCCGCTGTGACTATAATATCCGGCGCAAGCGCCTCTATCTGCTCAAGCCCCTCCCTCGACACCTTTTCAAATTGATAAACGGGTATGCCGAGTTGCAACGCTTTGAGTTTGAGCGCGGACTGTCTAAGCGAGTTCCCCCTGCCCGCGGGTCTGTCGGGATTGGTCACCGCAGCGATCACGGGATACTTCCCGTTGAGTTTTTCAAGCACAGTCGCCGAAAAATCGGGCGTGCCCATAAAAATTATCCTCATATCTTGTCCTCGTCTACGCTGTCCTCGGCTTTTGAGGTGTATACAATGCCGTCAAGGTGGTCCATTTCGTGCAAAAAGGCGCGGGCGGTGAAGCCCTTCACTTTGTACTTGTGCAAATTGCCGTCCCTGTCGTACGCCTCAACGACGATCTTCATCGGGCGAGTGACCGTGCCGTACTTTTTTGGTACGGAAAGACAGCCCTCAAGCCCGCGCTGTTCGCCGCTGGCAGACTTGAGCACGGGATTTACAAGTTCGAAAAATCCGTCGTCGGTGTCAACGACGCAAACCCGCTTGAGCACCGCGACTTGCGGCGCGGCAAGCCCCGCTCCGTTTGCCGCTTTGACGGTGTCGGTGAGATCGTCGAGCAACATCGCAAGTTTGTCGTCAAAATTTTCGACGGGTCGGCACTTCTTGAATAGAAGCGGGTCGGGAACTGTGATTATGTTTCGTTTTGCCATAGATACCTCGTGTTCTGCACAGTGCAGAAATGTGGATATTTTTTTTTGCGGACGTTTGCTACGCCATGCTTTGCGGATTTATCTCTACAAACACGCTGCCGCCCTTTGTCCTTACGCCGTCCGCCGCGGCGTATATGTCTGAAATGCAAGCGCCGAATTGCTCCGGGGTCAGCCTCATGGTCACTTGGTAGCGCACAAGCCCGTTCATGCGCGTGATCGGCGACCGCGCCGCGCCAAGATATACAAACCTGCCGCGCTCCGCCTCAAGCTGACGTATTTTGCTGTAGACGTCCCGAGTGCAGTTCACCGCGTCCTGCTCGTCGGGCGAGGATATGAGCACGCGCACTATCTTTGTGTACGGCGGGAACTTGGTGACGAGTCGGGTGTTGATCTCCTTTTTGAAAAACCCGACGTAATCGTAAGTCTTGCCATAACGGAACACGTAGTGTCTGGGTGCGTAGGTCTGCAATATCACTCTGCCCTTTTTGTCCGCGCGACCCGCTCGTCCCGCTACCTGCGTGATAAGCTGGAAAGTGCGCTCCGAGGCGCGATAATCGCTGAAGTAAAGCGCCGCATCGGCTTCGAGTATGCCAACAAGCGTGACGTTGCCAAAGTCGTGCCCCTTGGCGATCATCTGCGTGCCGACAAGCACGTCAGCCTCGTGAGAAGCAAATTGATTGAGTATCTTGAAATAACCGTCCTTGCGCTGCGTTGTGTCGCGATCCATGCGGAGGACGCGGACTTTCGGGAAAAGTTTTTTGAGTTCCTCCACCACCTTTTCCGTGCCGATCTTGCCCTGCTTGATGCGGTCGCTGCCGCAATTGGGGCATTTGGTGATTTCGTGATAGCGCTTGCCGCAATAGTGGCATTTGAGTTCGTGCTCGGTGATGTGATAGGTGAGCGAGATGTCGCAATCCTCGCACTTGGCGATGTAGCCGCACTCGCTGCATCGTATGAATGACGCAAACCCGCGCCTGTTGAGGAAGATCATCGCTTGTTCGCCTCTGTCAAGCGTCTGCTGCAACGCCTCCCTTAGCGCGATGGAAAACATGCCGCGATTTCCTCCTCTGAACTCCGCCGTCATGTCGACGATCTCCATCTCCGGCAACGCGTATTTGGATATGCGATCGGGAAGTTCGACAAGCTGATAGTCGCCCTCCGTCGCTCGCATGTAGGATTCGATGTCGGGGGTCGCCGAGCCCAAAACCAGCTTCGCTCCGCAAAGCGCGGCGCGGTATTGAGCAACGCTTTTGGTGTCGTAACGAGGATTGTTTTCGCTTTGATAGCTTGCGTCGTGCTCCTCGTCGATGATGATTATGCCTATATTTTCAAGTGGCGCGAATATCGCAGATCGCGCTCCGATGGCTATCTTTGCCTCGCCTGTCTTGAGCCTTTTCCACTCGTCGTAGCGCTCGCTTGCGTTTAGTCCGCTGTGCAAAATCGCCACGCTGTCGCCAAAACGCGCCCTGAAAAGCCCCAAAACTTGCGGCGTGAGCGATATTTCGGGCACAAGCATTATCGCGGTCTTGCCGCGCTTGAGTTCCTCCTCTATCGCCGTTTGATACACTTCGGTTTTGCCGGAGCCTGTGACTCCATGCAACAAAAATACGCCCTTGCCGTTTGAAATGCGGCGAACTGCGGAGGCTTGCGAATCTGTGAGCGTCACCTTTTTGTTTTGCTTTTGCAACCCGCTCAGAGGCGTGGAACGCTCGTGCACAAGCGACTCGATCACTACGCCCTTCCCGCGCAGACCGCTTATCGCGGAGGCTCCGAACTTTGAGGTGAGCACGCTCAAGAACTGCCCGCCCGTCGACGCTATGTACATGAGTGCGTCAAGCTGCTTCGCCGCACGAGAGCCAACTTGCTCGACAAGCTGTTCAAGAGGTCGCGAGCCGTCCACCGTCAGAAATTTGCGGGAGTACTCCGGATCCTTCTCCTCCCTCAGCTTGGCAGGTACAAACAGTCGAAGCGCGTCGATATAGCGAAGATCGTAGGACGTGCGCATAAATGACAAAAGCTCCAACTGCTCGGAGCTTATGGGGGCGTCGAGATACCGCGCCGTCTTGAGGTCGCCGTAATCGGAAGTTTCCTTTTTGCCAACAACAAAGCCGATAAGCTGTTTTTTGCCGAATTCCACGGCGACGCGACTGCCGAGCGGCATGTCCTCGCCAACATAATCAAAACAGCGATCGACATTGTCTGTGGATATGTCTACTATCACCTCAAGAATCATAGCGCCCTGTCCAATATCATAGCGGCAAGGCAACGCTTGCTCACCGTTCCGCTGTCAAAAATAGCGCCGTCGGCAGTGATGATGGACGCGATGTTTGTGTCGCAATCAAACCCAGCGCCCTCTTTTGTAACGTCGTTCGCCACAACCATATCCGCATGTTTTGCGGTCAATTTACGCTTGGCGTTGGCGATGAGATCTTCTGTTTCGGCGGCGAATATGATCAGCTTGCGATCGCCTTTTTTTGCGCCGAGAGCCGCGGCGATGTCGGGATTTTTGTGAAGTTCAAGCGTCAGAGTTTCGGCTTTGAACTTGCCTTTGGATGCGTTTTTTACGCAATAATCCGCGGGCGCTGCCGCCATGATCGCCATTTGTGACGTTTCAAACTCGCGCTCGCAAGCCGCAAGCATTTCACACGTGGTGCGCGTATAAATATCGCTCTCAACACAGGTCGGAGCGGACACGCTCATATTGCCGTGCACAAACACGACGCTCGCGCCGCGCGAGCGTCGTGTTTGTG
>CANQMD010000089.1 GCA_947624885.1 uncultured Clostridia bacterium
GCTCTTCCTATTCTTGACATAACGCGCCTCCTTACCAAATGTATGCGAGCACTTCGCCGCCGATGTGTTTGGCTCTCGCTTCCTTGTCCGTGAGGATGCCCTGCGATGTGGACAGGATTGCAATGCCCATGCCTCCCAACACCTTGGGAAGATTGTCCACGCCCGCGTACACTCTCAGACCGGGAGTCGAGATCCTCTTGAGCCCTGTGACAACCTTTTGGTTTTTGTTGGGAGCGTACTTCAGCGTGATCGTGATCGTATTTTGCACGTCGCCCTCTACGATCTCATATCCCTTGATGTAGCCTTCTCTCACGAGGATATCTGCTATTGCGACCTTGATCTTGCTTGCAGGCACATCAACTGTGTCGTGCTTTGCAGTCAAAGCGTTTCTGATTCTTGTCAGCATATCTGCGATCGGATCTGTCATAATTCCCTCCTTACCAGCTTGCTTTCTTCACGCCGGGAAGTTCACCCTTGTAGGCGAGATTGCGGAAACAGACTCTGCAGATGCCGTACTTTCTGAGCACGGAATGCGGACGTCCGCAAATGCGGCAGCGAGTGTACTCGCGCGTCGAATATTTTTGCGGTCTTTGTTGCTTGATTTTCATTGAAGTTTTGGCCATAGTTCACCTCACTTTGCAAAAGGCATTCCAAGCAGCTTCAGCAGCTCGCGAGCCTCTTCGTCCGTCTTTGCGGTCGTCACGATGCAGATGTCAAATCCGCGCACTTTTTCCACTTTGTCAAAATCGATCTCAGGGAAAATAAGTTGTTCTTTCACGCCCACAGCGTAGTTTCCTCTGCCGTCAAACGACTTTGCGGAAATGCCGCGGAAGTCCCTGACTCGGGGCAACGCGATCGAGATGAACTTGTCCAAAAAGTCATACATCCTCGCGCCGCGAAGCGTCACCTTTGCGCCGACGCTCATTCCCTCTCTGACCTTGAAGTTTGCAACGGACTTTCTCGCCTTTGTGATCACGGGTTTTTGACCTGCGATCAGCTTCAACTCCTCAACTGCAAGTTGCAACGATTTGCTGTTGTCTTTGCAATCGCCAAGACCCATGTTCAGCACGATCTTTTCAAGACGGGGGACCTGGTTGATGTTTTTGTAGCCAAAGCGTTTGATGAGAGCCGGCACGACCTCTTCGGCGTACTGCTTTCTCAACCGATATCTTTCAGCATTACCAGCACTTTGATCGGTTGCAGGTGCGTTTGCAACCTGATTTTCTTTTTTTGCCACGATATTACCTCCGATTTATCAGTCCTGTTTGGACTCTGTTTTTGCTTTATCCGCCTTCTTTTTGGCGACTTTCTTTGCCGCTTTTTTGGCGGACTGTTTCTTCTCGTCGAGAGCCGCGCCGCACTTGGGGCACACGCGCACGGATTTTTGCTTGCCGTTCACGTCCTTAAGTTCGTGCTTGACTCTGATCACTTCGCCGCAAGACGAGCACACATGCATCACGTTTGAGATGTCGATCGTGCCTTCCTGGGTGATGATCCCGCCCTTTTCCTGGGCGTTTCTGGGCTTTCTGCTCTTGTGGACGATGTTCACGCCTTCCACATAGATCCTTCCCGTTTCGGTATTGACCTTGAGCACCTTGCCAACTTTGCCTTTATCTTTGCCTGCAATGACGATCACGTTGTCGCCCTTTTTGACGCTGCAATTTGCCATTTTTCAGTCCTCCTTACAGCACTTCCGGAGCAAGAGAGATGATCTTGGTGTACTCCTTGTCACGCAACTCTCTCGCAATGGGTCCAAAGATACGGGTGCCCACCGGGTCCTTCTGAGTGTTGATGATGACGGCGGCGTTGTCGTCAAACTTGATGTAGCTTCCGTCCTCGCGCTGCAATCCGAACTGCGTGCGCACTATGACCGCTTTCACCACGTCGCCCTTTTTCACCTTGCCGCCGGGGATGGCTGATTTCACGGACGCAACAATAACGTCGCCGATATTGCCGCTTCTTCTGAAAGAACCGCCCAAAACTCTGATACACATAATTTCCTTGGCTCCGCTGTTGTCTGCAACTTTAAGCCAGCTTAACGGTTGAATCATACTGCCCTCCGATCACTTCGCCTTCTCGATGATTTCGACAAGTCGCCAGCACTTGTCCTTTGACAAAGGACGAGTTTCTGCGATGCGCACCTTGTCGCCAATGCCACACTCGTTTTTCTCATCGTGTGCCTTGCACTTCTTGGTACGACTGACTATTTTTTTGTAAAGGGGATGCTTGACGCGCTCGCTGATCGCGACGACGATCGTCTTGTCCATCTTGTCGCTGACAACGATCCCCACTCTTTCTTTTCTCAGATTTCTTTCTTCCATACTTCCCTCCGATTAGCCCTTATGCTCCGTTTCTTTCGCGCGGGCAAGTTCTCTTTGACGGATCACCGTCTTGATGCGGGCGATGTCGCGCCTTGTTGTCACAAGAACGTTGGGATTGGTGAGCTGGTTTGTAGCATGCTTAAAGCGGAGGAAGAAAAGCTCCGATTTCAACTCGCTCAGCTTCGTTTGAAGCTCCTTATCTGTCATTTCCAAAACCTGCTTCGATTTCATTGTTCACCGCCTTCGGCGCCGTTTGCGTCCTCAGCCTTGACAAACTTGCACTTGATGGGAAGTTTGTTTGCGGCAAGACGAAGCGCCTCTCTTGCTATTGATTCGTCGATGCCCGCGATCTCAAACATCACGCGGCCCGGCTTTACCACTGCGACCCAGTATTCGGGTGCGCCCTTACCTGAACCCATACGAGTACCGGCAGGTCTTTGCGTCACGGGCTTGTGAGGGAAGATGTCCACCCACACCTGTCCGCCACGGCGGATATATCTTGTCATTGCGACACGCGCCGCTTCTATTTGATTGGAGGTGATCCAACCGGGCTCCGTTGCCATAAGACCGAACTCTCCGTATGCGACGGTGTTGCCTCTCATAGCCTTGCCTTTCATTCTGCCACGCATTTGACGGCGTCTTTTGACGCGTTTAGGCATTAACATTATTGATTTCCTCCTTCAAGTGGATTGTTGCCGAGCACTTCGCCCTTGTAGATCCACACCTTGACGCCGATTGCGCCGAAGGTCGTGTTGGCTGTCGCTACGCCGTAGTCGATGTCAGCTCTCAAGGTCTGAAGAGGAATGGAACCCTCTCTATATTGCTCGCTTCTTGCGATCTCAGCGCCGTCAAGGCGTCCGCTGACCATAGTCTTGATGCCCTTTGCGCCCGCTTTGATAGCCTTGCTCATTGCCTGCTTCATGCTGCGGCGGAAGCTTCCGCGCGCCTCAAGCTGCTTTGCGATGTTCTCCGCGACAAGTTGTGCGTCCGCGTCCGGATGTTGCACTTCCATGATGTTGATGTTGACCTGTCTTTTTGTCGCTTCGGCGCCTATGAGCTTGTCGATCTCCGCCTTTATCTCCGCAACTCCCGCGCCCGCCTTTCCGATGAGCGTTGCGGGTCTGCCGGAATATATGCCGATGATGACCTTATTTGCGGCTCTCTCGATCGTTATCTTCGAGATCGTGCTCTCATAATACTTCTTTTTGATGAACTTGCGGATCTTGTTGTCCTCGACGATGTTGTCCGCAAAGTGCGCCTTGTCGGCATACCACTTTGAATTCCAGCCCTTGATGACGCCTGTCCTCAGTCCGTTTGGATCGACTTTCTGTCCCATTCAGTATACCTCCTTACGCCTGCTTGCTGTCGAGCACGACGGTGATGTGGCTCGTTCTCTTGTTGATGCGATACGCTCTGCCCTTCGAAACTGCCTGTATGCGCTTGAGGGTGGGACCCTCGTTTGCATAGCACTCCGCGATGTAGAGGTCATCTCTCACAAGATTTTGGTTGTTCTCCGCGTTGGCTGCGGCACTGTTTACAAGCTTGATGAGCACTTCGCTTGCCGCCTTGGGAGTATTCTCAAGTATGGCGATAGCTTCGTTCACGGGCTTGCCCTTGATTATGTTCAGCACCACTCTGACCTTAAAGGGAGAAATTCTGATGAACTTTGCGGTCGCGTGCGGCCTTCTGTCCGCAAGGCTCTCGCGCAGCTGTGACTTTTGCTTACTTCTTGTAGCCATAATCTTCCTCCTCTTATTTGCCAGAGGTCGTCTTTGACCCTGCGTGACCTCTGAAGGTGCGGGTGGGAGCAAACTCGCCGAGCTTGCATCCGACCATATCCTCCGTGATGTACACGGGAACATGCTGTTTGCCGTTGTGCACCGCGATCGTGTGACCGACCATCTCAGGGAAGATCGTCGAGCTTCTCGACCATGTTTTGATGGACTGACGCTCGCCCGACTCGTTCATGGCGATTATTCTTTTCATAAGGCGCTCCTCAACATAGGGGCCTTTTTTGACACTTCTACTCATTTTACCCTCCGATTAGTTCACACGCTTGATGATGAACTTGTTTGAAGCATTCTTCTTCTTTCTTGTCTTATAGCCAAGAGCGGGCTTGCCCCAAGGAGTGACAGGTGACGGCATACCGACGGGGGATTTGCCTTCGCCGCCGCCGTGCGGGTGGTCGTTTGGATTCATGACGACGCCGCGGACGGTGGGTCTTGTGCCCATATGACGAGTTTTGCCCGCCTTGCCCACTCTGACGATCTCATGATCGAGGTTGCCGACCTGACCTATCGTCGCTCTGCAACCGATGAGGATATATCTCATCTCGCCGCTGGGCATACGCACGATCGCGTATTTGCCTTCTTTTGCCATAAGCTGCGCGGCATTTCCCGCCGCTCTTGCGATCACGCCGCCCTTGCCCGGTTGAAGTTCGATATTGTGGATCATAGTTCCGATCGGGATGGCGCTCAGCGGAAGCGCGTTGCCTACTTTGATGTCCGCGTTGGGACCGCTTTCAAGCACGTCGCCGACGTTGAGTCCCAAAGGCGCAAGAATGTATCTCTTTTCGCCGTCCGCATATTGCAACAGCGCGATGTTTGCCGAACGGTTGGGATCGTACTCGATCGTCGCGACCTTTGCGGGCACGCCGTCCTTGAGGCGCTTGTAGTCGATCACGCGGTACTTTGTGCGGTTTCCGCCGCCGATGTGACGCACCGTGATCTTGCCCTGCGCGTTTCTTCCGCCGGACTTGGCGAGAGGCTTGAGCAACGAGCGCTCCGGAGTTGTGCATGTGATCTCCTCATATGCCGACACCGTCATAAAGCGGCGGGCGGGAGATGTTGGTTTATATTTCTTTATAGCCATATTGCTCTACCTCCGTTATGCCATGCTATCGAAAAACTCGATCGCTTTGCTTTCCTGAGTCAGCGTCACGATAGCCTTTTTGTAGGCCGCGCGTCTGCCCTCGTTTCTGCCCATTCTCTTCAGCTTGCCGTCGTAGTTGGAGGTGTTGACCTTTGCAACTTTGACGCCGAATATCTTTTCCACCGCCGCCTTGATCTGGGTCTTGGTTGCGGATTTGACGACCTTGAAGGTGTATCTCTTCTCGGGGATACCGTCATAACTCTTTTCGGAAAGGATAGGCTCTATAATGATGTCATATGCTGTCATTGTGCGTCCTCCTCAAGATAATGGATCGCGTCAACGGTGAGCACAAGATTTTTGGTGGCGACAAGGTCGTACACATTCAGTTGTCTTGTTTCGCACACGCTGACCGTCGGGATATTTTTGGATGCCTGCACTGCGGTGGGATAATAATCGCCGAGCACAAACAGCACCCTTCCGTCAAGCGACAGCGCTTTGACTGCGCCCGCCACGAGCTTCGTCTTTGCCTCGGCAAGCTCGAACTTGTCGATGACCGTGACTTCGCCTTGACGTATTTTCTGAGAAAGCGCGCTGTAGAGAGCGGCTCTCTTCATATTCTTGTTGATCTTCTGAGAAAAATCTCTGGGTTTCTTTGCGAACACCACGCCGCCGCCGACGAATTGAGGAGCGACGATGCTGCCTTGACGCGCGCGGCCCGTGTCCTTCTGACGATAAGGTTTGCAACCGCCTCCGCGAACTTCCGTGCGAGTGAGCGCCGCGTGTGTGCCCTGACGCTTGTTTGCAAGTTGCGCCACTACCACCTGGTGGATGAGGGGCTCATTGTAGTCGCAAGCGAAAAGGGAGTCGTTCATTTCGATTGTGCCGACCTTTTTGCCGGCGAGATTCAAAACATCCTGCTTCATATTCTACCTCCGCTCAGCCCTTGACGGACTCCTTGACGACGACCACTCCGCCCTTCGGGCCGGGGACTGCGCCCTTGACGAGGAGCAGGTTTCTGCTCTTGTCCACTCTGACGACGGTGAGGTTTTGCATTGTGACCTGCTCATGTCCCCA
>CANQMD010000090.1 GCA_947624885.1 uncultured Clostridia bacterium
GCGGGCCGCAGCGCGTCAGCCTCCCAACGCCCAGTCGTCCTCGATGACGTTGCCGACGCTGAAGTCTGCGTAGGTGGACTGGTCGGGCGCGGGCGTGCTGGTCGGATAGGACCAGATCGGATTCTCGTCGCTCGGCGCGGGCGTGGCGGTCGGCGTGTTTGTGGGAATAATCAGGCTGACGCTGTCCGCCAGCGCGAGTTTTACGCTGTCCGCATGGCGACTGCTGGGCGCGGAAGCCATAGGGTTTGTTGTGGCGGCGGCAAGTTCGCTTGTGCCGATGATCAGGGCGTTTGCGGGTACGGTCAGAGAAAATTTGATCGCCGCGGACAATAATAAATCAAAATGGACTTTGGCGGCGGCGATAGTTTTGGCGGCGGCGGGAATTGCGGCGTTTGCGATTGTGCTTGCGGACGTTTTGCCAAGCAGGGCTTCGGCGGGCGTGGGAGTGGCGCTGCTTGCGACGGCGCTTGCCGCTTTGGCGCTTGGATTGCCGCATATCGTGCGAGCGGTGGGAAAACTGATCTCAAAATGCAAGTCGCCCTCCGTGAAAACGGCGGGGATCAGGCTGGCGAGAGATAAAAGACCGTCGAGAAGCGCCGCCGTGCTTGGCGTGGGTATGTCGATAAGCATGCTGTTGTTTATGGCATGGTCGCTGACAACCAGCATTTTTGGCGCGTATATCGCGGATTTTGAAAATATGGCGATAGTTTCCAACGTGCAGGCGAGCGTGGATGTGGCGGAGTTCGAGGCGGAGGACTGCGTGCGGACTGCCGTCAAACTTGTGTGGCAACAGGGCAGACTGTCAGGGAATATGCCGTCGAGATCCGTGAGGATACTTGGATCGAAGGACGTGCTTGAATTGACAAAGTTCGGGTTTGTGACCGACGAGAATATCGTGAGAGAAAGGCTAGCCTCGGACGGGGACTTTGTGTTTGTGGACGCGGCGTTTGCAAGAATGTACGCGATCGCGGAGGGCGACAAGGTGGCGCTGTCGCTTGAAAATAAGACGATGACGGCGACAGTGGGCGGCATCCTCAGCCATAGGCTTTTTGACGGCGCGTACGTTGTGGTGAACGAAAACGTGCTGGACAGGGCGTTCAACGTCAAACCCGACACCGTGTTGATCGTGGCAAACGGGGACGTTCATGCCGCCGTGGGGGCTCTGAGCGAGAAGTTTTCCGCCAAAAACTACTACGTGATCGAGGCGCTGGAGGCGTTCAAATGGGATATGCAGACGGTGGAGTCCGTGTTTGACTTGATAGGAACGCTGGCGTTTGTCGTCGCGGCGTTTATTTTGGCGGTGACGGTGGCGAACGCGCTGGTGGGCAGAGCGGGAGAGGAAAAGAGCAGACGCGCGTTGCTGAGCGCGGGTATGTCCAAAAATATGCTGCTTGAGAGCGAGATTGCCGAACACGGGATCCTCGCCGCGGTGTGCTACGTTTTGGCGTTTGCGCTTGCCGCGCCTATGACGGTGGGACTTGTTGCCGCGCTGGAACTGTTTGGGCTGTCGTTTGAGTTTATGTTTGAGGCGTGGGTCGTCGCTACGGTGGGAATCGTGATGGCGGCGATGTATGCGCTGACGCCGCTGCTGTGCGGATTCGGAAAAGGATATACGCTTGTGAAATAGGAATCTTTTGGGCGACGCGCCCGCGGAGTATATATGAAGAGTAAGACGTTGAAGTTGATCCCGATATTGTTGATAATCGTTGTCGCGCTGTCGCTGTGCGCGGGTCTTTTTGGGTGCGACAAGGATAAAAAACAGCGGGAAAGGGACGAGAAGTTGCGCGTGCAAAGCGTGGAAACAATAGAGGACGCGTTTTTGAACATCCTGGACGAGGGTTGGAGCGCAAATATGAGCGACGAGCAACTTGTTGCTACCGCCAACGTGGGCGACTATATCGTGGCGAAGGGCTGGACGCAACTGTTTTGCGACACGCTGTACGCCTCCGCGCTGCAGACCGCGAAACTCAGAAATCTGTCGGATGCGCTCACATCCGATGAGGGGAACGCTTTGCTTGAAAACTTCAATGAGAACGCGGAACTGTTGCTGCCCGTGCTGAGAGAGGTGGGCTTCACCAAAGAGGACATAAGCGCACTGTTTTACGACCTGGTGACCGCGCTGGTCGGCAGGAGCAGAGAAACGCTGATGGATATCGGCGACGAACTTATGCGCGTAAGACAGATGAAGGGGCTAACAGTGGCTTCGGCGCAGAATCTGGGCACGTGTATTGGGGATATAAGCGCCGCAATAGAGGATCTGGCTCCGACGCAAAGCGAAAAAACCGAGATGTTGAACGCCTTTGAGGAGGCGAGCGACGCGGTGGAGGCGACGATAGGTTTTGCATACGATATGTTTTTCAATACGCTGAGCGACGAGATGTGGTCGGATCTGTTTGAGGGCGGGGCGCTGGAAAATATCTCGGATTCGGAAATCGAGATCGTGATGGATTCGATGCTGGACAGCATCGACGACTTGAGAAAAGTGCTTACGACGCAGAATGTGAGAAGACTGAACGCCGCGTTGTCAATGTTTATATCCAACTTCGACGAGGAGGAACTGTCGTCGGTGATGTTTGCGCAGATCGTGACTTACGCAAAGTCCGTGAATATGTTTGTGGGCGCGACGCATATGGCGCTTGACGTTGTGAGCAGCGTGGGCGAGGTGATAGGAACTCCGCAAATGATCGCAAATATCAAGGATAATGCCGAAAGCTGGCAGGCTGACAGCCCAACGAAAGTGTACAACGCCGCCGCGCTGTTTGCAAGTTTGACTCAAAACTTCATGGGCAGATACGACGAAGCGTCGCTGTGCGCCGAGTTTGACGGCCTTGCCGAACTGTGCGGGTCGGGCAGCGATTGCGACATAGATCAGGCGGCGCTGTTGATGGGCGTGGATCTGCTGTTGAATCTGGCGGGCATTGATCCGTCGGCGCAGGAAGACTCGTTTTTTGTGAGGCACCCCGATGCCGTGAGCGGCGACGACTTGACCGATATGATAAGCGCCGCGTTCTTTATGAAATGGAATCTGGATTCGTTCAAGGAAAACTACTACAAGTTCAGAAGGGGGGAGGCGCAACTGTCAAACGTGATCGCCGCGCTGAACAGGTGCAACTTTGCCGAACTCGGAGTGCAATTTTCGGAAGGAGCGATTACGGCGGAAAACGTGGGAAGGGCGTACGGCTTTTTTATGAGCGAAGGGCTTGCAGCCGTCAAAAGGCATATCGCCCCTCTGATCGCAAAGGCGGTGAGGGATATCAAAATGTTTGTGAGCGACTACTACGCGGAAGGGTCGGCATATAGAGCGGCGCTTGAAAAGATCGCCGAAAGAGAGTTTGTCAACGCCTCGCCGTCGCAGGAGATGATGGACGAGTTGAACAAGGACTTGGTGGACTGCGGAATGTTTGGGATCGTGTATCTGCTTACGGGCGCAAATATAGCTTGACAATCCCAAAAATATGAAATAAAATGTAGATGTAAAAATCCCAAACAATGACGTGCCTGAGATTTTCGGAGCGGCGGACAAGTCCAAAGCAATGTGTGAGGTAGGGCGGAAGTTCGGAGTGTAAGACGACAACATATAAGCCTTTTTGCGGCGTTGCTGTCTTGTGCGGCGACGCTTTTTGTTTGAGGAAGTCGACGGAACGCGCGTCAGAAGGAGAGAAAAATGAAACGTATCGGAGTTGTGGGAATTGTTGTGAGCGGGGACAAGAGCACAGTGCTTGAAATGCAAAAAGTGCTGAGCGATTTTGGCGATATCATTGTGGGACGTATGGGCGTGCCGCGCCCGCGCGTCAACACTATTGCGCTGATCGTGGAGGGCGAACAGGAGAGGCTGTCCGCGCTGACGGGGAGGCTGGGAAGGCTTGAAGGCCTCAACGTCAAGTCCGCGCTTACGTCTGTGGAATTGGACGGGTGAAACATATTTGCCCGAATCCTCAGATGAAAAGAGGGGATCGGCAGGGTAAGTATTTTAAAAATGCGGCAAAATTGTAATACTTTGCCGAATAAAGGATATAAATTTTGTGAGGTATAAACTATGAAAAAAATGTTGAAAGCGATCTCTATTGTCGCCGTCATCGCGCTGCTTGTGGGCGTGTTGGCATTTTCGCTTGTCGCTTGCGACGGCAAAAAAACGGATCTGCGCTTTGCCGCTCCGGACGGGACTCCCGCCCTTGCAATGCTCCGCCTCGCCTCTCAGGGGCAAAGCCTCGGCGGCAAGAGCGTTGAATACGATGTGGTAAGCCCAAACAACATCGCGCAGGAAATGACGAGCGGAAAGGCGGACATCGTCATCATGCCCGTCAACGCGGGAGCTACGCAGATCGTCAAAAACGGCGTGGACTACAAGCTGATCTCTATAGCCGTAGAGGGCAGTCTGTATCTCGTGGGGCACAAAGAGGCGGACGCGCAAGGCAATATCCCCGACATTACTATTGACGACATCAGAGGCAAAAGGATAGCTTGCATAGGCTGGCAGGGCGTGCCCGGACTTGTTTTCAGATACGTTATGAATTGGTACAAGGAGCAGTACAATATTGAGATGATCACCACGGGACCTCCTACGAACGATCAAGTTTTTGTGGAAGATGTCGCGGACGGATCGGAAGCCGTGCAGAGATACAACGGCCATCAAGTGGACTTCATCGTCGTCGGCGAACCCGCCGCTACCGCGCAAAAGGCGAACGCGGCAAACGACCTCAATGCCGAGATGAACATGCAGACCGAGTACGCTAAGGCGTGCGGAGAGCAGGGCGTTGACGATTATCCGCAGGCGGGGCTCTTTGTCAAGACATCGCTCACGCAGGACAAGCAGTTCATGCACGACCTGTTTGCCGCGCTCGACGCCAACGAGGATTGGATTGAGGCAAACGCGGACAAAGTTACTGCCGAGGCGGAAAAGATAGGCAGCACGTCCAAATTTCCCGCGCCTGCCATTCTTAGATGCGCGCTCGATTGCAGCGACCTCGACCAGGAGGATGTGGACGAGATAATCGCCTTTTTGAATAACGTCGCGCCCGCCCTCAAGTGGACAGAGAACAAGGACAAACTGTTTGCACTTGGGCTTGCCGAGTGAGAGATAGGACAAGGGGATTCTTCGACAGGCTCAGAATGACAGTATAAAATAAGGGGGACAATCCCCTCAGTCCGCCGATATTCGGCGGACAGTTCCCCACATCGGGGTCCCCGCAAAATGAGTTTGTCGAATTTTGTGGGGTGAATCTAAAGGGAGCCTTGAATGGAAGAAAAGGGCCTTTGGGGCGAGGAACGGGCGGGTGCCTCTGCAAGGGGGATGTTTCGACTACGCTCAACATGACACGAGAGAATAAGGGACGCTTGGACAGGGGGATTCTTCGACAGGCTCAGAATGACAGTATAAAATAAGGGGGACAATCCCCTCAGTCCGCCGATATTCGGCGGACAGTTCCCCACATCGGGGTCCCCGCAAAATGAGTTTGTCGAATTTTGTGGGGTGAATCTAAAGGGAGCCTTGAATGGAAGAAAAGGGCCTTTGGGGCGAGGAACGGGCGGGTGCCTCTGCAAGGGGGATGTTTCGACTACGCTCAACATGACACGAGAGAATAAGGGACGCTTGGACAGGGGGATTCTTCGACGGTGCTCAGAATGACAGTATAAAATAAGGGGGACAATCCCCTTAGTTCGCCGATATTCGGCGGACAACTCCCCACATCGGGGTCCCCGTAAAATGAGTTTGTCGAATTTTGTGGGGTGAATCTAAAGGGAGCCTTGAATGGAAAATTGGAGCATTGGGGGATGAAAACCGATTTTAAGCATAAGGGAATATGAGCAAAGCGAAGATCGACAAAAAAGAGGTCAAAAATGTTGTCCTCAATATATTTTACCCGATGTTGGCGCTCGCAATAGTGCTGGCGGTGTGGGCGATCTGGGCGGCGGCAAAGGACGCGCCGTATCTTGTGCCTGCGCCGGCTGTGGTGCTGAGGGAGTTTTTCCTGTTGGGCGGAAAAGGGGAGTTTTGGCTCGCCGTGTTGGGAACTGTCGGTAGGACGTTGCTTTGCTTTGTCGCGTCGTTTGTGCTTGCGCTTGCGCTTGCCGCTTTGGGCGGGATATTCAGGCCTTTGCACAGGGTGATGTCGCCAATCGTGAGCATACTTCGCGCCGCGCCTACCGTGGCGGTGATCCTCATATTGTACGCGTTTATGGACAAGCAGAGCATGTCTGTGGCGGTGGGATTTCTCATCGC
>CANQMD010000091.1 GCA_947624885.1 uncultured Clostridia bacterium
TGACGTGGGGTCCCATGCGGTGTAGCCGCGCGCCTCAAACGTGCTGCGCAAGCCGCCGCTGGGGAACGAACTTGCGTCCGGCTCGCCCTTGATCAACTCCTTGCCGCTGAGTTCCATTATCACGCCGCCGGATTTTGTGGGCGAGATGAAGCTGTCGTGCTTTTCCGCCGTGATGCCGGTGAGAGGCTGAAACCAGTGCGTGAAGTGCGTCACGCCCTTTTCCACAGCCCAGTCCTTCATTGCGTTTGCAATGATATTGGCGACGTCCAGCGAGAGGGGCAGATCCTGCTCCACGCAACGACGAAGTTCGCGATAGGTGTCTTTGGGAAGGCTTTTTGCCATGGCGCGGTCATCAAAGACCATGCTGCCGTAAAGTTCGGACATAATCATAATTTTATCTCCAAAAATTTTTTATACGCACATTATATTCCTTTGAAAACAAAAGTCAAACAGTTTGAAATAATTTTTCAAAAAATTTTTAAAGTGTTGCATAATTATAAATTTTTTATAAAAAATCGCAATATTTGATGTATAAAATTTAAATTTTCTGCATTTTTATACATATAGCAAAAATCATTTTAAGATTTTTCCACGCTTTCGCATTTGTCGCTCGCAAGAGAAGGCGGGGTGCTGAGGGCGGTGTGTTTTTAAAAATCGGAGATCCATAAAATTGTATGAAAAAACTATATTTAAAACAGTTGACAAACGCTACGGGGGGGGGTATACTATAATATATTTGTTTTATAGGTGGAAGTTGCTTTCACCAAAGGAGAAAGAAATGATGACAAAAATTTTCAAAAATAAGGCGGTCGCAATGGTATTGGTCGCGGCGCTTATACTTGCGGTGTGCGCGACGCTGTTTGTGGCGTGCGGCGATAAGTCTAACGGCGACGACATTGCGGTGACCTCGATAGCGCTCAGCAAAAGCGAACTTTCACTTGAAGTTGGCGGCGAGCATACGCTTACAGCCACCGTTTCGCCCGACAATGCGACAGACAAGACCGTGACGTGGACGTCAAGCAATGCCGCGATAGCAACGGTGCAGAACGGCAAAGTCACAGCCGTAGCGGAAGGCTCCGCCACCATAACCGCCAAGGCGGGCGACAAGACCGCCGCTTGCGCCGTCACCGTCACAGCCGCATCGGACGGTTTGGCAGGCAAGACATTTGTGCTTGACAAGGTCGAGGGTACAGTCGATGGCAAAGAGATGAGCGAGGAAGAAGCTGAGGCATACTTCAATGTGAACAAGGGTATATCGTTTGAGTTTGGTACGGACGGAACTTTTGCAGAAAAGGTCGTATCGCAGATGGCGGGCATGCATAACATGGTTGTGGAGGGGACCTACACCCTCGACGGCACAACTGTGACATTCGTTCTCACAAGCGGGACCAGAGACGGAGAGCCGATCGATGTTTCCTCTATGTCCTCCACCACGGCAACGTTTGACGGCACATATCTTGTGACAATTTCCAACAACGGACAAGACACGATCGCATATTTGTATTACAAAGCAAGCGAGGAGTGATCTGTTTTTGATAAAAGCGATTGCATTTTTATGGGAAAAGGGCGCGGTCGCGTCCTTTTTCCATAAATGTGCGGCAGGATTTGACAAACGCGGGCGCGGGTGGTATATTGTATAGGGTAAAGATATCCAAATATTATTATTGGGATGAAGGTATGCGTCAAAGTGTTTCAAAAGGCTGAACTTTTTGCTTTTGTGGGAAGCTTTTAATCTTTTTTGCGGGAGGGTGTATGGACACGCCGAAAGACATTTATGTTTCGCCGCTGTGCGAGAGGTACGCGGGACAGAAAATGAAGTATATTTTCTCGTCCGATTTCAAGTTCAGCACATGGCGCAAGCTGTGGATAGCGCTGGCGGAGGCGGAACAGCAGCTGGGGATCGCCATATCCGACGAGCAGATCGAGGAGATGAAAGCGCACGTTTACGACATCGATTATGATTACGCGCGGGAGAAGGAGCGCGAGGTACGTCACGACGTTATGGCGCACGTGCACACGTTTGGAAAGGCATGCCCCAAGGCGATGCCGATCATACACCTTGGCGCAACAAGCTGTTTTGTCGGCGACAACACCGACGTGATCCAGATGCGCGAGGCGTTGCTTGTGATCCGCGGGGAACTTTTGGGCTGCATAAAGGCGGTCAGGGATTTCGCCTATCAAAATCGTGCGCTCGCCACGCTTGCCTACACGCATTTTCAGGCGGCGCAACCCACAACGGTGGGCAAGAGGGCGACGCTTTGGTTGCAGGATCTTGTCCTCGACCTCGAAAGTCTGGACTTCGAGTTGGCAAGGCTGCGTCTACTCGGTTGCAAAGGCACTACGGGCACGGCGGCAAGTTTTTTGGAACTGTTTCACGGCGATCACGACAAAGTCAAACAGCTTGACCGACTCATCGCGGACAAGATGGGCTTTTCGGGCACAGTCTGCGTCAGCGGGCAGACCTACACGCGCAAAGTCGATTTCAACGTTTTGACGGTGCTTGCGGGCGTCGCTCAAAGCGCGGCAAAATTTTCAAACGACATCAGGTTGCTTTCTCACCTCAAAGAGGTAGAGGAGCCGTTTGAGGCGGGGCAGATAGGCTCGTCGGCAATGGCGTACAAGCGCAATCCCATGCGCAGCGAACGCATCGCGTCGCTTGCCAGATACGTCATGACGGATTCGCTCAATCCCGCGATCACGGCGGCGACGCAGTGGTTTGAACGCACGCTTGACGACAGCGCAAACCGCCGCATAGCCATCCCGGAGGCGTTCCTCGCCGTGGACGCGATATTGGCGCTGTATGCCAACATAATAGGGGGGCTGAAGCTGTATCCTCGCATTATCGAGAAAAACCTCATGCGAGAGTTGCCCTTTATGGCGACGGAAAACATTTTGATGTATTGCGTTTCCGAAAAGGGCGGCGACAGGCAGGCGTTGCACGAGGCGATACGCAAGCACTCCATCGCGGCGGCGGCGGTCGTCAAGGAGCAAGGCGGTGAAAACGATCTGCTTGACAGGATAGCCGCAGATCCCACGTTCGCGCTTTCAAAGGAGGAGTTGCAACAGCTTGTGAACGCCGAAAAGTTTACGGGCAGAGCAAAGGAGCAAGTGGAGGAGTATCTTGCCGAAACGGTGGATCCCCTGCTTGCCGCAAACAAGGATCGCATGCTGAAAACCGACGACGTGACGGTCTGACGACGTTTTGAGCGCGGTTTTCGGCGGCATAAAAGGTACGAAAAATAATTTTTAAAGAGGGATATATATGCTTACTTCAATTGTCGGCATCAACTGGGGCGACGAGGGCAAGGGCCGCATGGTGGACCTGCTTGCCGAGTCGCAAGATATCGTTGTGCGCTATCAGGGCGGAAACAACGCGGGACATACTGTCATAAACGACAGAGGCAAATTTGTGCTCAATCTGTTGCCGTCGGCGATCTTGCGCGAGGACAAGATCAACGTCATGGGACAGGGCATGGTCGTGGACATCGAACATCTCAACAAGGAGCTCGCAAGGCTTGCGGCGGCGGGGATATCCATCACGCCCGCAAACCTCAAAATCAGCGACAAAGCCGTGGTGTGCTGCCCCTTCAACGTTGCGCAGGATTGTCTTGAGGAGGACAGGCTCGCGGACAGAAAGTTTGGATCCACCCGCCGCGGCATCGCGCCTATCTACGCCGACAAGTATATGAAAAAGGCGATCAGAATGGGCGACATTTTGCACCCGGAATACCTCAAATCAAGGCTTGAAACAATTGTGGAATGGAAAAATCTGACCATCGAGGGCAGCTACGGCGCAAAAGGCTACACCGTGCAGGAAATGCTCGATTGGTTTGAAAAATACGGCTCGCCGCTCAAGGATTATATCTGCGACGCGGGCTACTTCCTCAACAAGGCGCTCGACGAGGGCAAAAACGTCATGCTTGAAGCGCAACTCGGCGCTTTGAGGGACATCGACTTTGGCATATATCCCTTCACAACATCATCCTCCACCATCACAGCTTACGGACCCATCGGCGCGGGCATTCCAAATCGCAAGGTGCAAAACTCGATCGGCGTTATGAAGGCGTACTCGACCTGCGTCGGCGAGGGACCTTTCACCGCGGAGATGTTTGGCGAAGAGGCGCACAAACTGCGCGAGGCAGGAGGCGAGTACGGCGCGGCGACAGGCCGTCCTCGCAGAGTGGGCGGATTTGACGTGGTCGCGTCAAGATACGGCTGTATGGTGCAGGCGACAGATGAGATCGCGCTGACAAAGTTGGATATTTTGGACGGCATGGAAAAGATCCCCGTCTGCGTGAGTTACAGCGTGAACGGACAGACCGTAAACGAGTTTCCGTCGGGCGAGGCGCTCAATGTCGCGAAACCCAATATCGAATATCTCGAGGGGTGGAATTGCTCCACGGCGGACTGCAGAAAGTACGAGGATCTTCCGTCCGCGGCAAGGGCGTATGTGGAGTATATCGAAAAAGCCGTCGGCTGCCGCATAAAGTATATCTCGGTAGGGGCGGAGCGCGACGCGATCATCGTCAGACAGTAAGCAAAATTGCAGAAACCGCAGTTTAACTGCACACAAAAAACATTTAAAGAGGCGATTATGTCAAAAAATCAGACAGTAGTGGTGCTTGATTTCGGCGGGCAGTACAAGGAACTTATTGCCCGTCGGGTCAGGGAGTGCGCCGTGCATTCACAGATACTTGCGGGCGACACGCCGATCCAAAAGTTGAAAGAGATCGCTCCGATCGGCATAATTTTGACGGGAGGTCCGCACAGCGTCTACAAGGCGGCCTCTCCGCACACCGTCAAGGAACTGTTTGAACTTGGGGTGCCGATACTTGGCATTTGCTATGGCATGCAGCTTATGGCGTACACGTTGGGCGGGGAGGTCAAGCCGTGCGGCGTCAGCGAGTACGGCACGATAGCCGCGACCTACGACGACCCGAAGTGCGCGTTGTTTGACGGGCTTAAGTGCGAAACGACGACGCTCATGTCCCACACGGATTTTGTCGCTCGCGTCCCCGACGGATTCAGAAGCGTCGCTCACACAGCGGATTGTCCCACTGCCGCAATGTGCGACGAAAGCCGCAAACTTTACGCCGTGCAATTTCATCCTGAGGTGGAACGGACTGCGGAGGGCACAAAGCTGTTGCGCAATTTCCTTTACAAAGTGTGCGGCGCGGCGGGGGATTACAACATCGACGACGTGATCGAAAGGCAGATAAAGGCGATCCGCGAGCAGGTTGGCGACAGGCAGGTCGTGCTTGGGCTCAGCGGAGGCGTGGACAGTTCCGTGTGCGCGGCTATCCTTGAAAAAGCGATCCCCGGACAACTCACATGCATCTTTGTCGATCACGGCATGATGCGCAAAAACGAGGGCGACGAGATCGAACGCGCTTTCAAAGGCAAGTCGCTCAATTTTGTGAGAGTCGACGCGGAAAAACGCTTTTTGTCAAAACTTGCGGGAGTGACGGAGCCGGAACGCAAACGCAAGATCATAGGCGAGGAGTTCGTGCGCGTGTTTGAGGAGGAAAGCGCCAAATTTGCGGGTAGCTTTCTTGCGCAGGGCACGATATATCCCGACGTGGTCGAAAGCGGTCTGACCACGGGCGCGGTCATAAAATCTCACCACAATGTGGGAGGACTGCCCAAGGATACAAAATTTATCGGGTTGGTGGAGCCTCTCAGATACCTCTTTAAAGACGAGGTGCGCGCGCTTGGCAGAAAGCTGGGGCTTGACGAAACCCTCGTCAGCCGTCAGCCGTTCCCCGGTCCGGGTTTGGCGGTGCGTTGCATAGGCGAGGTCACCAAGGAACGCCTCGATATTTTGCGCGACGCGGACTATATCTATCGCGAGGAACTCGCCAAGGCGGGGCTTTGTTACGACCAATTTTTCGCGGTGCTCACGGATATGCGCACGGTGGGAGTGATGGGCGACGGCCGCACCTACAACTACGTGCTGGGGCTACGCGCCGTCATAACGTCCGATTTCATGACCTGCGAGTACGCGCACATCCCATATCCCACGCTTGACGCAATTTCGTCGCGCATCGTCAACGAGGTCAAAGGCGTGTCCAGAGTCGTCTACGACATCACGGGCAAGCCGCCCGCGACTATCGAGTGGGAGTGACCCTCTCCGCGTGCAGGCAAGCGGGATCTCTGCGATCGGCGGGGTCCGCGGCATACCAAAAGCATATTGTGAGTGATA
>CANQMD010000092.1 GCA_947624885.1 uncultured Clostridia bacterium
GCGTGCACCTGCTTTGCCTCAAGCGGGGAGCACACAACGCCGTCAAGTCCGCCGCATTTTGCCACGCTTGCGTAGTGCATGACCACCTCATTGAGAGGCTTTTCTATCAACAGATCGCGGCGCATGACTTCCTCGCTCGTGCTGGTGAGTTGAGTGACCGCGATAAGCATAGGGCGAGTGCCGTCCTCTCTTGTCAAGCCTTCGAGCGCCGCCCTCATCATCTCGCTTCCTCCGCCCGCGTGCAGATTGGTCATATCCACGTCCAGACCCTTCAGCACGCTCATAGCGCTCCTCACGGTGTTTGGGATGTCGTGCAACTTGAGGTCGAGGAAAATCTTGTGTCCTCTCGCCTTGATCTCTCTCACGATATCGGGGCCCTCGGAGTAAAACAGTTCCATTCCTATCTTCACAAATGGTTTTTCATCATCAAAAAGGTCCAGAAAACCAAGCGCCTTCGCCTTATTTTCAAAATCCAAAGCAACGATCACGTCTTTCACTTGTGCGCACCTCCTATTATGTCGCAAAGATTGTTTATTCCGTATTTCCGCATTGTCGCCGGCAGCGCCTCTATGATGTCCTTGCAAGCGTAGGGATCCACAAGATTTTGAGCGCCCACCTCAACGGCAGTCGCGCCCGCCAGCATCATTTCGATCACATCCTCCGCGCTCGCGATCCCTCCCATGCCGATGATGGGAAGCTTGACCGCCTCGTACGCCTCGTAGACCATTCTCAGTGCAACGGGCAGGATCGCCCTTCCCGAAAATCCTCCCGCTTTGTTCGCTATGACGGGTCTGCGCGTTTTCAGGTCGACGCGCATTCCCAGCAGCGTATTTATCAGGCTTATGCCGTCCGCGCCGCCGTCCTCGCACGCCTTTGCGATCTGCGCGATCGAGGTGACGTTTGGCGTAAGTTTGATGTACACGGGTTTGCTTGCGACCGCCTTGACCGCCTTTGTGACCTCGTATGCGCTTTTGGGGTCTGTGCCAAAACTCATTCCCCCGCCGTGCACGTTCGGACAGCTGATATTGATCTCAAGCAGCCCGATCTGCTCCTCCTTGTCCAGCCTCTCGGCGCAGTAGACGTAGTCCTCCACGCAAAAGCCCGATATGTTTGCGATCGCGGGTTTAAAAAAGCATTTTTTGAGTTTGGGCAGTTCCTCTCTCACAACCGCGTCGACTCCGGGGTTTTGCAGACCGACGCTGTTTATCAGCCCCGCCGTACACTCCGCTATCCTCGGCAGAGGATTTCCGTAGCGAGCGTCGCGAGTCGTGCCCTTCAGCGCGATCGAGCCCAAAACGTTTATGTCATAAAACTCCGCAAACTCATATCCAAATCCAAAAGTGCCCGAAGCCGGGATCACCGGATTGTCCAGCGTTATGCCCGAAAGCGATGTTTTTATGCATATATCCGAGGTTTTAACTGCCTTTTCTGCAATTTCACGCGTATTTTCGCTCACCATATCACCTCCGCCGCGTCAAACACGGGGCCCTCTTTGCAAACGCGTTTCACGCCGTTTTTGGTCTGTATGCTGCAGCCCATGCAAGCCCCAAATCCGCATCCCATTCTCTCTTCGAGCGACACCGAGCCTTCTATCTCCAGCTTTGCCAAAGCCCTCAGCATTGGCAGAGGCCCGCACGCGTAGTAGTGCGAAAAATCGCCCTGTGCCGCGTCCGTGACGTACCCTTTCACGCCGTAGCTTCCGTCAAGCGTGGCAATGCGCACGTCCGCGCCCAACGCCTTGAACTCTCTCTCGTAGAATATCTCGTCCTTGCTGTTGAATCCCAGCACGACCGTGACCTTTTCGCACTTGTCGACCAGCCTTTTTGCAAGCAGATACAGCGGCGGAGTTCCCACTCCCCCGCCCACAAGCAGAGGCCGTGCTCCCGCAAGCGTAAGGTCATAGCCGTTCCCCAACCCCACGAGGATGTTGAGCGACTCGCCCGCCGCGAGTTTTGCCATAGCGTCCGTGCCTTTGCCGACTGTCTTGTACACCAGCGTCAGCAATCCGTCCTCAACGTCGCACACCGAGATAGGTCTGCGCAAAAACAGCCCCGGGACGGCAACATTGACAAACTGTCCCGGCGCTTTGATCCCCTCCGTATTGCCTGCGAGAGTCATCTCGTAGACGTTTGCGGTGAGGGGGATATTTTCCTTTACGACAAAATCGACTGTTCTTCTCATTTCAAGCGTCAATTGTGGAGATCGTGATCGTGATCTCCTCCAGCACGTCAAGCAACACTCTCACCGTATCCAGCGACGAGAACATTGTCACGTTGTTTTCGACTGCGCAGCGGCGGATCAGATATCCGTCGGATTCCTGCGAGATCGAGTCTATATCGCGGGTGCTTATCACGTAGTTGACATACCCCTTTCTTATGGAGTCCAAAATATCGTTCGAGCCCTCGCTGATCTTTTGTTTGAGGCGGGTGCGGATTCCGTTTTCCTTCAAAAATTTGGCTGTTCCCGCGGTCGCTTCGATGTTGAAGCCAAGCTTGTAAAAGCGGCGGATGAGCGGCAGCGCCTCCTCCTTGTCCTTGTCCGCGACGGTGACGAGGATGGTGCCGTAGTTGACGACGTTCATTCCGCTTGCCTGCAACGCCTTGTACAGCGCTCTGGTCAGGCTCTTGTCGTAGCCGATCGCCTCGCCTGTGGACTTCATTTCCGGCGACAGGTATGCGTCAAGCCCTATTATTTTCGAAAATGAAAACGCGGGCACTTTGACGTAGTGTTTGTCCTTTTCCTTTGGGTACAGTTCGGTTATGCCCTGTTCCTTCAGCGACTTGCCAAGGATCACTCTTGTGCCGATGTCCGCAAGGCTCCACCCCGTGGATTTCGACAGGAAAGGCACCGTGCGCGACGAGCGCGGATTGACCTCTATCACGTACACCTTTTCGTTTTTGTCCACGATGAATTGAATGTTGTAAAGTCCGACTATCCCTATGCCCAAGCCGAGTTGCTTTGTGTATTGCAAGATCGTATCCTTGACTTTTTGCGACACGCTGATCGTGGGGTACACCGAGATGGAATCCCCTGAATGTATGCCCGTCTTTTCAACAAGTTCCATGATACCGGGGCAAAACACGTCCTTTCCGTCGCAGACCGCGTCCACTTCGAGTTCCTTGCCCGTGATATACTTGTCCACAAGCACGGGCTGTTTCTCGTCTATTTTGACGGCGGAGGCGAGGTATATCCTCAACGCCTTCTCGCTGCCAACGATCTGCATCGCCCTTCCTCCCAACACGTAGCTTGGGCGCACCAACACGGGATATCCGATCTCCTCAGCAACCCTGACGCCGTCCTCGACGTTGGTGACCGCCATGCCGCGAGGTTGCGGTATGTTCAGCGACTCCATGACTTTTTCAAAAGCGTCGCGGTTTTCCGCGCGTTCGATCGCGTCCTGATCCGTGCCGATTATCTTCACTCCGCGTGCGGAAAGTCCCGCGGCGAGGTTTATCGCCGTCTGTCCGCCCAGCGACGCGATCACGCCCTCCGGCTTTTCAAGCGACAGGATGTTCATCACGTCCTCCACCGTGAGCGGCTCGAAGTACAGCTTGTCCGAGCACGTATAATCTGTCGAAACGGTTTCGGGGTTGTTGTTGATCACTATCGCCTCAAATCCGCTCTCCTTTATCGTCTTGACCGCGTGCACCGTCGAGTAATCAAACTCCACGCCCTGCCCTATGCGGATAGGTCCCGATCCCAGCACCACTATCTTGCGCCTGTCTGACGATATCGACTCGTTTTCGCGCTCGTATGCGCTGTAAAAATACGGGACGTAACTCTTAAATTCGCTCGCGCACGTGTCTATCATCTTGTAGACGGGCATGATGTTTTTGCGTTTTCTGAGTTCAAACACGTTCTCCTCGTCCGTAATCCAAAGTTTGGCGATATATGCGTCCGAAAATCCCATACGTTTTGCCGCGTACAGCGCGTCGCAATCAAACGGAGCCGCCGCCACAACCTTTTCCATATCCGTTATGCCCTTAAATTTTTCAAGGAACAGAGGATCTATCTGCGTGATCTTTGCAAGTTCGCTCACTTTCACGCCGCGACGAAGCAGTTCCGCCAGCGCGTACAGTCTGTCGTCCCTGCCCTCCCTGATGTATTCTTTGAGTTCCGCTACGCCGTACGAGTCGAATTTTTGCAGATAGATATGCGTCACGCCCACTTCGAGCGATCGCACCGCTTTCAGCAAACTTTCCTCGATCGTTCTGCCCACGCTCATCACCTCGCCCGTCGCTTTCATCTGCGTGGACAGGCGGTTTGACACAGTGTTGAATTTGTCAAAGGGGAATCTCGCTATCTTTGTGACAACATAGTCCAACGCGGGCTCAAAGCATGCGGGAGTATTTGCAAGCATGATCTCGTCAAGCGTCATGCCCACTGCGATCTTGGCGGATACTCGCGCGATTGGGTAGCCGCTCGCCTTCGAGGCAAGCGCGGACGAGCGCGACACCCTTGGGTTGACCTCGATCAAAAAGTAGTCGAAGGATTGCGGATCAAGCGCAAATTGAACGTTGCACCCGCCCTCTATCTTAAGTGCGCGGATGATCTTCAGCGCGGAGTCGCGCAGCATATGATATTCCTTGTTGGTCAAGGTCTGGCTTGGCGCCACAACGATAGAATCGCCCGTATGTATGCCCACGGGGTCCACGTTTTCCATATTGCAGACGGTGATCGCCGTGTCGTTTGCGTCGCGCATGACCTCATACTCTATCTCTTTGAAGCCTTTTATAGACTTTTCCACCAGCACCTGATGCACGGGCGAGAGCATCAGCGCGTTTTTCATTATCTCTCTGAATTCCTCTTCGTTGTCCGCAAATCCGCCGCCCGTTCCGCCAAGCGTAAAGGCGGGGCGCAACACCACGGGATATCCTATCTCCTGCGCGGCTTTCAGCCCTTCCTCCATGCTGAACGCGATCATAGACGGCAACACCGGCTCGCCAAGCGACAGGCAGAGTTCCTTAAACTTCTCTCTGTCCTCCGCCATTTCGATAGATTCGGGGGTAGTGCCCAGCAGTTCCACGCCGCACTCGTCCAGCACGCCCTTTTTTGCAAGTTGCACCGCAAGGTTCAAACCCGTCTGCCCGCCTATTCCGGGCACTATGGCGTCGGGGCGCTCATAGCGCAGTATCTTTGCGAGGTATTCAAGCGTCAGCGGCTCCATATACACCTTGTCCGCGACCGTCGTGTCCGTCATGATCGTCGCGGGGTTGGAGTTTGCAAGCACCACCTCGTAGCCCTCTTCTCTGAGCGCGAGGCAAGCCTGAGTGCCGGCGTAGTCAAATTCCGCCGCCTGTCCTATCACTATTGGGCCGGAGCCTATGACGAGTATCTTTTTTAGGTCAGTTCTTTTGGGCATGCTTGTTTTCCTCCATCATATTGATAAAAATGTCAAACAAATATCTTGAATCCTGCGGTCCCGGAGCGCTTTCCGGGTGGTACTGCACGCTGAAAACTTTGTGTTTTGCGTCCTGCAATCCCTCCACGGTGCCGTCAAGCAAATTGATATGCGTGACGGTCAGTCCCGTCCCCTGCAGACTTTCGGGCACTATGGCGTAGGAGTGGTTTTGTGACGTCATTTCGATCTTGCCCGTGGCGAGGCGCTTGACGGGGTGATTTCCGCCGCGATGTCCAAACTTGAGTTTGTAGGTCTTTGCGCCTCTCGCCAGCGCGATCAACTGATGTCCCAGGCATATGCCGAACATGGGATATTTGCCGTACAGTTTTGCGACCGTCTTGATCGTTTCGGTATTGTCCTCGGGGTCGCCGGGGCCGTTAGAAATGAAAATTCCGTCCGGGTCGAGTTTGGCGATCTCGTCGTAGCTTGTGTTGTAAGGCACAATGGTCACGTCGCACCCGCAGGCGTTCAAACTGCGGACGATATTCTGTTTCATGCCGCAGTCTATGGCGACGACGTTGTACTTTGCGTGAGGAGCGCGGCTGTAGTTGCGCTTTTTGCAGCTTACTCTCGACACCGCGTCGTGAGGAACGGGAGTTGTCGCGATCAACAGCAGACCTTCGGCGGCGGGCATATCAGCGGGGCATATGCACACCCTGCGCGAGCCCAGATCG
>CANQMD010000093.1 GCA_947624885.1 uncultured Clostridia bacterium
TGAATAGCGCTGACAAAGCTATTCGCCAAATGATACTGTTGTAAACCGCGATATTTGTTCAAAGACAAGGAAAAGCCAATTTTCTGAGCACGCGCGTACTTGGCGTACGCAACGCGAAGAAAATTGGCTTTGACGCAGTATTTGGGCAAATAGCGCGGTTTAGACGCGGGACATATACTCGCCGGTACGAGTATCAATACGAATAGTATCGCCTTCATTCACAAACATGGGCACTTGAAGTTCGTATCCGGTTTCGACGGTTGCGGGCTTGGTGGCGTTGGTGGCGGTATTGCCGGCGACGGCTGGCTCGCAGACGGTGATGAGCAGTTCCACAAAGTTTGGCGGCTCAACGGAGAACGGAGAGCCTTGGAAGAACTTCATTGTGACGGGCATATTTTCCTTGACGAAGTTGAGCGCGTCCTCAACCTGCGAGTGGTTGAGCGGGATTTGATCGTAAGTTTCCTCGTCCATAAAGTAGTAAAACTCGCCGTCCGTATAGAGGTATTGCATCGTTTTTGTTTCGATGTGGGCAAGTTCAAACTTTTCGGTGGGGTTGAAAGTCTGCTCCAACACCGCGCCTGTGACGACGTTTTTCATCTTCATACGGACAAACGCCGCGCCCTTGCCGGGTTTAACGTGCAAAAAGTCGACGACGGTCATGATCTTGTTGCCGTCATAGAGGAAGGTCACACCCTTTCTCAAATCGCCTGCCATAACTTGTGCCATAAATATTCTCTCCTAAAATAAATTTGTAGTTGAGGGCGCAACGCCCTACGGATTATTGTAACACGCAAATCTCCGCTTGGCAAGAGCAATTGCCATTCAAAGCGCAAAAACTCTCGCATTTTCGGCAAAATTTGCAAGTTGTTTTGACAATATGCCGCCTTAAGCGGGCAGAATGATGAGTTCCGTGCCCAGCCTTGACAGCTTGCCTTCGCCCACAACGAGGGTGTCCTCGATGCGCACGCCCATTTCGCCCGGCAGATAGATCCCCGGCTCGATGGTGATCACCATATTGTTTTCCAGCACGGTTTGCGTGCCCTTACCAACGCGCGGGTCCTCATGGATGAGCGTGCCCACGCCGTGGCCCGTAGTATGGATAAATTTGTCGCCGTAGCCCTTGTCGGAGATATAGTCGCGACACACCGCGTCGAGGTCGTGGCAGGTTATGCCGGCTTTTGTCGCCTCCACACCGAGGAGTTGCGCACGATAAACGATGTCGTACACCTCGCGCTGTTTCTCGCTTATCTCGCCGTACGCGAACGTTCTGGTGAAGTCGGAGCAATATCCGCCGTATATCGCGCCCATATCTATGGTGACCAGCATGCCATTTTCCAGTTTAACGTCCGACGGGACGTGATGCGGCTCCGCTCCGCCCGCGCCAAATGCGACAATGGTGTCAAACGACAGCCCTTCGCCGCCGTGTTCAAGCACGAATTTCTCAATAAAATCCGCCACTTCCGCCTCGCTCATGCCGCCGCGGATATATCCAAGCACAGCCTCATAGCAGTCGTCGATGATTTCCACCGCGCGTTTGATCAGCAAAATCTGTTTGTCGGTCTTGACAATATCGCTCATTTATACGCCTCACTTTGCATATTGCACGCTTCTCACTTCGCGAATGACGTTGACCTTGATCTGTCCGGGATATTCCATCTCGTTCTCAAGTTTTTCGGCAATATCTTTGGCGAGGAACACCGTCGCCTCGTCGCCGACCTGTTCCGGCTTGACAATGACGCGGATCTCTCTGCCCGCCTGCACCGCGAAGGTCTGATCCACGCCGTCAAACGACTTTGCGATCTCCTCCAGCTTTTCAATGCGCTTGACGTAGTTTTCAAGCGATTCGCGTCTTGCGCCCGGACGAGCGCTTGAGATCGCGTCCGCCGCCTGAACAAGCACCGCGTCTATCGTCTGCGGCTCGATGTCGCCGTGATGTGCCGCGATCGCGTGTATCACCTCGCTGCTCTCGCGATATTTTTTTGCTATATCCACGCCAAGTTGGATATGGGTGCCCTCAAGTTCGTGGTCCACCGCCTTTCCTATGTCGTGCAAAAGCCCCGCGCGTCTTGCGATCTTGGGATCCACGCCAAGTTCCGCCGCCATGACGGAAGCCAGCGACGCGACCTCGATAGAGTGCTTCAGCACATTCTGTCCGTAACTGGTGCGGTATTTCAATCTGCCGAGTATTTTGACGATTTCGGGATGCAACCCGTGCACGCCCACTTCAAACGCGGCTTCTTCGCCCGCTTCCTTTATGCCCGCCTCAACTTCGCGGCGAACTTTGTCCACCATCTCCTCGATACGCGCGGGATGAATACGCCCGTCGGTTATGAGTTTTTCAAGCGTAAGCCTTGCGACCTCGCGGCGAACGGGATCGAAACTTGACAGCGTGATCACGTCGGGAGTGTCGTCAATGATGAGGTCCACGCCCGTCGCGCTTTCAAGCGCGCGGATATTGCGCCCCATACGTCCGATAATTCTGCCCTTCATCTCGTCGTTGGGCAAGGACACCACCGACACGGTATTTTCCGTCGCATGATCCGCGGCGCAGCGCTGTATCGCTTGGGATATGATGTTTTGCGCCTCTTTCATCGCGTTTTCCTTTGCTTCGGCAACTATGCGTTTTGCGCCTTGCGCCGCGTCCTTTTTTACGTCCTCCAGCAGGGCGGATTTCAGTTCGTCCGCCGCCTCGTCCTTGGTCATGCCCGCGACGCGTTCAAGTTCCTTTTGCATCTTTTGCTGAGCGCCGCCAAGTTCCTCTTCAATGGACTTGAGTTTTTCCTTGGTTTCGTCGATTTGTTTTTGCGACTTTTCAAGTTCCTCCGCCTTACGTTCAAGCGAGGAGTCCTTTTTGTCAAGTTGTTCTTGCTTCTTTTCGATCGCCGATTCGCGCTGAGCAAGCCTGCTTTCGGTGCGTTGCCACTCCTGTTTGCGCTCCTTGGTTTCGTGTTCGAAGTCGGCGCGCATTTTTTTACGCTGTTCCTCCGCTTCGATAAGTCCGTCCTGACGGATGGTTTTTGCTTCGAGTTTTGCTTCTTCGATAATTCTTTTTGCTTCTTCGGTTGCGTTGCCTATCTTCTTTGACGCGTTTGCGCGATACACAAAGAAGAAGATTAAAATGCCCAGCAACGCGCCCGCTGCCGCCGCCGCAACCGCAATACCCGCGATCGCGCCGCCGTCCAAAGCAGACATGATAGTGTTAAAAAGGGCCATCTTGACCTCCGATTTATATAATCAAAACCACGCTATGAAAACTATGCATACATGCAAAAAAGGCTCAACGTGCCCTGCATCGACTATGTGCGCGGAAACGCGTGCGCTGACAAGCGTCCAAACGGCCAACATTTTCATCGGAAAAACCGAACAAAATTTTGCAATCTATACAGTCAGTGTTTTCTATATAATAGTTTTGTCATAGATAGTATATCTCAATTTATATCCAAAGTCAATCAAAGCGCAAAAAAAGTTACGGACGGAACTATCCCCGCAAAAAACGCCTTTTCACACGCCAAAAGCCCGTCACGCCTGAGGCAATATTTTTTTGAGGAACTGTCCCGTGTAGCTGTCTTTGACCTGCGCCACTTGTTCGGGGGTGCCCTGCGCGACGATCCTTCCTCCGCGATCTCCGCCGTCCGGGCCTAGGTCGACGATATAGTCCGCCACTTTGATTACGTCCAGATTGTGCTCTATGACCACGACGGTGTTGCCCTGTTCCACAAGCTGTTGCAGTATCGACAAAAGTTTGCTCACGTCGTGCGTATGCAGTCCCGTCGTAGGCTCGTCAAGAATGTACAGCGTTTTGCCCGTGGATCTGCGCGACAGTTCGGTCGCAAGTTTGACGCGTTGCGCCTCTCCTCCCGACAGCGTAGTCGAGGACTGCCCCAGCTTGATATATCCCAGCCCCACTTCGTTCAGCGTGCGTATCTTGTTGCGGATCTTGGGAATGTTCTCAAAAAACGCCGCCGCCTCTTCTATGGTCATTTCCAGCACGTCCGATATGTTTTTGCCCTTATAGCGCACCTCCAGCGTTTCGCGGTTGTATCTTGCGCCCTTGCACACCTCGCAGGGCACGTACACGTCCGGCAAAAAGTGCATTTCGATCCTGATTATGCCGTCGCCGGAGCAGTGCTCGCAGCGCCCGCCCGACGTATTGAACGAAAATCTACCCGCGCTGTACCCTCTCGCCTTTGCGTCCGGCAGCGAGGCGAACAGTTCGCGTATGGGGGTGAACACGCCCGTATACGTCGCGGGATTGGAGCGCGGAGTCCTTCCGATAGGACTTTGATCTATGCAAATGACTTTGTCGAGGTTTTCAATGCCATCTATCCCCTTGCAATCGCCTTCGGGCAAGCGGCTCTTCATAAGCGCGTTTGAAATGCGCGGGAACAATATCTCGTTGACAAGCGAAGATTTGCCGCTTCCGCTGACTCCCGTCACGCACGTAAAAGTGCCCAGCGGGATCCTGACGTCTATCCCCCGCAGATTGTTTTGTGCCGCGCCTTTCACGGCGATAAAGTTGCCGTTGCCCTGTCTGCGAGCGATCGGCGTTTGGATCTTGTACTCCCCGCTCAGATACTTGCCCGTCACTGATCTCGGCTCCGCCACAATATCCGCCACGGTGCCCGCCGCCACGACTTCTCCGCCGTGTATGCCCGCGCCCGGCCCTATATCCACGATGTAGTCCGCGTTGCGCATGGTTTCCTCGTCGTGCTCCACCACGATGAGCGTATTTCCTATATCCCTCAATCTTTTCAAAGATCCCAGCAACCTCTCGTTGTCCTTCTGGTGCAAGCCAATAGACGGCTCGTCCAAGATGTACAGCACGCCCGTAAGCCCGCTGCCTATCTGCGTGGCGAGGCGTATGCGCTGCGATTCTCCACCGGACAGAGTCGTTGCGGACCGCGCGAGCGTAAGGTAGTCCAGCCCCACGTTGTCCAAAAATTCCAACCTTGCGCAGATTTCTTTCAACAGTCTGTCCGCGATGATGCTCTCGGTTTTGGTAAGTTCAAGTTCATGCAAAAACTTTTTCAACTCTCCGATGGACATTCGGGTCATTTCAAAAATATTGACTCCTCCCACGGTGACGGCAAGCGCTTCGGGTTTCAGGCGCTTGCCTCCGCAGGTAGAGCACGGCACTTCCTTCATATATTTTGAGATTTCCGCTTTTATCAACTCCGAATCCGTTTCGTTGTAGCGGCGCATAAGGTTTGTCGCGATGCCCTCGTATGACGCTTGATAAAATCCTCTGTACCCTCGCGAATTGTACGACATGGGGATCCTCTCTCCGCCGTTTCCGAAAAATATGATATCCAACGCCTTCTTCGACAGTTTTTTCAACGGCGTATCCAGCGAAAACCCGTATGCGTCCGCGAGCGCCGCAAACTGCATGGTCGCCATCGCCGACGTATCCACCAGCCACCCCGAAGCCTTTATCGCGCCCTCGTTTATGCTCTTGTTCCAATCGGTGATCAACAGTTCGGGGTCTATCTCCTGTTTAAATCCCAAGCCGCTGCATTCCGGGCAAGCGCCGTAGGGATTGTTGAACGAAAACAGACGAGGAGTGAGTTCCTCAAACGAAAGTCCGCAATCCGGACAGGCGTAGCGCGTGGAGTACAGCGTTTCTTCGCCGTCAAAATCCGCGATCACCAGCCCCTCCGAAAGTTTGATCGCCGTTTCTATTGCCTCCGCAAGCCTCGTTTCCACGCCGGATTTCACCACAATGCGATCAACTACGACCGAGATGTTGTGTTTGACGTTTTTGTCAAGTTCTATGCTCTCGTCAAGCGTGTAGTTCGAGCCGTCCACGCGCACACGTGCGTAGCCGGCGCGTTTAAGCTGTTCAAATTCTTTGCGATATTCGCCCTTTCTTCCTCTCACGATAGGAGCCATAAGCTGCAACTTTGCGCCCATATGTTCCATTATCCTGTCGCTTATCTGGTCCACCGTCTGCCTTTCTATCGGCTTGCCGCACTTCGGGCAATGCGGATGCCCTATCCTCGCGTACAAAAGGCGCAAATAGTCGTATATCTCAGTCACCGTGCCCACTGTGGAGCGCGGG
>CANQMD010000094.1 GCA_947624885.1 uncultured Clostridia bacterium
CACGCAGTACACCGCGCACTACGGCTACAATGAGGACGGCTGGAAGGTGTATGACAACAACATCGTCAAACGCCCCATCAATTGGCTGGTGCTCGACATGCTTGGCGACCCGATGGCTGTCGCGTCTGTGGATCTGTCAAGCACGGTTTTGGACCTCGGCGGCATTCAACTTGACATCCCGACCATCATCAACCTCGTCGAGGAGATCGCAGGCGGACTGTTCGGCGCAGTCGGCGATGTGTTGCAGATCGACCTCGCAAAGGTGATCAACGCCGCGACAAACGGCGCAGGGCTGTCGCTGGGGCTGTATTTTGACGACGCGGGCGCACTTCAGGTGCAGGTGATGCCCATGAACGCCACCTACGGCATGCTCGGATACATGCAAGCGACGTGGGTGCAATCCAACAATCTGCTCATGGCGGTCATCAACGTGCTGTCATTGCGCAATTGGCTGTACATTTTCGGCGGCGTAGGCCTGGTGCTCATAGTGGCGGCGGGCGTGCTGAGAGAGTGCGGCAGACGCACGCGCATGAGGGCGGCGATCGCCAGGGACAGGATACTCCGCGCAAGCGTACAGCCGCAGGGCGACCTCGAGCAGGCGGAACAAATTGTCGCAGAGCAGAAAAAGGAGGAGGATCTCGGCCCCAAAGTCGAGCAAGCGCGCATCAATCTTATGCGCGCGCAGGACGACCTCGACCACGTGGAGGATGAGGCGTACCTCAAGGAAGCAAAAAAACAGCGCAAACTTGAGGACAAACAGCGCAAAGCCAACTCCAAAAAGGCGGAGGACGCCAAAAAGGCAAAAGACAGCGCAAAGAAGGCGGACAAACCTGCCAAGGACAAAAAGCCTGCCAAAGACAAAAAGGAGGAAAAACCTCAGGAGAATGAGCGGCCGCAACGTCCGTCCAACGCTCCTCGTCCGCAGGCTCAGCGTCCGCAAGGACAACGCCCGCAGGGACAACGTCCTCAGGGTCAGCGCCCGCAAGGTCAACGTCCGCAAGGGCAGGGACAACGTCCCTCCAAACCCGGCGGAACAAAGCGTCCGTGACCTGCATTTATCAGACAAAATGCAAGAACGCCGCGCATATTGCGCGGCGTTCATATTTTGTTTTGTTCATAGTACAATTTTTCGGCAGGTTTTGCCCCAAACTTACGTATTGCCTTGCGTTTTTCGGCAGGTTTCGCCCAAAACTTATGCGGTGGCTCGCGTTTTGCGACAGGTTTTTGCTCCCAACTTACGCGTTGTAGTTCGTTTTTCGACAAGTTTTTGCCCCAGACTTATGCGTTATCTCTCGTCAGCAGATCGCCGCGCGTCAGAGGGATAGGGCAGTCAAATTTGTAGGCGCTTTGCACAAGTTTCGCGTCGTCAGTCACACTGCCGTCGGCGGCGAGGACAATTGCGCCAACTTTTATGCGTTCGCCGTTGCATGAAGTGGGGGACAGGACGTTCAGCACGTCGCCCGATCTGAAGCGATTGCGCATTTCCACCGTCGCGACGCCGTCCTTCCAATCCAGCGTCTCCGCGACAAATATCTCCTTTTCAGGCGTGCGTGTGGAGTCGTAGCACATCATATCCTCGGTTTTTCCGTCAAAAAATCCCTGCGTGTACGGCCTGTGCGACGCGCGTTCAAGTTGCGCGTCAAGTTCCGCCGCGCTCCTTATTTCGCCAAACGTCAGGTATTCGTCGATCGCCTTTCTGTACGCCGTCGCGACTGTCGCCACGTAAAATTCGCTCTTCATCCTGCCCTCCACCTTCAGCGAGCAAACGCCCGCTTTGGCAAGTTCGGGTATGCGCGAGATCAATTTGAGGTCCCTGCTGTTGAGGATGTACGATCCATGCGCGTCCTCCTGCAGGGTTAGGGGCTCGTCGGAGCGTTTTTCCTCGATCAGTGTGTAACTCCAGCGGCAGGGTTGCGCACATTCGCCGCGGTTTGCGCTTCTTCCCGCGAGGTAGGAGGACAGCAGACAGCGCCCGCTGTAACTCATGCACATCGCGCCGTGGCAAAACGCCTCGAGTTCCACCTGCGGACATTGGCTGTGTATGAAGGCGATCTCATTCAAAGTCAGTTCCCTTGCCAACACCACGCGTTTTGCGCCTAGCGAGGCGTAAAACTGCACCGTGCGGGAGTTTGTGGCGTTTGCCTGCGTGGAGATGTGCACGGCAAGCGACGGCGCAACTTCGCGACATAGCGCAAAAAGCCCAAGGTCCGAGATCAACGCCGCGTCCGCTTCCACGTCCTGCAAAAATGCAAAAAACTCCGCCGCCTCTCGCGTTTCGGAGTCCCTCGCAAATATGTTTGCCGTCACGTATGCCTTTTTGCCCAGACTATGCGCGTATTTCACGCCCTCGGCGATCTCGTCATACGAAAAATTGTCCGCAAATGCTCTCAGCGAAAAGTTTTTTCCGCCCAGATACACCGCGTCCGCGCCGAAGTGAAAGGCGCATTTCAGTTTGTTCAGATTGCCCGCGGGCATCAAAAGTTCTAGCATTTTTATTTCAAAAGCGGGATGTTTGCAAGATATATGATATCTTTCCTGTCTTTTGCGTCGCCCTCGGCAAGCACAAACGCCTTTTTGACGACGATACCTCCCGCAAGGTCCACAACTTTTTCAATGCCCAGCAGACTTCCGCCCGTGGACACCACGTCGTCCACGATCGCGACTCTCTTTCCCTTCAGCAGATCCGCGTCGTGCTTGCTGAGGTACAGCGTTTGCACATCGCCCGTGGTTATGGATTTGACCTGCGCCTCGATCCCGTCCTGCATATACAGCTTTTTGCTCTTGCGGCACACGGCGTAAAAGTGTTGACCGAGTTCTCTTGCCACGACGTGGGCAAGTTGCAAGCCCTTTGATTCCGCAGTGACCACCACGTCGCAGGAGCCCTCAAGCAGTTTTGCGATCTGCTTGCCGCAGTGTTCGGTGAGGGCTTGATCGCCGTGCAGGTTGAAAAAGCATATGCTCACGCCCGACGGCAAAGTCAAAATTGGCAGTTGCGTCTTGTAGCCGCAAATCTCGATGGGGAAAAATCTGTCCATTCGCGCACCTCGCATATGGTATGTTCTACCTATATATTATATCAGCGCGACGCACAAAGTCAAGGGCAGGGCGCAATCTGCGTTTTTGTATAAGCGCGTTTCAAGCAGCGAGGAAAGTGCTTTTGCGTCACGCCGCCTCTTTCACGGTGATCTTCACCTGAGGCACAAACTCGATCGTATCGAGGCAGTCCTCTTCAAGCGTTCTTCCCACCGATTGGTACGCCTTTTCCTGCAGCCCCAAAAAGTCGATCCCCGTTTCAAGCGACAGCGCGTGCAGTTTTTGCATGCGTTTTGTCAGCTTGTCCGCAAGTTCCTCCGCGGCGCGTTTGATCAAGCCGCTCGCGCCTGACAGCACATCGTTTCCCTCCACAAATTGGTAGTCCAACAAGTCCACTTTCAATTCGATTTTTGCCGTCACAGTCCTCTTTTTTGCGGAAGTCTTGACGCTCTTGTCCAAGATGCGGAATTCAAACGACGACCCGTTTTCCGCCGTGTAATTCAGCGACCCATACGTGGTTTCCGACAGGTATATCGACAATATCTCCGACAACTCCTCGTCCACCACTTTCGCGCTGTCGTGATCGAACACCAGCACTTTTGACATATCAAATTCGTAATTCCCTTTCAGTTCCTCCTCTTCGCCTTGAGGCTGGTCCTCAAGCGGTTTCGGCACGATATACGGGATCGCCGTCGCCTTGCTTCGCGACATGGATCTTGCCAGCAGATCCTTTGCGGTGGTCTTTATCAACCCGTCCGTCCCCTCGTTGTTGACGATCGCCGTCTGCAAAAAATACGGCGCGGAGGCGGTCGTGCCTATCCTCGTCGCCAGCATTTCCCGCGGGCTGAGCGACCCTGTCACAATGATGGCTTGCTCCCTCAGCGCGTACATGCCGGTCAGCGGATATATGATCTGCATATGGTCAAGTTTCAACGCCGATTGCGACATAAAAAGCACTTCACAATGCGCAAGCGACACGATCAACCCCATTTTCTGCGAAATATCGTCCAAAGTCGCCGCGATCGTATTGCCTTTGCAAGTGCAGGTGTCAAAGCGTTGTCCGCCCGATCCGTTGACGTTGGAAAGCGTTTGCACGGACTGAGTCGTCACCACAAATTGCCTGTCCTGCTCAGAAAAATCCACCCCTATGCCGACCACTATCGCGGTCTTTGTCAGCGCGGGGCTGTTGACGGTGCGCCCAAACACCAGCAGAAACAGCAGGCTCAAAAGCACCACGATCCACTTTGTGCGCAGCGCGTAGGAAGTCACGTTCAGCTTTTTCATTTTTCCTCCTCAGGCACGTCCAACGCGCCGTTGTCCTGCGCGGGGAAGTTTTCTTCTGCAAACGCCTTGTATCCTTGCATAATGTTGTCCGCCACGCTTGCGGGCGGCGACGGGTAGGGCAGAGGCGCGGGCACAAACTCGTCGTCCAGATGGGAGTATATGCCCTTGAATTTTCTTTTTGCTCTCATCGCCAGCGCCGTCATAAAAAACGGAACGACGATCCCGACGGCGCTCAACGCGTAGCCCATCTCCCGCGTGGAAAACTCCGCCACCGATTGCGAGGAAGGCACGATCGCAACGATCAGCGCCACTGCCAGCGGAAACATCGCCACCGCGGGCATTCTGCTGTCTATAGCCCTGTCGCAAGCCGCCGTCGCGCCAAAGTATACAAACGCCAGCGACAATATCGACATCGCCACCGCGGCAAACAGGTTTGTCCACTCCATTCTGCCTATCTCCATTGACAGCTGATTGAATCCCGCGATATGGATAAGCAGATCAGACACGGTCCTCAGCGAGTTGCCGTAAGCCGCCACCCCCAGCATAACAGTGACCAGCACTATGCCCGCGGTAATGACAATGCTGCCCGAAATGTAGGGCAATCTCTTGTTTTTCACTCGCAAAAAGGCAAACGGCAGCGCGTCGCCTATCCACAGTCCAAAGCGCGGCAGTTGCGCAAAAAAGTCCGTCGGCTCCATAGAGAATATAGGCAAATTCCTTCCGAAGTCGTTGTTGGTGTCAAAAAACACCAGGTTGAAGGCGATCAGCACAAACAGCACGGGCACAAGGATCTCCGTTGTCCGCGCGATCGTGCGCGAGCCTTTTACGCCCAAATACACCGCGGGGAACAGAAACAGCAGGTACAGCAGGGATGGCTCCACTCCTCCGAAAAGTTCTCTTGCGAGGTAGGACACACAGTAGCAAAAGTAGAACGTTCCTTTCAGGATCAACCACACCGCCGCCACGGCGCACACGACGCGGTAAGGTTTGCTTGCGGTGCATCTCAGCAGATCGTCGCCGCGCATTCTCACAAAGGCGAACACTCCCGCCGTGATCGCGATCTCCACCGCGGCGAAGATCATAAACGCCCACAGCGTTGACGATCTGTACGTTTGGTTGACAACGCCGGGCGCGGCGGTCAGCTTGAACGCAATGCCTATCGCAAAAATGATCGCCCCCGCCTGCGAGTTGTATATCGTCCCCGACGGCAGATTTTTGTAGATACCATGTTGAATTTTTACGTTTTTCATAACTGTCCTTGTCAGTGCTTTCGGATCCTCGTGCGGTTTGCGGTCGGGATGGAATAGGGTCTGTCCACCATGGACGGCGTGCCAACTTTCAGCATAGCGTCCTGCAGATCGGGGTTGATCCGCGGCGCATACGGCGCAAGATACGGCGTTCCGAAGTTGTCCAGCGAACTGAGATATCCCACGATCACGATCGCCAAGATCACCATGCCCACAAAGCCCGTCACCGCGCTTATGCACAAAAACAACAGCCTCAAAATCGAGATGGTCCCCACCTGATCGGGCACGCAGAATATGCCTATCGCGCTCAATGCGATCACCAGCACCGACGGCGACGAGATCAATCCCGACTTGACGGCGGTGTCGCCAAGCACGATCGCGCCCACCACCGACAGCGATATGCCCAGGTATCGCGGCATGCGTATGGAGGC
>CANQMD010000095.1 GCA_947624885.1 uncultured Clostridia bacterium
CGACAACGACGAACTGATCTCGATAGGCTCTATCGGGCTGATAAAGGCGATAGACAGCTACGTCCCCGGCAAGGGCACACAGCTTGCCACATACGCCTCAAGATGCATAGAAAACGAGATCCTCATGACGATGCGCACGTCCAAAAAACACAGACAAAATGTGTCGATAAACGAGCCGATCGGCGTGGATAAGGACGGCAACGAACTCACCATAATGGATATGCTGTCGGACGAGTGCTCGGTGATAGGCGACGTGGAAAACCATATCTTGATGGAAAGATTGCTCGCCGTCACAAGAGAGGCGCTGGATGACCGCGAATATACTATAATCCGCTTGAGATATGGGCTTGGGGGCGTGGCAACGCTTACGCAACGCGAGATCGCCGAAAAGTTTGGGATCTCAAGATCTTACGTGTCGCGCATAGAAAAACGCGCGTTGGAAAAGATAAGACAATGCGTGTCCGAAGAGGATATGTTTTGAATAAAAGTCAAAAAAAAATTGCGGATATTTTGCCGTGGCGTGCGCTCAAACGTTTGCGGGCGCTTGGGTTTTTGCGTTTTTGAGAGTTTGCGAAGCGTAAGGCATCATACGGATTTTGAACTAGACGAATCAAAAATCGGATTTAGGCGATATCGCACAAAAAATTTGTTTTGTCAAAAAGCGTTTTTCGATAATATTAAAGGGAAAGCGGCGCGAACTCCGCTTTCCCCTGTCGAAAATTTTCATCGGGAATGTTCGCATTGAATAAAAGGCGACTTGCCGCCCAATCAAAGATCAATTTTCCGAATTGGGATCGTCGGTTTTTGAATTGGGATCGTCGGTTTTTGAGGCGTTTTCCGCCTTAATCTTGACAAGTTCCTCTATCTCGTCAAGAAGCGTGTTGATGTCGCGGAACTGCCTGTGCACGGACGCGTATCTGACATATGCCACGTCGTCGATCTGCTTGAGCCCCTCCATGACCAACTCGCCGATGTAGGTGGACGGAATTTCCTGCTCGAGAGAGTTGTTGATCGTGCGCTGGATGTCGTTGACAAGTTTGTCGATCACGGTGATGGATATCGGGCGCTTTTCGCACGCCTTCATGATGCCCGCTTTGACTTTGGCAATGTCAAAAGTCTGTCTGCTGCCATCCTTTTTGATGACCATCATGGACGCGCTTTCAACCGTTTCATATGTGGTGAAGCGCTTGCCGCAATTCATGCACTCGCGCCTGCGACGAATGGACGTGCCATCCTCGTTTTGTCTGGAGTCGACGACCTTGCTTTCAAGACAGCCGCAATATATACATTTCATGACAAAAACCTCATTGCATTTGATACGCTGATTATAGCACTCAAAATGTGAAATGTAAAGGATTCGGTTGCGAAATTGTACATTTTGTAGCATGATGAAAAATTCTGTCGGCAAGCGCGGAGGCGTTTTTGAAAAGTCGCGCGAAAAATGTTGAAGGCTGCAGGTCAAAATGACATATTTGTACACATATCAAAATATAATCTGAATATGAACTCCAAACAGTACACATTTTCGGATTTCACAAAGAAGGCTGTCATAAACGTCTGCGACGGGCGCGAGTTGGGACACGTGTGCGATTTGATTTTCAACAACTACGGCGCAATATTGGCGATCGTCGTGCCCGGCAAAAAGAGCCTGTTCAAAAGCCTGACCTCGGCGGATAATATCGTGATCCCATTCAACCGCATTGTCAAAATTGGCTCCGACGTGATCCTGACGGACGTTGCGGGCGGAATGGCGGGAACGTGCGCAGAACAGCGACCTCAGCAACCGCCCTACCCTCCGCAAAACGCATACGCGCAACCCTACTCTGCGGGAGCGCAACAATTTCAAGCCGCGGCGCAACAAGAGTTCACTGCGCAGGCATACAGCATGCCGACGGAGCCGATGTTCCGCGCGGAAGAGGCGCAAAATACGCCGCCGCAGGGCGAACAACCCTCGCCGCAAACATACTACCATACGGATTGAATTTGTAAATAAGACCATCCTTCAAATGCAAAACGCCTCCATATGCAAAACGCCGCAGACAAATTGTCGTTGCGGCGCGTTTGAATTTGTTTGAGTGTATCTCACCGATTGTAGGACTATCGGAACAACTCCTTTGAATTTGTTTGCGATGTTTTTTGTATCATCGGCGGACAGTTGAATGGCGTGATCGAATTTGTCCGATTTTATATATCTGTTGCCGGACGGACAGTCGGTGCTGCGATATGACTGTCAACCGATGGCTTGGCGAATGTGCTGAAGCGCGTTCTTTTCAAGGCGGGATACCTGCGCTTGGGATATGCCGACGATCTTGCTGATCTCGACCTGCGTTTTGCCGTCGAAATAGCGCAACTTGATCACCTGAAGCTCGCGATCGGGGACGGTTTTGAGCGCCTCGTACAGGGAGAGCCGCTCCGACCAATTGTCGCTGTTTTCCTTGCTGTCCGCAAGTTGATCGACAAGTTCAAGACTGTCCTCGCCGTCGCTGTAAACAGGCTCGTAAAAGGATATCGGCTCGCTGACGGCGTCGAGGGCGCACGCCACCTCTTTGAGCGGAACGCCGATCTCTGCGGATATCTCCATAAGATCAGGCTCCTCCTGCCCTGCAGTGATCATCCTCTCCCTCGCTTTGAGCGCCTTGTATGCCGTGTCGCGCATGCTCCTGGAAACTTTGATCGTCGTCCTGTCGCGCAACGCGCGTCGTATCTCTCCCAAGATCATGGGGACGGCGTAGGTGGAAAATCGCACGCCGAGCGATCTGTCAAAGTTGTCAAGCGCTTTGAGAAGCCCTACCATGCCCACTTGAAACATGTCGTCCGCGCTCTCCTGCGCCTTTGGAAACCGCCCTACGCACGACAACACAAGCCGCATGTTCGCCCTGAGAAAGAGATCCCGCGCGGAAGAGTCGCCGCGATCTATCCTTTCAAGCAGCGCGTCGCATTGGGCGGGATCCAACCGCGGAAGCTGCGATGTGTCCAATCCGCAAATGGTTACTTTGCCCATAAATAAAGCACCTCCTGTGATATGTAGAAAGCGCTTTTTGGGAAGTATCCGCAAAATTGCGGAAATTATTCATATTTTTTGCAACGCGTGAGGCTTTGGATTTTGCCGCAGATATGCAAACTAGGGAGCGGGCGCGCGAGCCGTCGCCGATCGCATATAATGCACAAAACTTGTTGCATCTACCGTACAAACCGCCGCTTGCCACGCTGTGCGAAACTCGCGTTTGAGAGCAATCGCAGAACGGATGATCACACTATCTGCTGCATATCCTTGCGAAGAGAGTCGACTATCTTTTTTTCAAGGCGCGATATGTAGGACTGCGAGATGCCCATCATGTCCGCGATCTCCTTTTGAGTCATTTCCTCCTTGCCGTAAAGCCCGAATCTGAGCGACAGGATCTGCCTTTCGCGCTCCGGCAGACGATCGAAGGACTCGCGAAGCATCTCCCTCTCCGCGCTGCCTTCTACATCGCTGTAAACGCAGTCGGGATCTGTGCCGAGTACGTCGCTGAGAAGCAACATGTTCCCTTCAAAATCCACGTTGAGAGGCTCGTCAAGCGACAACTCCGTGCGCGTGCGCCCCGTCTTGCGTATGTGCATGAGGATCTCGTTTTCGATGCAACGCGAGGCATAGGTGGCAAGTGTGATGTTTTTGTCGGGAGCGTAGCTGCCTACCGCTTTGATTAGCCCGATGGTGCCGATGGACACAAGGTCGTCCATGTCCACGCCCGTGTTGTCAAACCTCTTGGCAATGTACACCACGAGGCGCAAATTGTGCTCGATGAGCGTGAGTCGCGCCTGCTCGTCGCCGTCAAGAAAACGCCTGACTGCGCTCGCCTCCTCCTCCGCGGTGAGCGGCGACGGCAAACTGTTGCCCGCCGAAATATAGTTGACAGACTTGTCCGCTTTTATGCCGAAAAACTCAAGAATTTTGACCCAAAGTTTTTTGACGGATATTTTCATACTGTTGCCCTCCTTATATAAAACGCAAAAAATATGCGTTTAGATGCCATGTTTTAAAACATTGTCGCCTGCAAAACCACATCGCAGCCTTCAAGAGAAGCGCTGATCGCCCCGTATGCTGGACGGGCGGCGCCGTCAACTTGCACATAATCGAGTTTGACAAGCGGCAAACTTCCGCCTCCGTTGACTGTGGACACCTCGATGGTGCCCTCTGCCGGGCGATCGCCAAGACGACTTGCGATCTCCTTTGAGATGATCACGACAGGCAGACCCGTGAGCGGATCCGCAAGCAGATTGCCGCTGTCGCAAAGCGCTTTGCAATCTATGCTTTTGCCATCAACGCAAAGTTGTACGGTTTTGTTTTCCGCGCGCGACGAGGAGCGACGATACGCTGCCGCCTTTGCGCATAACAGACATATGACTCCGCCAAGCGCCGCGAGCCCCAACGCGGCGTGACTGCGCACGTCCGTTTTGAACAGATAGGACGACGCGTACACAACCCCGCCCGCCAAAAACGTAAATGTCATAAATACAAACGTGGTGACAAGCATATCCGCAAATCTCGCCGCGGGTCTGCCCGACTTGGGTTTGAAAAACACGGCGGTCATTGCGGGTGCGAGCAAGATTTTGACGACAGTCTGCCAAGCCGACGGCGCGAGAGGCGACAGCGTGGCGACAATCGCTCCGAAAGCGGCGGCAATCACGCATCTGAGTTTGGAGGGCTTGCGCCTGCGGGCGCATAACGCGCACATTTCAAGCAACAGATCCATGCAAAAATTGTTGAAGATCACAAGCTCTATGTACACACTCACGCGAACATAATAGAATTTTGGATTTGAGCATTCATTCCTTTTGTGTCGAGAAAGTAAAATAAAATTTCGGCATTCTAAACGTGTAGATCAAACAAAATACATTAAAAGCCGCACAATGCTGTACGGCTTTTGAAATGTTGACAATTTGAATGGCAACTGCGACTGATAATATCTCGGCGGACAGGCGATGATAAGATCGTTCCAACCACTTGACGAGCAATTAACACGCCTTATGCATTGCCGCGCGTTGCGCTTTTTGAGTCACTGCTGATCGGGATCGTTGTCCTTGAGTTTGCGCATGAACAGCGGAACCTTCCTCTGCGGCACGTCCACTATGGAATTTGGAATTGGCGCGGATGGAGTCGGCGCGGGTTGTAGAGGCGCTTGAGGATTTGGATATTGGGGCGCTTGCGGCGCGGGATAGGTGCCGTACTGCCCTCTTCCGAACAGGTCGGGACGTTGCTGCGGCGGCATGCCGGGTGCGCCCGCGGGGGTCATGGGGCGAATGCCTCCGTCCGCTTGCTGCCCGTATGGCGCGTTGGAGAAGTTTTTGGCGGGAGTGCCCTTTTGGTCGGTGAATCCCGTCGCGATGATCGTGATCTCGATGCCCTGCGCCTCAGGTCTGGTCGCCGTGCCGAATATGATGTTGGCGTTGGGATCGGTGACTTGCGTGACGATTGTGCACGCTTCCTCGACTTCCGCGATGGTCATGTCCTCGCCGCCGATGATGTTGATGAGCAGAGCCGTTGCGCCCTCGATGTCGTTTTCAAGCAAAGGACAATAGATCGCGCCGCGGACAGCGTCCATAACGCGCTTTTCGCCCTTGCCGAAACCGATGCCCATGTGCGCAAGACCCTTTTTGGAAAGTATGGTCTTTACGTCGGCAAAGTCAAGATTGATGAGCCCCGGATTGACGATGACGTCGCTTACGCCCTGTATGCCCTGCCTGAGCACGTCGTCCGCATAGGCGAACGCTTGCATGATTGGCATCTTTTTGTTGTCGCCGAACACGGTCGTCAGTTTCTGGTTGGGAATGACGAGCAGAGTGTCGACATATTGTTTGAGTTTTTTGATGCCCTCGTCCGCGTTGCGCATGCGCGGCATACCCTCGAACACGAAGGGCTTTGTGACGACGCCGACAGTCAGTATTTTGAGTTCCTGCGCGATCTCGGCAACGATGGGAGCGGCTCCTGTGCCGGTGCCTCCGCCCATGCCCGC
>CANQMD010000096.1 GCA_947624885.1 uncultured Clostridia bacterium
GAACACCGCTTGAAATGAAAATTCATTTTCATTTTTGCCCCGTCCCCAAATGAAAATACGGTATCAACCCTGTCCCCGCAATCAACTCAACCTCTGTCTGAGCATTCCCGCTCCGACGCAGTCACACAAATTCTCTCGCTCGCGCCCCAATCGCAAAGACGCGCGGCACTTTCACATGTCGCGCGTCTTATCGCCGTAATTATCGGTCTGTTTTCGCCTTTCATATCTTCCTCACGGACACGATCACAAAGCCAAACTCCACCGAATATCTGATCTCATACGTTTCTTCCGTGCCTTCCCGCTCGATCGCAACGCGCACCACGTTGTCGCTCACCACCTCGAAGCGTTTGACCTCGTAGTTCACGTCGTCGATGGAAAACTCCGTGCATTTGATCGCGCGTCCTGTTTCGATATCCCACGCCAGACCCAAGCCGAAGTAGTTTCCGCTCTCCTCGTCGCTTCTGTACGTAATTCCGTTTTTGACAAGCGACAGCGTGTCGGTTTGCGGGTCATATGCGACGATAAATGTTTCATTGTACAAAGTTCCGGGCGTAGACGCGATCACCTGCAGCGTACCGTCCGCCATCGCCTCTACGCTGACGATGGAGCACATTTCATAGCCGTTTGCGGATCTCTTTTCAAAACTCACGCAGTCCGCAAGCGAGCCGTCCTCGCGCACAGCCACGCCCAGCCTGTAGCCGTCGCCGGAGGTGCACAGCGTTTTGATCTGCGCGATTTTTTCCACCGAGCAGCGCACCCCGTCCTCGATATTCGCCGCATATTGCGCGTCCTCCAGCACAAACGTTATGCCCTCGTCCGAAAACTCGCACGAAGTCGCCTGTTTGCCGTCATAGGTGATGTCCGCCGCAAGTTTCCAGCCGTCGTAGATGTCGTAGTCGATTCCCGTCGCAAGTTCCAGCGTCTTGCCGTCCGCGTCCTCAAAGGAGTGCACTATGCGGTTATCATTTGGTCCTACGCTCATCAACAACTGCCCTTCAAACTGCAAAAATCCGTTTTGCGACTTGATCGGCGTTGTGCTATACACTCCGTTTTCAAGCATGTAAAGGGATATTTCCACAACTTCGACATCCTCTCCGCCCACGGTTTTTGTTTCGATCTCGCACTCATACAGCGCAAAACTCTGCACCGTGCACGCGTCAATATCCAAAATCTTGCTGAACTTCCCATCCAGAATGTACACGCTTCCGTCCGTCACGGAGTAGAACGCAACGCTGCCGAACTTTGTCTGTGACGCTTCCAGCGACGTGACCTCTTCGCCAAAACTTATCACGGCGTTTTTGCCAATGATGGCGGGCGCGTCGGGGTTTTGCAGCAAGCTGTTGACAGTCTGCACGCCGTCCACAAGCACTCGCAATGTCCCAACCTCTGCGTCGGGGATCTCGCCGTCCGCGTCGACCGCCACAAAAGCGGACTGCGCGATCGTGATGCCCGCGATATTTTGCGATCTTGTGAGGTCAAGCAACACCGTGCCTTCCGACTCGTCCAGCGTAAACGCCGCCTCGCCTATCGAGGTTATATCTCCAAGCACAATGCGGTCAATTGCCGTATCGCCGTAAAACGCACCATCGCCGATATGCGTCGCCTTTGGCAGATACACAAGTTTGAGGTTTACGCCCATATCCGAAAACGCGCCTTCGCCCACATACGTTATATGTTCAGAGCGCACTTCCTCAAGCGCCAGCCCGCTGAACGCGTAATTTTCCACTCTTTCGACGTTTACAAAGTCCACCTTTGTCACGCTCGTGCCCAAAAACGCGTTTTCGGCAACGGTGACCACCTCGCCGGGGATCCTGATCTCTGTTTCGTAGCCCATATAGGAGTACAGCACGCCGTGGCGGTATATAAAGTCGTCCGCGCACACCGAGAATTTGCCATCCTCCAGCGCGATATATTTCACATCCAGCCAACTGCTCTCAAACTTGATCACGTTGTCGATCACGGCGGTATACGACCCTTCGGTTGCAACGCCGTATTTGTCTATGAGTTCCGCTCCTCCAAATCCGTCCAGCACAAGCGTTTCCCAATCGTCGCCCAAAAACACGCGATCCGAAGCGGGATCGTACACCACATATTCAAAGCGCGACATCTCGTAGTTTGTGGTGCCGACGTGCAGCGTGATCACAAAGTCAAAACTGCTCTTTGCGCCCGTAAATGTCAAAACATATCCGCCCTCTTCCTTGATCTCTACTTTGCCCTCGTCGGCAACGCCGCCCGCCGCGTCGTACACGGTCATATTGCCGTGCCCGTCAAGATAAATTTTTTCATCTCTGCGCTCGCCGTCGTACCTGCCGTACATACCGTAGGTGAACATTCTTGCGGAGATCACGGTGTAGTTTACGCCGTCCTCTCCTGGCTGTTTTTTGTCCGTGATGTCAAACACAAACTCAAAATAGTCCTCGCCGCTGCCAAAAGAGAAGAATATGCTCTTGCCTTCAGGGTTTTCCGAGATCTGTCTTGATCCGTCCGTAAACGCAGTGGTGACTTCCTTGTCCAGCACGTCGCATCTCAACATCGAGCCGATATATCTCTCTTCGCCCGAAATCAACAGCGCCGCGCCCTTTTGCACGGTGAGAACGGCGGCAAGTTCGCCGTTCATCTCCACGATGTACGTGCCGTCGACCGCGGGATTTTCCACCCAGTACGTCCGCACGATCCTTCCTAGCGTGTCCTTTTCCTCCCCCATATGCACGATGTATTGTCCGGGCATATAGAGGTCGTTATCGTCAAATGTAAACTTATATTCGTCATATCCGTCCGCATCCTGCTTCTCTCTCGACGCGTATGTCCCCTCCGACACAAAGAATGTGCCGTATTGCGAGTCATACGACCTGTACACTACGCCGCCTTCGCCGTCCAAAAAGAAGTAACTTCCCGTTTGCGACACATTGCCCGCCACAAGTTCGTAGTAGTACCCCGCCTCATTGCCGACTATCGCAAACGACCTCTCATTGCCGCTGCCCTCAACGTTCAGGAATATCTCCCCTCCGTCATAGACAAACACGGTGATGGAATCCAGAAATTCATATTCGCCCTCAAGTTCCGGTTGGCCCGCCCGTGCAAACCGCGCGTTGCCGTAGCCGTCCGCCTCAAAAACGTCGCCGTCCGCGTCAGTCGCCGAAAACTTGTATCCGTCGCTCTTCACAAAATCGCTCACGCCGGGTTTGAAGTCAAAACTCATATAGCTGTCAAGGTCGGTTTCATATCCCGGCTCAACGTCCGTCGCCTCAAAATGCCACTCTCCGCCGCCTATCTCGCTCACAGTCCCGTCAATAAGGCAAGCGTAAGTCACTTTATCGCTGAGTCTGAACATGACAAACGCTCTCGAATTTGCAAGCGTCACCAGCCTCGCGACCACCATTTCCGACGATCTCGCTTCGTCAAGCGTAGTTGCCGAGGTCATCTCCTCCACGCTCGTCCCTTTGACGGCAAATTTGCGTTCGCCGCCGTTTATCTCAAAGGAGTATATCTCAACCAAGCCCTTCTGCACGGAGTATTTCACTTCCGTCGGAGTGCCGTTCACGACGTATCTTCCCACGCCGTCTGCGTCTATATACAGCTCGTCTTTCACAAATTCCAGTCTGTTGGACACGCTTCTCCAGCGCACCGTGAAATCCGACGAGCAGTCCGTGATCAAAAAGGCAAATTTGACATCTCCCGCAAATTGTTTCCACCCATCGTCAAGCGGAGTCACAACTCCCTCGTCCAGCACGGTGTAGAAGGTCAATCCGTTGCTGTCGACATGGCTTTGCCAAACCACAGCCTGCTCATGCCAAAGTTCCAGCATCAGATCTCCCGCGCCGTCGTACAAAAAGTCGGTGGAATTTTCAAAAACAAACGCGTTCTTTTCAGCGGATATTATCTCGTAGGAGTTGTACATGCTGTACTCGCTCTTGTTCAGCGCGACAAACATCTCGCCTTCGTCCGTTTTGATCCTGATGTAGGAGTGGCTGTGCTCCTCATATTCGGGGGAACCCTCGTCGGTATATTGCTCGTTTGTGAAGTCATACCAATGTATCACTTCGGCGACGTACTGTCTTTGCTCGCCCCTAAACGTAGCGTATTCATATCCGTCCAGCGTGAGATCCTGCGAGCGATCGTCCTGCGCCGTCGCGCACTTATACGTCCCCGCATAGCCGTCCCAAAGCGTATACACGCCTCTCAGCTTCAACCCGTTCAGACTGCCGCTCACGGAGTTGTCAACGCGTATCCTGTACGACGCGTATATGCCGTAATCCGGCACCATGGCGATGTCCACGTCCGCCTGCGGCATGCCCATACTGTCGTCCTCAAGCAACTCGTACTCTCCCTCAAAAATATACGCCGAAAAATCCAGATAGGAGTTGTAATACGGATATCTTGAGTCCCAGATCTCCGTCGCGTTGCCAAATCCGTCAAAGTACAGCAAGTTGTATCCGTAGCCACTTTCATTCTTTTCGGCGTAGTATCCCTCCATATCATCCTTGATGCGGAAGGTCATCTCTCCCACGCCCAGCATAGGCTCGTACAGTTTGAAAACAAAGTTCAGTCCGTCCCCGACAAACTCAAACTCATCTCCCGCGTCGTCGGCGGTATAGCTTCCCGTATGGCTTGCGCCTCTCTCGTCGGTGTACACCGCAACTCCGCCGTCCTTCAGTTCAAGCGTGTCGTCCCTTCCGTCTATCTCCGATCTCAAAACGTTGAAATAGCTGTCCTTGAAGTAGAAGAACGTCGATTTCAGCAACTTGCCCGTCAGCGTCGCTCCTCCCTCGTCGGCAAATGAAAACATAGCCGACTGCAAATCTATCTCGCCCACGATGTCGTCCCATCCGAATTTGGACAGCACGGCGATATCGCTCTTCCCTTTTGCGGCGTAGATCACGTCGCTTCCGCCAAACGCGTCGGGATATGGCGTCGCCCACACCGCGTACAGCGTGGTATTCTCAACAAATTCCAGCGTATCGCCCTCGACGTACGCCACCGCGCCGTCCTCCGACTCCGCCCAGCCGACAAATCGCCTGTTTTGTTGCGTTCCAAACGGATCGCCCGCCGCCGCCATGCCGAATTTTCCGCTCTCGACATGATCGCTTACGCCGCCTATCCCCGACTCATACGTCACAATTATGGTCTTTTTTTCAAACTGCACTTGGCGCACGTTGTCCCTGTCGGAAAGCTGCACCATATACGATCCCGCTTTCAGCTTATATCCTCTTGGCAGAGCGAAGTTGCTGTCCGTCACAGTCACCGCGTCAAGTTCGCCCTTGTTCACCTTGCCTTCGAGATCGCCTTCCGCATAGCGCTCGAACTCCCCGTCCGCGTTTTCTATGCTCGCTTCAAAAACGTATTTGACATACCAATTTGCGTAGTACTCCGCGTCTGCCGACGGAAACTTTGCGTCCTCGCCGATCGCATCGCCCGAAAAGTCCTGCGTCGCAAACCAGCCTCCGAAATAAAAATCCTCGCTGTCCTCGACCTTTGGCACGGCAAGCGCGTCCCCCGCTTTTCCCACAAGTTCAATGTCCTCGCCCTCGCCCAGATAGTGAAAAGCCACCTTGACTTCCGCGGGCGAATTATTGTCCGAATCGTTGCACGCCGCAAACAGCATAAGGGCGCACGTCAGCGCCAACATCGCCACAAGCGCAACCGCAACGCGTCTGAATTTCAACTTCATATTTCCTCCTGTATGCGCTCAATAATAAAAAAGCGCTTCCGCCACGGAACGCATACGCCGCGTCCCGACAGTTCTTCAAATTCACTGTTATGATTTTACCACACAATCGCCGCATTGGCAAATCATTTGCGGAGTAAGAAACAGGATAAAAAAATTTTAATGGTTTAAAGTATTATATTTATATAGTCGAAACG
>CANQMD010000097.1 GCA_947624885.1 uncultured Clostridia bacterium
GCTCCGTTATACAGGCAAAGTATAAGATTTTTTATAACTTTCTAAAACTTTTTTCGCATTTAATGTTGACATTTTCAGTTTTTGTTTTGCGGGCGGAATGTGCCGCACCCGCGGACAATTTGGCAAAAATCAATCGCGAACAAAAAAATAAGGGCAACCATCGTTGCCCTTTGTGTGGATAGACTTCAAATGTCAGGTCGGAGTACCCCAACGCCACACTCGCTATTGTATACAACAACTATTTGTCTGTCAAACAAAATTTGCAAATTTGCAAAAATTGAAAGTGCACTTCAAAGCCATGTCATTTGTAAAAAACCGCGATATTTGGATGAAGAACAAGAAAGCGCACATTTTAGTTCACCCCACACAAAACCACAAATTGCTTTTTTTGAACGATTATAAGGGGGATTCTTCGACTACGCTCAGAATGACAGTAAAAACGAGAGGGTTTTTAACAATCCCCTCAGGCACCTAAAGGTGCCGGCTCCCCTTACTAAAGGGGCCTTGAGAGGATAACCGGCGATATTTGGATGAAGAACAAGAAAGCGCCCTTCTGGGGAGCCGCCCCAATGTACTTGAGCGTACATGACGGCGAAACAAAAGGGCGCTGACGCAGTTATTCGCCATATAGCGTTGTTTGTAAAACGGCGATATTTGTTCAAAGACAAGGAAAAGGCAATTCCCCGAACACGAGCGTACACGAACGTACGCAACGCGAAGCGAGGAAGCGTTGACAAAGCTATTCGCCTTATAGCGCGTTTTGTAAAAACGGCGATATTTGGATGAAGAACAAGAAAGCGCCCTTTGGGTGAGCCGCCCAATGTACTTGAGCGTACATGACGGCGAAACAAAAGGGCGCTGACGCAGTTATTCGCCAAATAGCGCCGTTTTTAGTAGATGCCTTGGGCGATCATCGCATCCGCCACCTTCTCAAATCCCGCCAGATTCGCACCGGCAACGAGGTTGTAGGGCATGCCGTAGGAGTTGAGAGTTTCGACAATTTTGGAGTGGATGTTGCTCATGATGTGACGGAGTTTGCCGTCGACTTCCTCGGCGGTCCATTGCAGACGCTCGCTGTTTTGGGTCATCTCAAGACCGGAGGTCGCAACTCCGCCCGCGTTGACGGCTTTGGAAGGCGCGACAAGCACGCCGTGCGCTTGCAGATAGGCGATCGCCTCGTTGGTGGTGGGCATGTTGGACACCTCGTTGAGCACGGGCACGCCGAGTTTGACCATGGCTTTTGCGTCGTCGAGAAGGATCTCGTTTTGTGTGGCGCAGGGCATGTACACGTCGGCTTTGACGTTGCCCCAAGGCTTTTTGCCCGCCACGAACTCGCAGCCGAACTTGTCGGAGAAGTCCTGAACGCGGTTGCGGTTGGAAGAACGCATCTTAAGCATGAAGTCTACCTTTTCGCCGCTTATGCCGTCGGAGTCATACACATAGCCGTCGGGGCCGGAGATGGTGAGCACCTTGCCTCCGAGTTCGGAGATCTTTTTTGCCGCGCCCCACGCGACGTTGCCAAAGCCGGACAGGCAGAACGTTTTGCCCTGAAGCTGTTCGCCGTTGTGCTTGAGCACGTCCAGCAGGAAATAGGTCGCGCCATACCCCGTCGCTTCGGGACGTATGAGCGAGCCGCCGTAGCTGAGCCCCTTGCCCGTCAGAACGCCGTTGTTGAACTGCCCCGCGATCTTTTTGTACTGTCCGAACAAAAAGCCGATCTCCCTGCCGCCGACGCCGATGTCGCCCGCGGGAACGTCAAGATCCGGCCCGATGTGACGGTACAACTCCATCATGAAGGATTGGCAGAAACGCATTATCTCCGCGTCGGACTTGCCGGTCGGGTCAAAATCGCTGCCGCCCTTTGCGCCGCCCATGGGCAGAGATGTGAGCGAGTTTTTGAAAGTCTGCTCGAACGCGAGAAACTTCATCGTGTCGAGGTCAACGGATTTGTGAAAACGCAGACCGCCCTTGTATGGCCCTATCGCGTTGTTGAACTGCACGCGGAAGCCGCGATTGACATGGAATTTGCCGTTGTCGTCCATCCACGGAACGCGGAACATGATCTGACGATCCGGCTCCACCATGCGCTCAAGCACGCAGAATTTGCGGAGTTGCTCCTCTTTTTGCTCCACGGCTGGCGCGATCGAAGTGAAAACCTCGGTCACGGTCTGCATAAACTGCGGCTGACTTACGTTTTTTGCCGCCGTTTGCTCAATTACGTCGGAAATGTATGACATCTGAAATGCCCCCTGAAAGTTTTTTTCTGTATATATTATGATACACCTTTCTCTTATGGATAGCAATATCAAGATTTAAACCATTTTTTTGAACAAGCGGGGATATTTATACACCAATGCAAAACAGTACGCAAAAATCGCGTTGAAAAGGCAATAACAGTTCGAATGAGGCAACTGCTGTCTGAACGTTGCCATACCTTGCCCACCGAACAGTGGCAATGCCACTGTAAACCGACACTGCAAGGGCTGTGGAGCGATGAAAACCCCCGCTTCACAGAATTTAAATATCTGTGACCGAAGAACGCGAGGCCTGTCCTCGCATTATGCTTTTTGTGTCAACTCCTGTCGGGAGTGCCATAAAAGGTTAGCCACACAGACCAACCTTTTTACGTAGACATGATTTGCGGGATTATTATCTCCCTGCGCCCAAAGAACGCTTTTGCAAAGCTATCTAGTTTTGCGGGCTTGGGGCTATCCTCTATAGTGATAGACCACACGGCTTTTATGCTTTGTTGCAGAATCCTCGTTCCAGCCGCTCTTCCAACCCGTAGGTCTTTTGTCTGCGTAGCAGTATACAGTTTTAAAACATCCAAACGCATCAAATCCGATCGAAGTCACGCTTTGGGGTATAATGACGCTTTTAAGACTTGTGCAGCCGGTGAACACTCTACCATCGAACGATTCAACGCCGTCCTCTATTATCACATTTGCAAGAGCCGTACAATTTTTGAACGCATTATAATCTATAGACTTCACGTTGCCCGGTATGGTCAGGCTTGTAAGGCCTGTGCAACCCTCAAATGCATGAGATTCTATAGTCGTTACGCCGCTGGGTATGACCAAATTTTTAAGGCCTGTGCAACCTTTGAATGCATTTTTGCCTATGGTTTTCACGCTGTTTGATATGTTAAAGTTTGTAAGGCTTATGCAATCGCCAAACATGAAATCTCCTATGGCTTTCACGCCTTTGTCAATAGTGATGCTCGTCAAGCCTTTGCAGGATGAGAAAGCAAAGTCGCCAATAGTTTTCACGCTACCCGGGATGGTTATGCTTTTAAGGCTTGCGCACTCGCTAAACGCGCTTTCGCCAATAAATTTCACGCTGTTTGGGATGGTCACGTTTTTAAGGTTTTCGCAACCCTCGAACGCGTATTCGCCAATAGAAGTCACGCTATTGGGGATCGTAATGCTCGTCAGGTTTGTGCAACGGGAGAATGTGCCTCCGCCTAGCAACGAGCCTCCGCAGATAGTTGTCACGCTGCTTGGGATAGTGATGCTCGTCAGGCTTGTGCAATAATTGAATATGCCTACGCCTAGAGAGGTCACGCCGTTTGGAATTGTCACGCTTTTAAGGCTTGTGCAACCGCTAAATGCATAGTCGCCAATAGATTTCACGCTGTTTGGTATGTTCACGCTTTTAAGGTTTTCGCAATCCATAAACGCGCCATAAGTAATGAACTTCAAATCTTCGAGCGTTTCACATTCATAATCGTAAGCACCTGATTCGATAGCAGTCACGCTGTTCGGTATTGTCACGCTCGTCACGCTTTTGCAATTGTTGAACGCTTCGGCGCCTATGGTTTTTATTCCGTCGGGGATCACCACATCTGTTGCTTTGCCCTTATATTTTTTGAGGGTTGTGCCAACGATCTCAAAATCTTCGGGCGAGGCCTGCAAAGTTTTCTCCGATTTGCGCGAATCCGCTTCCGTCTTACGCTTGTTTCCTTCGGCATTGCGTTTCGACTCCTCTTCCGCCTTGCGTTTTTCTTCCTCGGCTTTGCGTTTTGCCTCTTCCTCCTCGGCTTTCTTCTTGGCTTCCGCGTCCGCCTTGCGTTTTTCTTCCTCGGCTTTGCGTTTTGCCTCTTCCTCCGCCTTTTTCTTCTTCGCCGCGGCAAGATGATCCTTCCTCGCCATCAGATATCTGTTGTATTCTTCGTCCTGCGTGGGCATAAATTTGTTTATCTTGTCCACGATCTTTATGTCGTTTGCGATCTGTTCGCCCTCATAGATGGTGTAATCTTCGCTGTGCGCGCGTACAATGCCGATATATCCCTCCACTTGGTCGTAGTGTTTGTCCGCATACGCCTTGAAGATCTTGTACGCCTCCTCAAATTCGCCGCGTATGCACATATATTCGCCGTGGCGCAGTTCCTCCTGCTCCTCCAGCTGTTTATCAAACGCCTCCTCTATGCTGTCAAAATCGAACTCGTCCTCTATATTTGTTACAGATGCGGGACGTTCCGGCTCCTTCAACTCCGCCCCGCAAAAGGGACAGCTTACCCAGCCGGGCTGAAGTTCCTTGCCGCACTCGGGGCACAGATTGCGCTTTTCCACTTTCTCTCCGCAAAACGGGCAGCTGACCCATGCGGGATCCAATGCATTTCCACATTTGGGACAATTCATAATATCTTCCTCCATTCTATCCTTTATATCCCCAGACTATTTTAGCCCTATTGTTGTTCTCATCGCTCACGTTCCACTTTGGGTCCCAATTGAAAGTAGGCCCCGTCGCGTGGCAATATACCGTTTTGCAATCTCCAAACGCGCCCGCGCCAATATGCGTCACACTCGCGGGTATGATCACGCTTTGGAGGTTTTTGCAACCTGCAAACGCGTTAATTTCAATATGGGTCACGGTGTTCGGTATGGTCACGCTCGTCAAACTTGCGCAATTTTTAAACCCCCAATATCCAATGCGTTTCACGCCGTCCGGTATGATCACGTTTTGAAGGCTTTTGCAAGCGTTGAACGCCAGCTCGCCAATGGAAATCACGCCTTTGGGTATGGTCACGCTTTTAAGGTTTTCGCAGCATCTAAACGTACATTTGTCAATGATCGTAACGCCGCCAGATATGTTCACTCTTCTCAGATTTCTGCACTCTTCAAACGCGCATACGCCGATCGAAGTCACGGTGTTCGGCATTGTCACGCTTACAAGATTTTTGCAGTTGAAAAACGCCCCGTATCCGATGCTTGTCACGCTTTTCGGTATTGTTACGCTCCTCAGGCTTTCGCAAGCGGACGCCGCATATTTGCCAATAGACGTTATTCCGCTCGGGATCACCAATTCATAGGCTTTGCCTTTATACTTTCTGAGTTCGGTCCCAACAATTCTACAATCTGCCGCCGTTTTTCGGGCTTCCTCTTCCGCCCTGCGCTTTGCTTCCTCTTTCTCACTACGTTTGGCTTCCGCTTCCGCCTTACGCTTTGCTTCCGCCGCTTCTTTTTCCGCTTTTTCCTTGGCAAAGCGGGCTTCTTCGGCTGCTTTCTTTTTGGCTTCCTCGGCTATGCGCTTGGCTTCCGCTTGTGCCTTACGCTTCGCCTCGGCTTCCGCTTTGCGCTTGGCTTCTTCCTCCGCCTGGCGTATAGCCTCCTCCTCCGCTTTGCGTTTTGCTTCTTCCTCCGCCTTTCTATCTTCTTCCGCCTTGCGAGCCTCTTCCGCCTTGCGTTTTTCTTCCTCGGCCTTGCGTTTTGCCTCTTCCTTTGCCTTTCTATCTTCTTCCGCCTTGCGCTTTTCTTCCTCGGCTTTGCGTTTTGCCTCTTCCTCCGCCTTTTTCTTCTTCGCCGCGGCAAGATGATCCTTCCTCGC
>CANQMD010000098.1 GCA_947624885.1 uncultured Clostridia bacterium
GACGATTATCACGGCGACGGCCTCATCATCAGCACTGCCACCGGCTCCACGGCGTATTCTCTGTCCGCGGGTGGCCCCGTGCTGGAGCCTTCGGTTGACGCGATCGTGATCAATCCCATCTGCCCGCACTCGTTGCATTCCAGACCGCTGGTGGTAGGCTCGTCGTCAAAGATATGCGTGCGAGCAAACGGACAGTGCGCCGCGCACATTTGCGTCGACGGCATATCGACTTTGGCATTTGGCGCGGACGGAAGCGAACTTATGGTGTCAAAATCCGCCAAAACCGTCAATTTTGTTCGCGACCGCGCTGATTTTTACGGCAAACTGCTCACCAAGATGAACGCTTGGGGCAAAACGGAACAACATAAAATTTTCAAGGAAGGATAAAACAATGTCAAGAGTAAACAGGCAACTTAAGATCCTCGATATCATTTCCAAACACGATATCGACACACAGGAAGAACTTGTTGAGTTTCTCAAAAAAGAGGGCTACAACGTTACGCAAGCGACCGTTTCGCGCGATATAAAGGACATGGGCATACTCAAGACCCTCGCCGCGGACGGAAAGCATTATAAGTATGCCGTGCAAACCGCAAAAGAAAACAGCGTTACGGACAAATATCTCAGCATGTTCAAAAACGCCATAGTGTCCATACAGACCGCGGGCAACTTGCTCATCGTCAAAACCGAGGAGGCAAGCGCAGGTCCCGTAGCGCAGTTTTTGGACAAACTCACTTTTGAGGAGATCCTCGGAGTAGTCGCGGGCGAAAACACCGTGTTTGTTGCGATCGACGATCCCGCGCATGGCGAACGCTTAAGGGAAAGATTGCTCAATCTTACCGACAGTTCAAAGATCTATTGATCCGCGTATTGAGTTATGCTTGCGTCACTGAACATCAAAAATATCGCTCTTATCGACTCGCTTGAATTGGATCTGGGCAGCGGGCTGAACATTTTGAGCGGCGAAACCGGAGCGGGGAAATCTATCATCATAGATTCCCTCAATTTTGTGTTGGGTGAACGCGCCGACCGTTCTCTCATACGCTACGGAGCGGACGTCGCGCAGGTAGAGGCTGTTTTTGATGACTACCTCACAAAGCCCGTGCGCGAGTATCTTGACGATGTAGGCATAGAGGCGGAGGACGCGCTCATCTTGCGTCGCAAAATGACCGCGGAAGGCAAAAACGAGTGTCGCGTCAACGGAAGAGTCGTCACTCTGGGCACTTTGAAAGGATTGACGGAGTTGCTTGTGGACATTCACGGTCAGCACGAGCACCAATCCCTGCTCAAGAGCGCCAATCACATTCGTCTGCTCGATTCGCTCGGAGGCGCACAACTTGTTGACCGGCGCGACAAAGTCAAGGCTTTGCATGCCGAATATTCTTCATATGTCGGCAAACTCGGCGAGTACGGCGACAGTCGCGAAAGGCAGCGTCGGCTTGACATTTTGACCTATCAGATCGACGAGATCGAGCGCGTCAACGTCGCGGACGGCGAAGAAGAGGAGTTGCTCGCTCGTCGCAAGCGCGTCCGCAATATGGAAAAAATCATTTCCGCGCTTCAAAGCGCAAAAGGGCAACTTGAGGGTTATGGCGCAAGCGGAGTCGCCGCCGTTTTGAAAAGCGCGGGATCCGCTTTGCAATCCATCTCATCCTACGACGACGGAGTAGAAGGCCTCATCGACAGGCTTGACAGCGCAAAGGAGGAACTTCAGGACATTGCCGACACGCTTGAGGATATGCTTGACAAACTTGACTTTGACGGTCGTTCTGCCGAGGAACTTGAGGAAAGGCTCAACGAAGTGCGCTCGATTTTGCGCAAGTACGGCGGCACATTTGAGGCGCTGTCGACATTTTACGAATCCGCAAAGGAAGAAAAGAGCAGGCTGGAAAACGCCGACGATCTCGTCGCCAAACTTGAAAGCGCGATCAAAAAGAGCGGACAACAGCTTGCGGAGCAGTCGGCAAAACTCACCGATATGCGCACAAAAGTTGCTCGTCAACTTGAAAAGGACATCGGGCGGGAACTTGGCGATCTTGGCATGGGCGGTAGCACCTTTAAAGTGAATATAGAAAGTGTAGACGAGCCTGAGATGATCTCCGCGGACGGCGGAGATAGCGTTGAGTTTTTGATATCTCCAAACGTCGGCGAGCCGCTCAAACCGCTCGCAAAGATAATTTCCGGCGGCGAGATGTCAAGATTTATGCTCGCGCTCAAAAACATACTTGCAGACGTGGACGGCATCGGTACCATGGTGTTCGACGAGATAGACACCGGCATTTCCGGCAAGATCTCCGCCGTGGTATCCGAAAAACTTTGCAACATATCCCGCGAGAGGCAGGTGATTGCCGTCACGCATATGCCGTCGCTTGCGGCGATGGCGGACAGCCATTTTCTCATTGAAAAATCCTCGCAAAACGGCAAGACGCTCACGCACGTTTCACTGCTTGAGGACGACACGGACGAGGTCGCAAGGCTCATCGGCGGCAACGATTACAGCGAGTTTGCCATTCCACACGCAAAGGAGATGAAGGCGTGGGCGGCGCGATACAAATCCTCGCTCTCATAACAGAACGGATTTTCTGCAGCGAAAATCAAATTTTCCTCGGCAAAAATCAAACGGCGTAAAGTTCAAACAATGCAAAATAACGTTTACACCGTTGCCTAAACGCTCAATAAGTCGCGTTATGGGCAGATCAAAGTTTTTTATCAACATCCACACATCACATTCTAGGCGAAAAAAACGCCTTTCCGGAGGGTAAATTCTCAAAATCATATGAAAAATGACGGCTCTTGCGCCGTCACTTTTCGTATCACGAGTTAGTCTGTAAGCCGAGTTCTGTGTTCGGTTGCCATCTATCTAGGCGGTATATCGCTATATCGCTCAAGCGATGTGGGGAGCGCTAGGGCTGCACATGCTCCCGATCTTGCATCGAGTGGGGTTTACATCGCGCCTTGTCGCCAATTTGCGGGTGAGCTCTTACCTCGCCTTTCCACCCTTACCTGAAAATTTCAGGCGGTATTTTTCTGTTGCACTGTCCTTGAAGTCGCCTTCACAAGTAGTTAGCTTGCACTCTTGCCCATTGATGCTCGGACTTTCCTCAGATATTTCACGCGACAACCCGGCTAACTCGCAACACTTATTATACACAAAAGACAAGGATTTGCAAGCAGATTTTCAAAAAGAGGCTAGATCTGATCAAAAATGGCAATATTCAGCGTATGGCATATGCTATCAGCGTCGGCGTTGTCGCCGTGTTTTTGACAATATATCTGCTTTTGAGTCGTCCAATAAAGCCTCGTTATGCGCGATTTTTGGACGACGAGGCGTTTGAAGCGGGGGCAAAACGGCTTGTGCGCACGATTCCCGTGCCCAAAAAGACGGGCAACATATCTGCAGGCGCTTACATTTCTTGGATCAAGCGGAGTTGTTTTCTTATGAAGCGCAAGCGCTATTTGGGCGAATTTGACGATTTCATTCTGTCAAAAGATATGCTCAAGCAGTTTTCCGACGCTTCGTCCGCGTCGGATCTGCCGTCTGTTGACGGCGTTCCGCGAGCGGTTTTACTTGCGCGATATTGTATTAGCAACAGCGCGTACAAGCTGTCGGCGGACAGGATCAGGACTGTGCTGGAAACGCAAAACGAATGGCGCACGCTCACATTTTGCGAGATCGACAAAATGGAGCAGGCATTCAAATTTGCGTTTTTGGAGGATCTGGCTGCGCTCTATGCAAAACTAAAAACTATTTCAAAAGGCTATGATCTCGCAAAAAAATATATCTCTCAACCCGACTCTGTTCCAAAAAAATACTCTTCATTTGTCAAATCCAAGCTGTTTTTGAGCATCTGCGCCAAAACCGTAGGGTACAAGGCGGATTTCTACGCAAATTTGCTCGAAGGCTACAAAAGCGCGTTCAAAGCGGAATTTGACGCGATCATGTCCTCCATGGATCTAGTGCAAAACACAGATTTTACATCTTTTTACTCTCCGCTGGAGATATATGACAAGTACGAGATATTTTCCTCTGCAAGTCCTGCCGCAAAGCGCAACTTTTTGACTTTGGCAGGGAAGATAAGCGACAGGGAAAATCTCGACGAATTTTTGCTTGCCGTGCGTGTAGACAAGTATATGAACACCGCTTCATCGGGGCATATGGCGCTCAAACGCTTCAAGATGGCAGGCAGATGTTATGCATGCACAAGTCAATATGAGGATATGACAATGCTTGGCGCCGCTCTCAGCTCTCATTATTTCATGGACCTGTATTTCAGACCCGCAGGCCGTAAGTTTTCCAACAGAAGTATTACAAAAATCCTTGAATACGATAATAGTTTTGAGCCAATATACAAATTTCGCACAATAAATTTCGGATTTTCCACAAAGGACAACCGCATCAGATTTTCCCCGCAAATGCCTGATTGCGTTGCGGAAGCGGACGTTGTCCTTGAACTTCGCGGCGTCAAACACACTTTGCACCTGAGGCGAGGAGATCAAAAAGCGCTGTATGTTGGCGAAACGCTTGTCATGGGGGTCAATTCGCTTGCTTTGGGCAACAAACCTCTTGATATAACGCTTGTGTTGCCGCGCCCGACCGACAATGATCCCTCACGTTCGCCGCAGTAAAACTATTTTTACGACAATTCTTTCAAAACTCATAGCGCGGTAATTCTGTTTTGTCCGCCGTTCCGCTTGATTTTGTTGCTGAAAATGTGTTAAAAAATGTGTTTTCGTTCTTTTATTCTGCTATCGCTATTGCCAAGGGATCTTTGACTTCGCGCGTGATACAGCGCCTTTTGAGCGTTTTTGAAAATGCCGCCTCTCATTTTTGCTTGAAAAGCGTAATTTTGTTGACTTATCCTGCGCCAAATGCTATCATTTTTACAATTATTAAACTATCGTGCGCATACGTGCGCACCTGCGGAGCGATAAATGAAACAAAAACTTGACACCATCAAAGCCGCCGCGCTTGAAAGCATAAGCGCCGCGACAACGACAGCGGATATAGCCGCCATCAGGGTGAAATATCTTGGCAAGAGCGGCGAAATATCGCTCATCATGCGCGACATGGCAAACGTCCCCAAGGAGGAGCGCCCGGCGCTTGGCAAGCTGGTCAACGAGGCAAGGCAGCAGGTCGAAACCGCGCTGGATGAAAAGGGCTCTCTGCTTGAAAAAGCGGAAAAGGAAGCCCGTTTGAAAGCCGAAACTCTTGACATCACGCTTTCCTCGGGAGAAGCGGGGCTTGGGTCGTTGCATCCGCTCACGAAGATCCGCCGCGAACTCATCGAGATCTTTGCAAGCATGGGATTCGAAGTCGCGGAAGGTCCCGAGATCGAAAGCGATCTTTTCAATTTTCAACTTCTCAACATTCCAAAGGATCATCCTTCGCGCGACATGCAGGACACATTCTACGTCAACGACAAATTTGTGTTGCGCACGCAGACCTCCGCTATGCAGGCGCGAATAATGACGACGACTCAGCCGCCTATCCGCGTTGTCATTCCCGGCAAGGTATACAGAAGCGACGACGACGCTTCGCACAGCCCGATCTTCAACCAATTTGAAGGGCTTGCCGTTGACAAACACATCACCATGGGCGATCTTCAAGGCTGTCTTACGACGTTTGCGAAAAAGATTTTTTCAAAGGACACCAAAATTCGTCTGCGCCCTTCGTATTTCCCGTTCACGGAGCCGTCCGTAGAGGTGGACGTGACGTGTTCTATGTGTCACGGCAAGGGCTGCAGGGTA
>CANQMD010000099.1 GCA_947624885.1 uncultured Clostridia bacterium
CCCACAGTCCCGCGATCCCGCTTACCGCCAAAACGACGATATCAGACGGCTGTTTTGCCAACTCCTCCAATGAGGATAGGCATTTTGTGAATTTTTTATCCTCGATCAAATCGAAAATCGAACTTTGCACTTCCACAGCGCCGTCCGGGTAGTAGTAAAAATTGGGCGAATATTTGTCAAGTTGTTCTCTCAGCAGGTCGCCGTTTTTGTACGCCGAAAGCCCCGCCACCTTAAACGCTTCGGGATGGCGATCGATCACTTTCAGCACTTGAGTTCCCACCGAGCCTGTGCTCCCCAAAATTGTTACAGTTTTCATAAGGCATTTCACCTATCGTCGCAGGCATTGGGCGATCAAATCGCCCCCTACCGCCCGCGATCAATATGCATAGATTATACTGAACGCGATGAGCAGCAACACAAGGCTGTACATCACGCTGTCTATTCTGTCCAAAAATCCGCCGTGACCGGGAAATATATTGCCGTAATCCTTTATTCCAAGCGCCCGCTTGATCCTCGACGCGGCAAGATCGCCGAGTTCGGAAATCGCCGCGCACATCGCGCCCAGCGACGCGTAGATGAGAGCGCTCTTCCAAAGCCCGCCGTTCGCATGGTCAATGAACGGCGTATATCCGCATTTTTCAATAAACTTCGGCGCGAGCTCTCCTCCGACGTATTCAAATATCACCCACAGTAGCACCGCGACAACAACGCCGCCTATCACGCCTCCGACCGCGCCAGCCACCGTCTTTTTGGGGCTGATGGAGGGACAAAGTTTTCTCCCGCCTATCGCCTTTCCAAACAGGTACGCAAACAGATCGCTTCCCACTATCGGGACGAGAATCGCAAACAAAATCGCGAAAAACGCGCTGTATTTGTAGCTTATCACAAACGCCGCGCTCAAAAACAGCGTCGGATACACGATCAAAAATATGTTTGCAAACAGATCTCCAAGCCCGCAAGCGTCGTCCGCTTTTGCTTGAGATCCCGCCGCTTCATCACTTGTTTGCGCTTGATTTTCTCCGTCGGTGGCTTCGCTATTCGCCGCGCTCTTTTTTGACGGCGTAAATGTGAATATCGTCAGGCACAACAGCGCCCCCGCAAGCAACACTATGAGAATGCCCTGTATGCCCGCGCTCACTCTGTTGTCGCCCTTTCCCACAAAGTATTGCGTCACATAAAACACGGGATACAACGTCGCCAGCACAAAGAGCGGCGGAGCCTTAAACATCTTGTATCCGCCCTTTTTCAGGCACGTATACATCTCGTACATCGACCCCGCAAAGAAAATCATGACCAGCATATCCACAAATATGGGACTGACAAAATATCCCAGCGCCATAAACGCGGCAAGCACGATCACCAAAATGATTGACGTAATGTGTCTTTTCATGTCACTTCCCAAATTTGCGGACTCTCAAAGCGTATTCTTTCATCAAGTCGTCCACGTCGTCCGCGCCCATATCCGGCCACAGTTTGTCCAAAAAGAAGAGTTCCGCATATGCCGCTTCGTACAGCATAAAGTTTGACAATCTCTTTTCCCCGCCTGTTCTGACAAGCGCGTCAAGCGGCGGCGCACCCGCAAACGCCAGCGAATTTTCAAACTCCTCGTCCGTAAAGATGCCAACGTCCGCCGCAAGTTTCGCCGCGTGCGCAATGTCCGCCCTCGCTCCGTAATTCAGCGCGATATTCAGCGTCGTCCCGCGATTTGTCGCCGTGCGGCGCTCTATCTCCTCCACGCTCTCTGCCGCATCCTCATCAAGCGAGTCGATGTCGCCCACATACAGCACTCTCAGCGTGCCGCGATATGTCTTGTTGAATTTGATCACCTGTTCAAATATCGCTGCCTTTTCTTCGGACGGTCTTGCAACGTTTTCCGTTGAAAACGCAAATACGCTCACGGTTTCGACTTTCAATTGCTCAAGTCGGTTTACAACGCGCATAAGGGCTTCAAGACCGTGCTTGTAGCCCTCCGCTCTTTCCAGCCCGCGGGCTTGCGCCCACCTGCCGTTGCCGTCCATCACAAACGCAATATGCCGCGGGATCATCAGATCGCCAAGATCTCCTGTTCCTTATCTTTGAACACTTTGTCGACCTCTTCAAACTCTTTTGCGAGCGCCTTATCCACGTCCGCAAGAAAATTTTTGAGGTCATCCTCGGTGATAGTGGAGGCTTTTTCAAGTTTTTTGAGTTCCTCCACCGCGTCGCGACGCGCGTTGCGCATGACTATCTTTGTTTCCTCATAGTAGCCTTTCGCCTCTTTGACGAGAGCGCGGCGACGTTCTTCGTTGAGTTCCGGGAAGACGAGGCGAATGACGATGCCGTCGTTGTTCGGATTGATGCCCACGTTTGCCGCGAGTATCGCCCTTTCGATGGGTTTGAGTTGTCCCTTATCCCACGGCGCGATCACAAGCAACCTGGCTTCGGGCACGGTGATATTCGCCATCTGATTTATGGGCGTAGGCGTTCCGTAGTAGTCCACCAGCACCTTATCCAGGATGTGCGGATTTGCTCTGCCTGCTCTGAGCGAGCGCAGTTGCGTTTTGTAGTTTTCCATTGTCTTTGCAAATTGCTCGTTGAGTTCCTCAAAGACAAGGTCGACTTCTTCGATGTTATATGCCATAATTTACCTCCGATACAGTTGTTGACACATTATCTTGATACATTATACCAAAGTATTTCGGATAAATCAAGATATATTCGCACGCGCACAAACAAAATGATTTCATCTCGCGACCTCCCCGCAACCGCCCCGCGCACTATGTTCTGGATAGACAACATTTTGCGCTCTGGATATGGCTCTCAATGCTTCCCGCAAAGTTTTAAGTTCCAAAAGTATGCAAACAAGGTCCTATCGCGCCCAAAGTCAAAGCGCCCGCTTTCGCAGACGCTTCTTTACGATTTTCCCCGATCCCGCCCTCGCGAGCAGTCAATGTCACGGTTTTAAAGATAAATGATCAATGGTACACTTGTACGTTGTTTGAGCCTAACGATAAAGCGGGGGTATCCCCCTGCGTCTGCTCCCGACGCGATCTTCCCAGTTGATCTTGCGAACTTTATGCAGTCGCCGCCTGACATTCGCCCCGTCGCTACCCAAAAAGTCAGCCGAGGTCAGTCCTCGATGAGATCGGTTTCCCAATTGCAGCGTTGCAAGCGGTTGTTGAGCAGTCTGAGTTGCTTCGCCATAGCGTCAATTTCCGCCTGCCACTTTTTCACATCCACAGTCGTGAGGATCTTGATCTCGGTGTTCCTCGCGCGGTGCGCCGCTTGACTTGCCGAGTACGCCACGTCCTTATATGCGGACAGCTTTTCGCTCAGCGAATCCTTTTCGGCGATAAGACGCGTAAGCGACTTTCCGTCCAGGACAGTAAGACAATTTGTCTTGTTTATTGCTGCGACAAGCACTGTCAAACGCTCTATGCTTCCGTCAAATTCCTTTTTGAGCGCGACGGGATCCTCCGCGGGATCCTCGCCCTCTTGCACGAGAACGTTGCTCATCATTCTTCTCTTGAGTTGATCGATGTTGTTCAAAAGGTCCGCTCTTTCCTGAAGAGCCTCCGCAAGTTTCATAACCATCACCTACCTTTAGTTTGTTTTCGCCTATTTTACCGCCGAACGTCCATATTGTCAATATCGCCGCCGTAATTTTTTTTGTACGGCGCACAATTATGAATTTTTTACATCTTCAAAGTTCCGTGCGCGCTATTTTGACATTTTGCTACCGCCGGTCAGCGTTTTTTAAGACATAATTTGAGGTATAATTTGACAATTTCGTGTATCTAACGCAACAGAACGCCACAAAAAAAGATGAGGATCGCTCATCTTTTTTGCAAGACTATTTGGATTTGTCCATCACTTCGCGTCGCTCTTTCCGATGAATGTGCCGATCTTCTCGCCGAATACGGCGTGTTTGATGCTGTCTTTTTCCATCAAGCTGAACGCGATTATTGGGATGTTGTTGTCCATGCACATCGTGATCGCGGTGGTGTCCATCGCCTTGAGCCCAAGCGATATGACCTGCATATAGCTGAGGCTGTCAAACTTTTTCGCGTCCTTGTTAAGTTTGGGATCGCTGTCATAAACGCCGTCCACGTTTTTCGCAAGCAACAGCGCGTCTGCATTGATCTCGCAGGCTCTGAGCGCCGCGCCTGTGTCCGTCGAGAAGTACGGATTGCCCGTTCCGCACGCAAATATGACGATCCTACCCTTTTCGAAGTGGCGGATCGCTTTGCGCAGGATATACGGCTCGGCGACCTTGGTGATCGTGAGGGCTGTCTGCACTCTGACGGGGATATCGTGTTGCTCCAGCCTGTCCTGAATCGCCAGCGCGTTCATGACGGTAGCCAGCATTCCCATATGATCCGCGGCGGAACGATTCATTTTTTCGTCCGCCTGTCTGCCTCTCCAAAAGTTTCCGCCACCGATCACAATGCCGATCTCCACGCCAAGGCGCTGTATCTCCGCGATCTGAGCGCATACAAAGTCCAGCTTTTCACTGTCGATGCCCATGCCGTTCTCGCCCGCGAGCGCCTCGCCCGACAGTTTGACGATCACGCGCTTATATTTGACCCTAGGGTCAAGTTCGTAGGTCCGATATGTTTTGATTTCTTCCATATTCCCTCCGAAAACGGCATTCTAATCGCATATCCGAACGCCGCTCTCAAAAAAAAGGAATGACGTGCATTCCTTTTTTCAACGCTTATTTTTTCAACCCGGCTTGCGCCATGACCTCGCCGACGAAGTCGTCCTCTCTCTTCTGCAGGCCCTCGCCCATTGCGTAGCGTGTGAAGCGCAAGATCTTTGCGTCGCCGTTCTGTTTGAGGTATTGCGCGATTGTCAGATCGTTGTTTTTGACAAAGAGTTGCTCGGTGAGGCAGACCTCTTTGTAGTACTTCTGCACTCTGCCCTCGACCATCTTCTCGATGATCGCAAGCGGCTTGGGATTAGGCTCGTTGAGCGCCTGAGCCTTAAGAACTTCCTTTTCATGCTCAAGTTCCGACGAGGGAACTTCGTCCTTGTTGACGTATTGCGCGTTTGCCGCGGCGATCTGCAACGCTATGTCGTGAATGACTTCCGCGGATGTGCCCTCGATTGCCTCCACCATAACGCCGATCTTGCCGCCCATATGGATGTAGGTGTCGACCTTGCTTGCGTTCTCCTCATACAGCGCATAGCGACGGATGGAGAGTTTTTCGCCCATCTTCATGACGTACTCGTTGGTGACGGGTTGCATTGCGGCGATAATTTCCTCAACGGAAAGAGGATTGTCCAAAATGAACTGGGCAACTTTGTCCACGTACTCTTTAAACACGGGGCCGCCCGCCACAAAGTCGGATTCGCAATTGACCTCGAGCAGCACATGTTTGTTGCCCTTGCTTGCGGCGTAGACGATGCCTTCTGCTGCGATCCTGCCCTCTTTTTTAGCTGCGGTCGCCATGCCTTTTTCGCGGAGGAAGTCGATAGCCTTTTCCATATCGCCGTCTGTTGCGACAAGCGCCTTTTTGCAATCCATCATGCCAACGCCTGTGCGCTGACGCAGTTCCATAACATCTTTGTTTGTGAATGCCATATATATTCTCCTAAAATGCTTATTTTTGAATGAGGCTTATTCCTCTTCCTTTTCGGCGAGGGCTTTCTCAAGAGCCTCTTCGGGGGTGAGTTTGACGGATTCCTGCAAAATTTCCTCAGCCTGAGGCGCTTCGGGAATAGCGTCCTGAGCGTTTGCCA
>CANQMD010000100.1 GCA_947624885.1 uncultured Clostridia bacterium
ATTATTTCAACAGTCGTTATGGTTGTTGTCTTGATCGCAGCCCTCACCACCACAACCTTCGCGTGGTTTAGTACCACAGCACTTGCACGTCTTGAAAACATTAACGTGCAGACTGCGGCATCAAAAGGTCTGGAAATAGCCCCTTATACGATCGGTGCATCTACGACTGATACTGCTGGCTCTTTGGCAAGTAAATGGGGCTTGAGCCATTCATTTGAAGATGGAGATGCGGTTAAGGATATGATGGGCGTATCAGGGAACGGCATCACCATGTACAAATTGGAAGAAGGTGCAAAGCCTAATGCCTCAACAGGTAAACCAGAGGGAACAACAAAAATTGCTAAAGCAACTGCAGGGACAGATTACTTTGTTGGACATGTTGCTTTGAGAGATAGCAGAGGTGTCGAGGAATCAGATGCGAAGGATATTGTCTTGAACTCTGTAACGATCACAGTTAATAATACAGAAGGTGCTTCTGACAGTGCTAACGGAATCCTTGCTTCTATGCGTATTGCAATTTTCATGGAAGAGCAAACCAACGCTGAAGGCACAGGTGCACCTACAACCACAACAGGATTTGAAGATGCTGACACTCCTGTGCTGGTCTATGAGCCATATGGATATTATAACTATTCACTTTCTGGTGGCTGGACAAGCAAAGTTTCAACGCAAGATACGTATTTGAAATTTGATGAATGGACTGCTTCATCCACTTATGGGGATGCAAAATCAACTGAAAACAAATTCACAAGTGTCAACCGTGGTACAGTAACAACTGTAAATGGTGCTCCTGAGTCTATTACAGAAACGTTTGGTGAATCAAAGCCCAAAATCAAAGAAAACAGTGTCGGATCTGATGACAAGTTGCCGATTTATCTCATGATTGTCATTTGGTTTGAAGGTGAAGATCCTGAAAACTTGACCATCTTCTCAGGTGGTGGCGCAACAATTGCAATGGAGTTCACTCTTGAAGATCATGCATAATGATTGACAATCCAAGTAATTAAATTTAATGACATACAAAAAACATCCCGTCCGTTTGGGCGGGATAATTTTTTGAAAAAAACCAAAATTGAGGTTGAAAAAATTGTCAAAATATGTATATATAATAAATTGAATAGGATTTGCGAGGCATAGATATGAGCGGATTTAACAAGGAAAATTGCGCAATGCTTGACATCTTGGAGGACGCGTTTTGCATTTACAAAAAGATAGAGAAGTTGTTCAAGCAAAATTTGAAGTGGAATACGGATGACGAGGGCGTTCGTGACGCGATATCCGAGATCATGACGGACTTCAACACATTTTTGAGGAACAACGCGGCGCTGTTCAGCGAAACAGGAGAGGCGGTGAAATTTGGCTGCAAGCGCGTGCAAAACATCGTGGGCAACTGTTTTACGGATAATCATCAAGCCCTGCATCGGATGAGGGACTTTGAAAAGTTTTTGCCGATGATAGAGGTAAACGTCTACATAGTCCAAAACCTGAAGCAGGTGCAAAACCTTGAACGTCTTGACGGGGTGTTCGACAAGTTGGATTCGCGCGTCCTTACACTCGCGCAGGATGCCAAAAGCGCCATATTGCGCAACGATCCGAGCGATGCCGACGTGAAAGTCGCAAACATCAATGAGTTGATTATCTATGCAAATCTGAACGCCATTGGCTGCAGGCTGCACGCGCACGAGATCGTCGCGGAGAGAAGGCGGTATCCGAATATCGCAAACGGATACGTCAACTTGCCGGTGCACCACTGCCTCACTTGTGACAAGGTCTTTATCGGCGAGCAAACTTACAATGTGTATCAAACAGTATTCTTCCTGCCGGAGAAAAAAGCCCTTCCCGATTTAAGCGATACGGGCGACGATTTGTTTTCGGATGGATTGGAGGAGCAATCTTTCCTCAGCGAATACGGCTATACCGTGAGAAAAGGTGTGTTGACTGAGCAACAACGGCATACAATTTTGATAAATGTCCTCTCGGACGGCTATTCATACTTTGAGGTGTGCAGGACTATCGAAACCGCAATCAACCTGCATATGAACAACGCCAATTGCGCGGATGCGGTCAAAAAATGGCGCTCCGACCTCAAATTTATTGGCGATTACGTCAAGGAAAATCCCGCCCTTCTCAATTAAACGTGCGTGAAAGTGTGTGGATGCTGAAATAAGGCGAAAAATTTCGCAGTGTTATTTCAGTAAAAGGCGTTAAACTGAAATAAGCATGTGATACTATTTCAACAAAAGGCGTTAAATTGAAATAAAAGTGACGAATATTTGCATAAAACATTGACAAAGTGAAATAATGATTATAAAATCAAGGATGTATTTCAATGCGCGTGGCAATACGCGCGACGGAGGAAAATATGACTGAGGTGAGATCGGGATATTATCGCACAAATTTCAGTGGCGAAGCGGCATACAAATCGTTTGTGCCAACGCCATTGCCCGTGTCTGTGGCAATAGACGAGGATATTTCTACGTTGCTGATTGCGGCAAATCGTGCGCTTGCGGGGTTGGATGTTGCTGCGGCGATGATCCCAAATATGGATCTTTTCATCTCGATGTATGTGCGCAAAGAGGCGTTGATGTCCTCGCAGATCGAGGGCACGCAGACGACGCTTGAGGATGTGCTCAATCCCAATATAGACGCCAACACAAATCGTGATGTCGGCGACGTTGTCAACTATGTCAAGGCGACTGAATATGCAATAGACCGCATGGGCACGCTGCCTTTGTGCAACAGACTGCTCAAGGAAACGCATAGTGTTTTGCTTTCGGGCATACGCGGCGAAAACAAAGCGCCCGGCGAGTTTCGCCACACGCAAAATTGGATCGGCGGCATGGGCAGCACGCTCAAAAACGCAAGCTACATCCCGCCCAATGTCCTCGATATGCAGCAGGCGATGAGCGATCTCGAGGCATATATCAACGCGCCCGCCGAGCAGGACGAACTGATCAGAGCGGCGCTGATCCACTATCAATTTGAAACGATACACCCCTTCCTCGACGGCAACGGCCGCGTGGGCAGACTGCTCATCTTGCTGTATTTGCTCAGCCGCGGAGTTATCCGCTATCCTGCGCTGTATATATCCTACTATCTCAAACTTAACAGGATAGACTACTACGACCGCATGACAAACGTGCGCCAAAAGGGCAACTACGAGCAGTGGGTCAAGTTCTTCTTGCAGGCGGTGGTAGATTCCGCTTGCGACGCGCTCAACGCCATAAAAAGGCTCAATACGCTACACATGGAAACGCTGTCAGTCCTCGACGATATGCGCGGAAGCAGAGATGCGATAAGTTCAAAACAGAAAATAGAACTCCTCGAAGCAGTCCCAATTTTTGATGTAGCGGGCGTGGCAAGCAGGTTTAACGTAAGTTTCAACACGGCAAACAGGATCGTGAGAGATTTGCTTCAGGCGGGCATTATCACCCAAACGTCGTCCGCAAAACGTGGAAGAACATTTTGCTATGCCGCATATTTGGACATTTTGCGTCACGGCACCGAGTTATATTGAATAATATCGGCGAAATACCTGCTGATTTAAGTGTATAACTACCATATTTTTGCCTGTATCGGCAAAAATGCTTATAAAAATTTATAAAAATGCATTGAAAATTGCCGCAGATGTGATATAATATATTCAGAAAAATCAAGGAGCGGCATATGGAATATATCGGAGTGGCGGAAGCGGCAAAAAAGTGGGGGATCTCGGAGCGCAGCGTGCGTGAATATTGTGCGCAGGGACGCGTTGCGGGCGCGTTTGTGCTCGGCAAAAGCTGGGCTATCCCCGCGGAGGCGGCAAAACCTGTTCGGCGCAGGGCGAGTTTGTTGTCCGCGCTCGCGGAGGAGATGGCGGGGCGCGTCAGCGGCGGGATATACCACCGCGTGCAGGTGGATCTGACCTACAACTCCAATCACATCGAGGGCAGCAAACTCACGCATGACCAGACGCGGCTTATCTTTGAAACCAAGACGATCGGGCTGCAAGGCACACTGCCTACGGACGACATCATCGAAACGGTCAATCACTTCCGCTGTGTGGATCGCATGATCGCCACGGCAACCCGCACGCTCACGCCCGCGTATATCAAGCAGCTTCACCTTACATTGAAAAGCGGCACAAGCGACAGCGAGCAAGCGTGGTTTAAGGTGGGCGACTACAAGGCGTACCCCAACGAGGTGGGTGGTAGCGTCACCTCTGCGCCGGAATGCGTCGCCGCGGACATCAACGCATTGCTGGAGGCATACAACGCGCAAAATCGGCACACTTTTGAGGACATCGTGGGCTTCCACGCGCGGTTTGAGGCGATCCACCCCTTCCAGGACGGCAACGGCCGCGTAGGCAGACTTGCGATGTTTAAGGAATGCCTCAAAAACGCCGTCACGCCGTTCATCATCGACGAGGACCTCAAACTGTATTACTACCGCGGCTTGCGCGAATGGCAAAACGATCGCCGCTACCTCATTGACACCTGCCTCGCCGCGCAGGACAAATTCAAAGCCCTGCTTGACTACTTCCGCATCCCTTACGCAGATTGAGCGACAACACTCGCACATATCAACCACAAAAACATCCCGCCCAAACGGACGGGATGTTGTGATGATTGTGCAATGTATTTAAGTTTTCAGTTGTTAGATTAGTCACCTGCGGTACCTTTGTCGAACTCGAACGAAACGGTAAGGCCTGAACCTGTGGAGCCCTGAATGCATTCTGAATCTTCACCCTCGAACCAAATCAACACTCTCAGATAAATAACCTGGTCTGAGGCAGAATATGTTCCAAGTGATGCTTCTGTAAATGCGGCGCCTCCTGTTGTTGTTAGATTCCACTCGGAAATCTCGGTGCTCAGAGCAGCCGCTGTTCCCACATAGTTACTTCCTTTCAAAGTTTCCGTAGATGAAGCACTGTATGCTGTACCATTAAAACCGTTGTTATATTTGAGGTCAACTGAAGGAGCTACGGACGCTTTTGTAATTTGTCCGGAAGCATATCTATAATCATAATAAGGATGGAAATAGATTGCCTTGCTCACGTCCAAAGTCGGAGTTGCACCGAAAGCCTCGGTTGTTCCAACGCCTGCGCTTGCAGTTTCAGTTATACCATCTGGATCAATTGGAATAAATGCAATTCTTGCTGCTGCCGCCATTCTGCCGGCATTAGTTGTTCCAGTTCCTGTAACTTTGAATGATTTGAATATAAGTTTAGTACCATCAGTAACCGAACCTGTAATCTGAATGGCCAAATCAGCCGTGAAGTAGTACTTATTGCTCTGAGCAGTGACCAAATATTGAGGTTTGCCATTTTGCACAGCTGTGTCGTTATTGACATTTTCATTAGCACTTCCGGCTGTTGCCTGAGAAGCAGCTGTCAACATTTTATCCGCCTCACCATTTCCGGTAACACCATACATTGTAATTCCAGCGGTATCAAATGTAACGCTACTACCAAATCCGTCATTGTCGCCATCGCTAAAAACGTTATTTGACAACCTTACCTCGCCGTTTTTAAGGACTACAGCACTTCCGCTATAACTCACAGACGCGATTTGCAAACCATCTGCTGCTGTTGTTGACAACTCAATGGCACCAACTTCTGCCGAGGCACTGTTTGTAAACCAAGCGAAGGTTGTGGTGGTGAGGGCTGCGATCAAGACAACAACCATGACGACTGTTGAAATAATCAAACCTTTCTTTTTCATAACTTT
>CANQMD010000101.1 GCA_947624885.1 uncultured Clostridia bacterium
AATTTTTGTCCTGCTCAATAACGCCCGCGACAACGTCCTTGCCGTATGCCTTGAGGTACGCGATCAAAGGCGTGATGTCGCCGTTGCCGTAGATGATGAAGAATCCGTCGATGTTGGGGAACTGCGCAAGCCTCGCCGCGTCGATGACCTGACGGAGGTCGAGTTTGCCCTTTCTCTTTTTGGGAAGCGCGGAAAGAGCGTCATAGCTGTTCTCCTGAATGAACTCGCCATAGTCCTTTGTGCGCTTTGCAGAATAGCCATAGAATTTGCACGCGGCGATTTCGCCGTAACGGGAAAGCTCCTCAAGAGCGGACTCAAACACCGTAAATGGAACGCGAACGCTTTCGATGTCTGCAAGAACCACATACTTTTTTGTTGCTGCCATAATCTTCTCCTTGTCAACCCTGTCCATAGAGTTGCTCATTCTATATTATAAATTTATTCTAACTTAATTTATTCGTTTTGTCCATAGTTTTTTTCGTTCTTTTGAAATAAAATAGCCATTGTTGCACAAAACCGGCATATTTTCCGTACTTTTGTACCAATAAAGTGGACATTTTGTCAGCAGGCATGCCCGGGTAGCTGTCCTCGTACACCTTTTTGATCCACGTGTCGACGGGGAAAACGTCAAAGCGGCCAAAGCCGAACAGCAAAATGCAATCCGCAACTTTGCGCCCTATCCCGTGCATCGCCATGAGTTGCGCCCTCAACTGTTCCGTGTCCAACTGTTGCCACTGTCCCAGATCGACAGTCTGCATGGCTTTTGCAACGCGGTCGAGGTACGCGGCGCGGTAGCCCGCCCCTACGGACGCAAAAAATTTCTCTCCCGCCTGAGCAAGCGCGTCGATGGTGGGAAAAGCGCGATAGTCGCCCATATCCTCGCCAAGCGCGTCGCAAATGCGCTCTATGATGCCTTTTATGCGCGGAATGTGGTTGTTTTGCGACACTATAAACGAAAAAACCGTTTCGATGGGGTCCTGCCTGAGGATGTGTATGCCCCGCCCAAACGCCATAGCCTCGCTCAGCATGCCGCCGTCCTCAAGCGAAGATTGTATGGCGGCATAGTCGGTGTCAAAGTCAAAATAACGTTTGAAATACTCGCTGTCGTCGCAAATTATATCGTAAAAATCGCCCTTGTCAAGCACTTCCGCGGCATGGCTTGCGGCGTGCACCCTGTAGCCTCCGTCGATGGGCGCAAAACGAAACAGCTGCCCACATTCGAGAGTGGCTGTAATGTCAAAATAAGGAGTTTTTTCAAGCTGAAACCTGTCCATAAACCGGCAATTCTGCAAAATCGTCACATTGGAGGCGTATCATCAAATCGCCTCAACACGCGCCGGGAACACGGTGTGAAAAATCGTCCCGACGTGTGAAATTTTGCCCCGCAAATTCGGCGTGCGCCTTTCAGACGCCAGCACCTTTTCCACCGCAAACAAAAACTGCGTTTGCGTGAGTTTCAAAAAATCGCGCCGTCCAACGGACGGCGCGGAGTCGATCGTCATTTCTCGGCGTACACGGACACCTGCTTGCGGTCCTTGCCGACGCGTTCAAACTTCACAACGCCGTCGATAAGCGCAAACAACGTGTCGTCCTTGCCAATGGAAACGTTGTTGCCCGGATGATACTTTGTGCCTCTTTGGCGAACGAGGATGTTGCCTGCAAGCACAAATTGTCCGTCGGCACGCTTCGGCCCAAGGCGCTTTGCCGCGCTCTCGCGCCCGTTGTGGGAAGAACCTGAGCCCTTTTTGTGAGCGAACAGTTGTATATTGATAAACATATTACTTTACCTCCAAAGATATAAAGTCCGAATAAGTTTCATAGAGGTCGGACACCCCAAGATAGGCGGTTTTGAAGATGATGTCGGCGTCATGCAAGTCGCTGTCGGAGATGTCCTTTGGCAGGATCGCCTTGAGATACCCCTCTTTGTCGTCGGTTTGATAGCCGATGTTCAAGCCAAGCAGCCTGATTATGCCAAGCACGGCGGTCTGTATCACCGAACTTGCCGCGGCGCACACGATGTCCGCGCCTTCGTCGGCATACTCGCAATGACCGTTGCACTCTATCCCGACAAACTTGTCGTTCTCTTTCAAAAACCGCACCGTGAGCATTTAGCCCTCGATCGCCACGATCTTCAGCTCAGTGTAGGGCTGACGATGACCTTGACGCTTTCTGATCTGTTTTTTTGCCTTGTAGTGGAAAACGAGGATCTTTGCATATTTGTCCTGCTTTGTGACAACCGCTTTGACCTTGCAGCCTTCTGCCTCTTTGCCCGCTTTCACTCCGTTTTCGCCTGCAACAAGCAACACCTTGAGTTCGACCTCAGCGCCGATCTCCGCGTCGAGTTTTTCCACCTTGACCAGCATGTCCTTCTCGACCTTGTACTGTTTGCCGCCACATTCAACGATCGCGTACATATTTTTACCTCCTCTAACCAGTCTCGCCGTTGTGGTGCGCCCGACTATGCGGACAGCTTAAAAAACCACTTTCGAGCGGCTCGACCTCTACTTTAGCAAACCCCGCGCAAAATGTCAAACGTTTTTTATTGTATTTTTGTATTATATATAAAATAGTTCCATTTGGAATGTACTTTGCACTTTGAGATAAATTTTTGCAAATTGTTGATTTAATCGTCAAAAGATGTTAGAATAGCATTGCGACATCATCATATTTTGTTTTTGCAATCAGCGAAACAATGGACTCTTTCGCGGTGGCAATTTTGCCAAGCTCTTTCAGAGTGCATTATGTTTCGCACGTATTTGATGGTGTCGCAACCTATGGGCGAAGGCAAGTTGCGGTGCGTCGCTCATAGCGGCGCACCTTATATTTTATCCCGCATTTTGCCAACAAACGTAATGCAAATCTTGCAAAAGTAGCGATTTTGGCAAGGCAAAGGGTGCGCAACCAAGATATCGCAAATAAACGCTTTGGCGGCGATGAAATTTGCGCCCGCGCAATGTCAAGAGCCGCAAAAGGAGGAAATATGCAAAGTCACAATTTGTCATTTTTGCGCGCCGTGGCGTGCGTTGTTTTGATCGTCGCGCTGTGCATGTCGCTTGCCGCATGCAACTTGTTCGATCGCTCAAACAACAAACAGCAGACCGTCCCAAACTCCACGCCCAACACAACCCCCGACAACACTCCCGAAATCGAAACTCCCGACGAAACTCCCGAAGAAGAGAAAACCCCCGACGAGGAGAAACAACCTGACGAGCAAAAGACTCCCGACGAGCAAAAGCAACCCGAAGAGCAGGAACAGCCTAGCGAAGAGGCAGAACCCGACCTAACAAGAGAAGAATTTGAAAGCGAATTGGCTACTGTAATTGAAAATTATTATAACGAAAATATTTCATTGATTCAATCACTCAATATTAGCGAAACAAAAATTTTAGCAATAAACGCCAACAATTCTCGCGTCTATTTTTCCTGCATGAAGACTAACAGAAATAATTTTGGCGTTGCCACCATTCGCTCTACTTTTGCATTCAACTCTTACAGACAAATATTAGCGAATATAAATTTCTCTAAACAAGATTTCGTCACGTTAACGTCCCGTATCACGGAGCATGGCGTGCCTGAGGATATTTGCGCTTATGCGCTGTCGCAGCCAAAAGTCCACGACTTTTTGACTAGCCGCGGCATAACTTCAAGCGAGATCATCAACTACAAAGTTATCAATACAACAGAATTTCAATCGCTCGCGGTAGAAAAGCCATATACGTATTGGTTTAGCGACCCTGTAATGAGATACCCTGTTGATAGAGTAAAGGCAAGCGACGCCATTATGTTGGTTGGCAACAAGGTATTCTCCGTTCGCATTGGAGCGCCAAGTTTCGGCGTTGAAGACTCACAGCGAGCATATTTGAGTAAAATACAGCATGACTCCGCATATTATAGTAAGGATATTTATGGAGTAGAATGGTTGGACATATCGTTTATGACAATAATTGATTATGCGGAATTGTCAATAAATTGAACTTCCCGCAACTTCCCGCAAAAAATCGCCCGCAAAACGCGGGCAAATGTCAAATGTTTTTGAAAATAATATACTCCGAAATATATATTTGTAATATAGAATTGTGACGCACTTGAAATAAGCGGATAAAATAATCATTTCAAACGCCCGAAATTTTTGACTGTCTTGTTTTTTCTCGTCGCGTAAAAATACGCGCGGTATGCTCCTCCATATCTGTGATCTATATACGCCACAATAACATCCGACTCGTCCACCATCCATTTATTGCGTGCAGATATAGCAAATTTTATTGGGACATTCTCTATTCCCGGATATACCACATCATCATACACCAATCTTACATAATCGCCCTGCTGCTTCAGATAGCCCCAGTCAATATAAGGCGAAACCAGCGTCAACTTCAATTCGCTTTTTGATTTTTTCAATTCAAGTCCGCACCTCAAAGCGTATGAGTCAAAATTGCCATATGCACCCAACAACAATTCGCATCTATTCTCGGAAATAAGATCGTTTAGATATCTAAATATCTCATTTTTTAACTCGTCGGACAGAAGCACATCCGCATGTCCGAAAAAGGCTATTCTCATTATTTTTACCACACTTTATGTAGATATACCTACATAATAGCGCGTTTGTTTGAAAAAGGCAAGTTATATGTAGATATGCCTTCGTATTTTGTTGCTATGAGCATATTAAACTCTAGGTAGTTGAAACTACATATGGAGGGTGTTATGACGGTTGCAAACGCGGTTGCTTTGAGAATAAAGAAACTTTTAGATCAAAATAATATGACTCAATACCGGCTTGAAAAAAATTCATGCATACAGCACGGAAGTCTGCAATGCATAATGAACGGCCGCAGCAAGACAGTGACCCTGAGCACAATAATTATGCTCGCGCACGGTTTTGATATGTCATTGCTTGAATTTTTGGACGACGAAGTTTTTACATGCGAAGAGTTGGAGATCGAGTAATTATTTCCGCTTATTATTTTGGGTTTAGTACGCCAAAAAAGGACCAAAGCGGACGATAGCATTCAAATCCCCTCAGTCCGTTTCACGGACAGCTCCCCTTATTTGCCCGCCTATTGTTGGCAAACAAAGGGCGCCTTGAGCGGAGAATGTGATAATTGGCGCCAAAGGCGCACACCAAGCACAAAAAAAATAGCGAGCCATGAGCATTTTTGACATCGAAGGCTCGCTTCTTTACTTGCTAACGTATAATCGCAACGCTTGTCTGAGCGATACGGGGTCCCCAAAAAATGAGTGACGATGAAAAACAGTGTAGAAAAACAACCTTCGTGGAACATATTTTTTGGGGTAAGTAAGCGGAGTAGCAAAAAAATGCTCATGACATGTACGTGTGCAAAATCTCAGCGCCGTAGGCGCAATCCCAAGCGGAAAAATCGCGGAGCCATGACGAGCGTCTTGGAATAACCTCTTGACTTTCCTACACGCGAGGAATCTGCGACGGATGATTTTCCCGCGCGGAGTAGACCAAAAAAGCGCGTGACCTCGGCGTGCTTTTTGCAAAACAAAAAGCACGCAAGGTCTTTACGTGCAACATTAAACAAAAATATAAGCAGAAAGACAGCATATAAACCGCGCGAGCACTGTCCGAGCAAACCCCCAAGCACAAAAAATAGCGAGCCATACGAGTATCTTGGAGCGTCCTCTTGCTCCTT
>CANQMD010000102.1 GCA_947624885.1 uncultured Clostridia bacterium
GCTTTTGAGCGAGGGCATGATCATTCGCGATTTCACCCTCAACCTTTACGAGATGAACTCCGACGGCAAATACGCCTACACTCAAAACACGTTCAACATGTTCGAGCACCTCGGCGAGGTGGTCGTGATCAATTTCTGGGGCGTGTGGTGCGGTCCGTGCGTTGAGGAGATCCCCGATTTCGAGCAATTCAAGCGCGATTATCCTGAGGTCACCGTGCTCGCGATCCACGGCGATCCGATCACGCAGGAGGCGGATCCGTGGGCATACGTCAGCAGATTTATAGACAGCAAGGGTTGGCACAGCGTGTCGTTTGCGCAGGACATTCTCTCAGGCAAAGTTTGCCAAACCTACAATCTTCTCGGCGGAAAGGACGTGTGGCCCATCACGCTGATCGTGGACAGATTTGGCAAAGTCGCGTTCCTCAGACAAGGCAAGCTGTCCTACGAAGTCCTCAAAACTGAGGCGACGGCGCTGCTGTAACAATTTTAACGCACAAAAAAGGCGGCTCGCATGCCGCCTTTTTTCTATGTGTTTTTTTGACTGTCTGCCTCCTCACGCATTCGTCCGCGTCACGGCTATCGTCAGCTGAGTTCCCTCTCCGTCGATGTTGAACGTGATCGTATATTCCACGCCCGCGTGCAGCGTGAAGTTTGTCAGATCGCCCGCCTCATCCTCCGCGTTGAGCGAGTAAAAGTCCTCGTATTCCTCCTTGTCTATCGCCTCAAAGGTGATCACCGCGCCCGGAGTTTCGCATGTAAGGGTGAGCGTCACGTCCTGTTCCACCGCGAGTTTGTAGTACTTGCCTCCCGCCGCCTGCACCGATGTGAGCACAAGCAGTTGAGCAATGTCGATCTCGATGGGGTTGGCTTGCGAGCCTTCCTCCGCGCCTATCTCCGTGCCGCCGCCCGCTCTTGTCGATATTTCCAACTCGTACACGCCGCTCAAATTGCTTTCCGCGGTCAGATAGTAGACGTAACCGGGCACAAGCGGAAGCGTGATCACGCGGCTCTGAACTCCGCCCCATGACTCAGTCGCGTCCGTGGAGGAGTAAAGCGTATGCATGATCGCCGCGTTGTCGTAAAAGCTGACGCTCACGTTCAGTCCGTTCGCGGGGGCAATGACGATCGTCGTACCCTCTGTCGGGCCCACAAACTTCCACACTTGCGGGATCGTTCCTCCGCCGTTGGACGAAAGTTCGATCTTGTGCGTCCCCGTCAGCGCCGCGATCCCCATTTCGGGTGCGCTGTCCTCGTCCACGCCGCCAAACGTTATATCCTGTTCGGTTATGCGTTCGGTGAGTGCGATCGCCCAGCTGAGTTCCTGCTCGCTTGCCGCGCTCACCTTGATGTGATATTCCGTCGAGTCAAGCGTAAACTCCTTGGTTTTTTCCGCGTCCGTGCTCGTCCAGGTCAAGATCTCCTCGTCATCAAGGTCGAAAATCGCGAAGTTCAAGCCAACGCAAGTTGTGGACAGGGTATATTTTGCTTTGATGTTCAAATACACGCTGTACCACACGCCGTCCGCCCCCGCGCTGTGGCTGAAGTCGCCCACGATATCCTCAAGCTGATACGGATCGTCGCTCGTGCCCGACCCATAAAGCGCGTTTCTGACGGTGAAAGTCACCTCTCCCGCCGCGCCGTCCTTGAGATAAATCTGGAAGAATTCCGGACTGTATGCAATTTCCGGAGGCGTAATGGACGCGCTGAATCCGTTTCCGTCCTCGCCGTACAATGTCGTGCCTTCAAAAACGCCGCCCCTGGTGTATGCCAAAATCGCGTTTGGCGTTGTCGAGGATATGTCATACGGAACTCTCGTCGCAAAGTACACTTTTCCTCCCGCGGGTACATTCACCGTAAACGTGCCTGCCTTCAGCAGCGTATATGGCGTATCCGCGGTGCCGTTGCCGTTGAAGTCCGGCCCCGTGTACTCTTCTCCGTAATATCCGCACAAGAAGATCCATTCTTCCCCGCTCGGCAGCGACCAGCTGACGTTTGCAAGGTTGTCCGCGTTGAAATACGTCGCTCTGGTGTTCATATCCGCCGCGACTTTCTTCAAAAACTCTTTGAGCTCGTCGTTGACGGGGTAATATCCGTCGCTGTTGGCATTCTCCGCATATTCTACAAGCAACGGCTGCCAATTTTCGCCCGTGATGCCGTCAAAACTCCACTGATTGAGGTTACCGTAGCTGTTGCGTATGCTCCAGGTGAGCGGCATATCGCCTTCGCCCGTCACGCCCCACGGCCAGGGATTGCTCAACCCCACCATCGCGTAAAGTTGCGGTCCGTCCTGTCCGCCCAGCCTGTATGTGCCGTCCTGAGCCCTCACCACCACAAAGTCGCTCGCGTTCAGCGGGATGGTGTGCAAAGCGCCCTGCCCCTCCGTTGCGGGAGCGATCGGTTGCGACGCGTGTATATCCTCCCACTGAATAGGCGGTTTCGGCACATATGGCTTGTCCAGCTTTTCAATGGTCACGGCAAATTCGTACCCGACGTGCGCGGGGTTTTGCAGCGACAGTTCAAAGTATGTCACACCGTTGACTTCCTGTTTTTGAGTGGTGCTCTCGTTGTTTGAAAACTCAAGTTCGAAGTCCACGGAGTTCTCGTCCTTATTGTCGTTGTAATACGGTCTGTCGTCGTTGTCCGTGCCCGTCTTTGTGGCATTGTACAGAGCGCCCGCCGTATTTCCCACGATCGTCTGGATTGCAGCGTCCACTCCGCCGCTTGAGTAGATGTTGTACACGCCGTAATCCTTCGTGCCGAGGTTGATCTGGATATAGATCAGCTGATCCGCCTCATCAAACTTGAACTTGTAGTTCCCAAGTTCCAGCACATACGGCTTGAAACTCGACGAGTTGAGTTGGTGGTTTGTGCTGTCCGTATACCTCGCGGTGCCTCTGCCGGATATCGGCTGTTTATAGTCGAGATCGGGGGCGCTCGGCAAAGCCGCTGCGTCCTCCAGCGTTATCGTCGCGCTCTTTTGTTGCGCGCTCAATTGCACGGGCGCGGGAGCGGCGTATCTGCTGTCAAGCCCCGCAAGCGTGACCTTCACGGGATTGCCCTCTTCCGACGTGTACGTCGCAACGCCAAGTTCGTTTGTCGCGACCAAAGTCGGCTCGCCCTCCGTGCCGTCCTTTATCTCCGCAAACGCCGCGTTTATCCCCTGCGCGGGACTGCCGTCAGGCAGTTGCACCGTGACGGAGTAGTCGATCTTGTCCTGCCCGTCCGGGTCGCACGCGACAAACGTAAGCGTCAACGCCGCCAACACGACAAGCGCGACAAGCAGCGTCAATATATGTCTTTTCTTCATAAAAACTCCTTGTTATTACGCCTTTTCAAGCGTCACATTAAAGCGATATCCCTTGCGCAAACGTTTGTTCAGATCCGCGTCCTTCACCTTGTAGCCTTCGGGGAGCATGTCAAAGTGCACGATCAACGCGTCCTCGTCGTGTTGTTGTTTATTCAATCCATCTGCGTCGACCGTTTCGGGGAAATAGCACTTTCCGTCTTCTCCTTCAACGCAAAGTTGCACCATAACGCCTGCCGCGGGCGTGCCGTCGGGCATGAGCACCTGCACCGTGAAATATCCGTCTTCACCTTTGACGATGCTGTCGTCTTTGCTTCCGCATGCGACAAACGTGATCAACATTGTGGCGACCAACAGAGCCGCGACAAGCAGGAGCGCGAGTTTTTTTGTCATAGATTTCATAAGATCTCTCCTTCGAATTTCATTTTTTTTGCAACGAAATCCTCTCAAAATTATTCATATTCTCAACCCTGATACGGGCCGATATATTCGTAGTGGTAGCAAAGCCTCATCCAATCCGTCTGAAGCCCCGTCCAGCCGTAGCGTTGCGCAAACAGTTTGAGGATGGTGCACAAATCCTTGCTCAGATGCAGGCAGCCCGCGTCAAAACCTTCTCCGCCGTACTCAGGCTCGCTGTGATCCGCCGTAGTCTTCGCCTTTGCCAGATCGCGGAAGCGCTCTATATCGTTCGTGAACGACTTGAGGTCCTCCTCACTCACGCCCAGATACTCCCACATCTGCGTCACGACGGGCTGTCCGTCGTCGCCAAGGATGAGGTCGCCGTCCTGGTTTAAGTGATACATCACCTGTCCGCGATATCCCGTGAAGTCAAACGCCGTCAGATAGTAGGGTTTCAGCACTTTGTTGATGATGTCGCTCACCGTCATGCATTTTTTCAATTCCGCAAAAGTTTCGTCGTCAAACGACACGGTTTCGCCATAGCTTGCCGTGATCGCCGCCGCCAACCTATCCCAAGTTGCGTCCTCAAGCGCGTTTCCGTTGTTGAGCAGCGGCAGCGGAGTGCCCGATTGCACATTGGACGGCATCGCCGCAAACACGTTGGGCAAAATCTCCTCTCTCAGCCTCTTGAGGATGTTTTGGGTCTTGCCCATCTCGATTATCGAGTCCAGCGACTGCTCCATAAAGCGCGTCCCGTGGAAGAAATCCACATATATCGGGTCGTTCTTGTCCGGAATGAGGTTGCCCTGCGCGTCGCGAACGGGAGTTCCGTCCTCTCCTCTCACCGCGTCGTAGTACATATCGTCGTCCGCCAGCACGGGGTACGCGTTGTAGTAGTTTCTCAACGCGCCCATCTCGCCGTTTTCGCCCTCGTCAAACGTGACTATCGCGCGGGAAACCGCCTGCCAGCTGTAAAAACTCGCTCCGAGGTATTCCGTGGTGAACGTAAATTCGCCCGTACCTCCCACGTCCGCCATACTCACGGACAGATAGTACGTCTTGTCCTTTTCAAGGTACCACGTGATCACAAAGTTGTAATCCGCGTCGGGATCCTCTCTCTCCTCGCCGAATTCCGTCAGAACGCTGTTCACGTCCATATTCTCATCTCTCAGCCACGCCGTCGTATCGTTCAGTCTTGCGCTCTGCGAGCGGAATCTGTACGCGCCGCTCACTGTGGGAGTGATCTTGTACATTATGCCTCTGGGCATGATCACCCTGTCCACCACGACCTTGTTTTTGTATTGATCTTCTATCTCCGTCAAGTCGGCAAACATGCCCTGATGCACTTGCGCCATGGGGATCGCCGTCCTCTTCATGAGTCCTCGCACGGGGTTTCGGTCAAAGTCGCTTATGCCGCGGTCTGAGGGATCTGTGCCGTAGTGCTCAAACCATATGCAAAATTCCAGCCAAGCGGTATCGTCGCATTCGGGATACAACGCCTGCGCAAAGGCGTTCAACATATTTTTGAGTTCCTCCGTCACCACGGTGAGGCTCGCAAGTTCCGAATTGTTTGCGGCGATGAGATATTGTGTGATCTCATCCGCCATATCGTTCCCTTGCGCGTCCTTAAACAAGCTGCCCATCACCGCCTCTGACACCGTTCTTTCATATCCGCGAGCGATGTGGAAAGGCAATCCTCTGCTGTACAGGTTCGCCAGCAGATACGGCCCGTTCTCGTCGTTGTAGTGATAAAATCCGTCCGTACCCATCACCGCGGGAGCGCGTTTGTCAAACTTTTTTTGGTTTGCGTTCCACTCTCTCACCGCGTCGCGAGGCATATCCAAAACTGGGGTTATGAAACAATTATAGCAACCAAATTTAATGATATAACTTCGGAATTTTCCGAGGCAAATCCA
>CANQMD010000103.1 GCA_947624885.1 uncultured Clostridia bacterium
AACGTTTCTACCGTGGCGGAGCCTGTTGCGGCGGCGCTGGCATATATCACTCAAAACAGGAATAGGCTCGGCGCGAGCGGGCGACTGCTTATCGTGGACATAGGCGGAGGAACAAGCGACGTGACTTCGGTGTCGTACTCCATTGCCGATGACGGAAAGATCACGTTTACGGTGGAGGACGAGGACGGCGACCTCAGCCTGGGCGGCAACGACTGGGACGAGGCGCTTTACAAAAAAATATATCCCGACGACGAAGAGTTCGACCCCGTCCGCATGAGGGCGGTGCGCGAATTCAAGCTGCTGTTGTGCAAAAAGGGCGACAAGGAGAGCACCCGCGATATCAAGCGTATATTTACCGGCGTGAACAGGGATGTCGAGATCCAAATGAGCAGAGCGGAGTTTGATGAAGCCACAAAAGCCCTGTTGCAAAAGGATCTCATCCGCCAATTTGTGAGCGCAAACGGGGGGATCAATAAGTTTGACAGGATTGTGCTGGTCGGCGGAGGCTGTCATATGCCGCAGATCAGGGAGGGCTTGCAAGCGCTCTACCCAAAAGCCGAAGTGGCAAAATTTATGCCGTCGCAGGCGATCGCGGCGGGCGCGGCGTACTATGCCAAAAACCGCATGAAAAACATGGTGGACACAAAGTTTAAGGTGTGGGCGACGTATGGCATAATGATCCAGAATGAAAAAAGGCAACAGCAAATTATGAATTTGATCTTTAAGGGGATGGATTTCACAGACGGAGTGGCGACCTGCGAGTCTAAAAAATGGCTGCGGGCGCAATGCGCAACCGCTTCGGAAATAACTTGCAAAGTGTTTGAGTCAAAGGTGCGATACACTCAACAGGAGATCGCCGCCGCTATAGCAAATAATGACGCGAAGTGTGTGATTTTCAACGAGCGAAACAAGGAAAAATTCAAGCCAAACGGAATGAAATTTGCCATGAATGTGCCTCAAAGCTATAGGGACAGGGCGGACGAATATAAATTGTTTGTCAAAATGGAGTTGTCGCTCAGCGAGGGGACGTTGACAATGTGGTGTCGCGAGGAAAACGATAAAAATTGGATCCCCATGAGCGAGGGCGACGAGGAGAACGAGGAATGATCTTGGCAAAACGTCAAGCCATTGCCGCTTTATTGTTGAAAACGTCCGTCAATTGCGACGGGCGTTTTTGCATGCAAAAAATCGCGATAGTGTAAAATACAAATTGCGCAGGGTATGAACTTTTCGCTGTAACTTTCCGCTCGCAGATCGACATTTTTTTTGTGGTATAACGGTTGCAGAAGGGTATGAAGCCCAAGAAGAGAACGAATATGTGCGTGAGATACGAAGTGTGCGGGCAAAATGATGTTTGAGGGAGAAGAATATTCGAAAGAAAAAAGAGCCTCGATCGCATGGGCATCGCATATCGAAATATGCCGCGCCAAACGATCGTGGCTCACATAAGTTGTTGGTTGAAATCAGTCGGCTTTGTAGGGGAGCAGTGCCATTTGCCTTGCTCTCTTGATCGCCACTGCGAGGGGGCGTTGATGCTTTGCGCATACGCCGCTCATACGGCGGGGCAGGATCTTGCCCTTTTCCGTGATGAATTTTCTGAGTTTTGCAACGTCTTTGTAGTCGATCTCGTTGATGTGCTCAACGCAGAAAGTGCAAACTTTCTTTTTGGGCGCTCTCTTTTGAGGGCGCGGCGCTTTTACTTCTTCTGCCATAATTCAAAAACTCCTTTTTAGAATGGAAGATCCTCGTCGATGGGCTTGAGGTCGTCAAAATCAACGTCGCCTCTGTCGTCGTCGCTCTTTGTCGAGAGGAACTGTACTTCGTCCGCAACGATCTCCGGCACGGTGCGGCGACTGCCGTCCTGCGCGTCATATGTCCTGATCTGAATGCTGCCGCTCACCGCCGCGCGACTGCCCTTTTTGAGGTAACGTGCGCAATTGTCGGCGGGCGCTCTCCATACGATCACGGGGAGGAAATCCGTTTCCCTCTTGCCGTCACGGGTGTAGCTGCGCGATACTGCCAGCGTAAATCTGCAAAATTTGATGCCGCCCTGCGTTGAGGACAACTCCGGATCTCTTGTCAGATTGCCTATCAAAAAAACCTTGTTCATAATCTTCTCCTTACTTTTTCAAAAACATTTGCCTGATAACATTCTCATCGTTGCGCATCAGTCTGTAGATCTCCGCCTGGGCTTCCTTGGTGCAGGTGACGTTCATCAGCACATAGTACCCCTCGGTTTGATGGTCGATCTCATAGGCGAACTTTTTCATGCCCCATTTGTCCAGCTCGTCAACCGTGCCGCCTTGCGTGGCAACAAGTTGCTCAAACTTTTGAACGGTCTTTTCCTTCAGCTCGTCCTCGATAGCGCCGCGAATAATGTAGAGAATCTCATACTTATCCATAGCTTTACCTCCTTTTGGTCTATTGTCCCTTTCGGGAAAGGAATTGTTGCGCTATTTGTCAAATAGCTTAAATATAATACATTATCGACGGGGTTTTGTAAAGCGTTTTCGCGCAAATTCCGCCCCGCGACCCGATGATTTTCGATCTGCGCGCCGCGGAAGGGACCTTGTTCAAGCGGCATTGCCAAAACGTATTTTTAAATCCATGCCCTGTATGCGGGCATCTTTCTCTCGTGTCGTAGACGGCATAATGTTGTTTCAATCCACACTCGTGTGAGAGCGCGACAGAAATCGTGCGGCAGACATATCCCGGCGGCTTCGATCCCACGACTGGCGCGAGATGGGGTAGGTTTGTTTTGACGATACAGCCCTTGGCGGCTCGGAGATTTTTCATCTGTGCTCGGCGAGAGGGGCTGACGGCCTTGGGGACTCACTGTTTGCCCGGATCTGCCCATTTTCAATCCACATCCTTTTCAGAATGACCAAAACAATTATATAAAATTTGGCGCAACGTCAATTTTTACTCACACAGCTTTGCAAAGTGAGAAATTTTTATTATCAGGCATTTTGAAAGAGCGCTTTCTATTTGTGAATTTGAAAAATTTGCTTGATATAGAATTGCGACTTAAATAGCTGTAATCAAGGTAGCACACTCATAAGAGGTCGTCGAGTTATAAGTCGCCATGTAGTGCGTCAAGAAGCAGAAGAAGTCGTTTCCTTTTTGCGCGATATTCATCAAAATTGGGTATGTGGAGGGCGATGATGATATGGGGAAAACGATTGCAAGATATGAAGCATTTGCATGTGTGACCATTGAGAGCAGCGATCCTGCGGCAGGGCAAAATAAGCAAAAATCAAAGGATTTCTCGGTTGGCTTGAGAGAGGGTGATATCGCGGATATTTTTGTATAAATGCGATTTTAATGTTTAAAATAGATAATTAAACTGCCGATATTGATATTTGCCGTAAATTAAAGAAACAAACTTTGGATGTGAATGAAATAAAATTCGGGAAACCAAATATGAGGAAGCGGAGTCGGGTGAATATGCGCCGCGGTCGAGCGGCGAAGTGGCGAGAGAAAGGAAATTTGGCAGAAGAATGGAACGTGAGATGTGCGGGGCTTTCCATACAAAAAACAGCGAGGGGATGCCTCGCTGTTTTGGGGATCGGCATTAAAAGCCGTTGTTTGGCGGGAAAGCCGTCGTCAGGTGCGGCGCAATTTTGCGCCGAGCAGGGTATGGGATCAGGCGATCCGCACTACGGTCAGGTATGCGTCGGTGAAGTTTATGGCTTGTGCGGTGGAATTGTAGACGGAGAGGGGAGTGGCGCCCGTCGCGGTGTAAAGCATAGTTCTGCTCACGCTTCCAGACGCTGCGGCGCCCGCGGTGTCCGTGGCGGTGGAGTTGGGCACCGCAACGCCCGACGCATACAGCTGTACAGCCAGGCTGTCGCCCGTCGCGTTTGTGCCGCTTGCACCGTAGCTGACGAGGTATACGCCTGTCGGCACCGTAATAGCGTTGTCGGTGAACGTCAACGTCGATCCTGCGGGCGCGCCGCTCTGCACAAGCGGAATGACCGTTGCCGTATCCACCGTCTGCGCGCCGTTCGTCGCGTACAGTGAATCGGTAGTGATGGGCAGCGGTATTCCGAATTGGAAGTCGAATACGGTCGCCGTGGATGGGCCGCTTGCGGATACCGCTACGGTCGGATCGGCTCCTGCGGGCAGCTGCGTAAGCCCAACCGTGGGCGTGCCAACTCCCGCCGCTTCACCCGCGGGACCTTGTGGACCGGTTGCGCCTGTCGCCGTCGTGTTTTATGGGTTGAATTTATTTTGTTTTTCTGAATGTTTCAAGACTTTCGTCCGAAAGAAACTTATAATAGATATTGATTTCACGCTCTCCGGTCTTGGTTTTTTCGCCCACCGTTATGTGGTCGATAAGCTCCCCACACATTTCGCGCGTCAGACTTTCGCATGCGCCGTAACGTTTCAATTTTTTGACATACTCTTCGGCGGCGTCATCGTCTTTGCACATCATTGAAAGCCGTTTTTCAATTTCGTTTTTCGCTTTCAAAATCGTTTCTCTTTCCGACTTGTACTTGTCGCAAAGACTCGAAAGTACGCTTTCGGGCAAATTGCCCAAGACCTTCGCTTCAAACGCGGATTGCAGGAGTTTATCAATTTCCGCAAGCCTCGTTTGATATGCTCTCAGTTGCTTCTCATCGGAATCCCTGCTCTCCTCGCTCCGCTTCGACATCTCGCGTAAAAATCGTTCTTTGACTTTTTCTTCGTCTATCGCGATGTTTGCAGAGAGCGACCTTAAATCATCCAAAACCAACTGTTCAAGTGCCTTTTCGGTGATATGATGAGAAGTGCAATACTTCTTTCCAAGATCAACGTAGGTTCGGCAGATGAAACAAGTATGCGCGTCTTTCGCGGTTTTGAGTTTGAACTTTTTGCCGCAATCGGGGCAGATTACATATCCCGACAATGCGTGGACTTTTCCCGATTTGTCCGCCCTCCCGCGTGGCGACGCATACGTCGCCTGCACTTTGTCCCAAACATCCTTTGAGACGATCGGTTCATGCGAATTTTCGGTCACGATCCACTCGCTTTCGGGCACGTTTACGATCCTATGGTTTTTGTAGGAGATGCGCGTCGTCTTGTGCTGTATGGTGCTGCCGAGATAGGTCGGGTTGGACAATATCCAACGTACCGTGCGCGGCACCCAGTACGGGGAACAATCGCGCTCCCATTTGTTGCCGTCCAATCGCGTATAGTACGTGGCGGGATTCGGGATGCCCTCGGAAGTGAGTATCTGCGCTATCGTCCGCGCCGAGTTGCCTTGCAGTCGCAAATCATATATGCGTCGTACAACTTTTGCCGCCTCTTCGTCTATCACCGCGGTGCGCTTGTCGTCGGTACCCGCCTTGTAGCCGTAAGGGTAGTTCCAATTTGTGTACTTGCCCGCGCGCTGACTCGCCTCGAAAACCGCTCTTATCTTCCTGCTTGTATTCGCGGCATGCCACTCGTTGAACACGTTCATGATGGGCATCATGTCCATCGCCGTCG
>CANQMD010000104.1 GCA_947624885.1 uncultured Clostridia bacterium
GAAAAGGCGGTAAAATAAAATGGCATCTGTAAAACTTGTAAATGTAAACAAAGTGTATGACGGCGGCGTGCATGCCGTGCACGATTTCTCCATCGACATCAAAGATAGAGAGTTTATCGTGTTCGTCGGCCCCTCGGGTTGCGGCAAGTCCACGACGCTGAGAATGATCGCCGGTCTTGAGGAGATCTCGTACGGAGAGTTCTATATAGACGACAAACTCATGAATAATGCGGCACCAAAAGATAGGGATATAGCAATGGTGTTCCAATCGTATGCGCTTTATCCGCAGATGACCGTCTACGACAATATGGCTTACGCCCTGAAACTCCGCAAGGTCCCCAAGGAAGAGATCGACAGGAGAGTGAGAGAGGCGGCGGCAATATTGAAACTCACGCCTTATCTCGACAGAAAGCCCCGTGCGCTTTCGGGCGGTCAAAGACAGAGAGTCGCGCTTGGTCGCTCCATAGTGCGCAGACCCAAGGTGTTTTTGATGGACGAGCCTCTCAGTAACCTCGACGCGAAGCTGAGAGTGGCTATGAGAAGCGAGATAGTCAGAATTCACGAGGAAGTCGGAGCAACAACCATCTACGTCACGCACGACCAGATCGAGGCTATGACGATGGCGTCGAGAATTGTCGTTATGAAGGACGGTTTCATCCAGCAGATCGGCACGCCAAACGAGGTCTATCAACACCCCGCAAATCTGTTTGTCGCAGGCTTTATCGGCACGCCCGCTATGAACTTCCTCTATGGCAAACTCAGCGAGGACGGCAAGTTCTATATTAACGGCTGCGACCAATATATCAATATGACGGACGAGCAAATGCAATTGCTCAAGGATTATGTCGGGCACGGATTTGTTTACGGCATCCGCCCGGAAAACCTCATTTTTGAAAAGGACGAGCGCTTTGCACGCTACGAGAACGCGTCGTTTGAGATCACCGTGCGCATCATCGAATTGCTTGGCGATATCCTTAACGTCCACGGCAAGATAGGGGATACCGACATCGTCATCAAGATGCCAAATAAGTACGACGTGAAAGAGGGTGACGTGATCAGAGTCGCCATAGAAAGTTCCTACGAGCGCTTCTTCAACGAAACCACCACCAAGGCCATAACCCCCGACTATTGCGAGTACGAAGAGATCGAGGTCACGCAGTCGCTTGACGAGGACAACGTCACAATTATCGAGGAGAAAAAGAACGGCATATTCTCAAAGATTGTCGGCGCTGTCAAAAAAGGCATCGGCAAGCTGAAAAAACCCGCTAAAGCAGACGAGAAGGACGACGCGACGACCCAGAATGACGCGGCAGCCGAGCAGGAAAACGCGGCAGACGACAGCGACAAACCTGAGGCATCAGACAGCCCGGAAGAGGCAATCGCAGACGAACTGCAAAGCCCCGAAAGCGCAGATCAAACGAGCGCGGACGAACTGCAAAGCCCCGAAAGCGCAGATCAAACGAGCGAAGAATAAGAAATTTTCTGACGTTCAGCGTCATGAATTTTCCCCCTTATGACGGCAAGTGCAATTTTGCGCTTGCCGTCTTGTTTATTAACTTTACACCAATGAAAATCATTTTTGCCCTGTTCCCAATGAAAATATATAGGCGGAGAGGGTGTATAGGAGCGCTCGGACAATGGGATTCTTCGACTGCGCTCAGAATGACAGCGGGGACGGGAAACGCTTGGACAAGGGGATTCTTCGACTGCGCTCAGAATGACAGGAGAGAATGGGGGACAATCCCCTCAGTCCGCTCTGTGGAGCGGACAGCTCCCCTTACTAAGGGGCGCCTCAATTGGAAAAGTGGAGGGGTTGTGGCGAGGATGTGGATTAAAATTTTTTGAGGGGGCATTGCAAAATTGGATTTTTTGAATGAAGATTTTGCTTGTTTAAATAGAGATTTTACTTTATAATACAAAATGTGACAATATACGCACGGAAAGTGTGACGTCAGACGCACGGAAAGTGTGACAACATGCGCGCGGAATGGGTATACGCGATATATGTGCGGTAAGGGTGCGGACGGTTGAGAAGTTTGTAATATCGCGCGGCGCGGAGAAGAAAAATAAAGCGAGGACAATTTTGAAATGAAGAAGAGTTACATCCAAAAAGTCGTTGAATACAACGGGCCCGATAGGGAGATCAAAGCAGAAGCGAACAGGGTCGCGGATATTTTGTTTGCGATACCGGACAGCGAAGATATGGGCGCGATGATGAGCGTGCAGACATTTGAAAAAGACGGCGCGTTTGATATGTTTGTGTATGAAGATTCAAAGATTTACGATCAGGATGTCAAGGACGATGCAAAAAGCAGGATCATTGGCGAACTGAAAAGCATTTTTTTGGAAGTCGCGTCGTGGATACAAAACAATCCTATGGTGGTCAAATACAACATTTTGACGGCGGATAAAAGGAAAGTTTCGCGCCGCAGATGGATAGTGATCGCGATCCTGGCAGTGATCGCCATTGCGTCTATTGTGCTGACGGCGCTTCGTTACACCACCAACCTGATAGGGGAGGCTCCGGTCGGCGAAATCATCGGGCTTGTGGACCTTGTGCTGGGCATTTTCGGATTTATCTATGAGGTGGCGGACGATGGGAAGAGAGATGATATGTGCAACGCCGTTGAAGATATGAGCGAGAGCAAGTCAAACGCCGCCCTGGACAAGCAAACGGAAAAGCTGTTGAAAGCAAAAAAGAGAAGCGTTATAGTCAAAATCATATTCGCGTTGGTTTATATTGACAACTCGGAGCATGTGTACGACAGCGACGAAGAAGATACGAACGAACAGGAGGGATAATAAATGAACAAACACGTTTTTTCGCTACTTTATATTGACAAATCGACCACAAAGCAACGCCTTGACGGTAAATCTCAAGCGAAGTTGGACGAACTTTTCCAAAATATGGCAGAGCAGTTGCGCCAAAGCATGGCGGAGCAGTTTGGCGAGACGTTGAAAAGTATTCCGCAAGCTACTATTGATGAGTATGTGAACAATGCGGTGGACAGCAAAATCGCCGAAGCGCTTCTGCCTAAGATTGAGGATATCGCCGATAAGAGCGATGAAAAGATAATACAAGCCATTCAAGAGAATTTGGCGAAGATACAAATTGATTCGCCGCAAATTCAGCAAATGGTGGAAGACCTGCGCGCAGAGATGCTGGACATCGGCAAGAGCAACGCGGAAATAAGCAGGAGCAACGCGGCGTTGGCAGAAAGGCTGGAGAGTTTGAGCAACAACAGCGCGCAGCGGACAGAAGCTGTGTTGAATAAGTTGGAGAAATTTGCGGCAAAAATGGATGCGCCTGCCGTAGGCGTATCTCAAGTGGGCATAAAAGAAATGAAAAAAGGTTGGCTTTGCATTAAGGAAGGAAAGTTCAACGAGGCAGCCGAACGTTTTAGAGAAGTAACATTGGAAAAAAATGACTTACAAGCAGACGCATATTTTGGGTTGTGGCTGGCAGAGTCTGAAATAAAAATAACGTGCGATAGTTTTGAGGATTTTCTTAATGCCGATTGCAATCTTGCCATGTTGCTCGAAAACATATCCGGTATCGAGTTTGCTGATATACACAAGTCGCTAGATGATGAGCATTATAACAATGCCTGCAAGTGGGGCACGAACGAGCAAAAAGCCGTGTATGTAAAACTGTACGATGTGATTTCAACAAGCCTGGAAGGGCAACGGGAAAAGGAAAAAGACGAAATAGAGAAAGAAAAGGAGAGGCAGAAAAGGGAACAAGAAAAAAATAAGAAAAACCGAAAAAAAAATATAATCGCATATGTTCTGTATTTTTTGGCGGCGGCGTTGAGCGCGGCGGTTGTAACTATGACGTTTAAGTTGCCGTGGAGTTCTTTTTCGGATTATACAGGATGGTTGTTTGTTGTTGTTTTTGCATTGGCGGGAATACTTGGTGTTGTTTCCTTATGGCATGGCTCAAATCAAATAGTAGATAGACTAAACAGCTGTTTCGGTATTCTCGGTATCTTGATTTCTGCGTATCTATTTTTGGGCAGCGGCGCGTTTCTGAATTGTTGGATGCTTGATAAAGAACCGCTATGGCTGGGTTTGTTTGTTGGCATAACTGTTGTTGGAATAATATTGTTTATTTTGATAATGGTCAAAGATAAAAAAAGTTTTGCGTATCATAAAGACGCAATTCTACATGTTGTCGTAGTAGCCGTATTGTTGCCAATGTTTTTAGCGTTTGCAGTTGGAACGGGGGCGCGGTCATTGCCGAGGGGAACACACTACAGCAAAAATTCGGACGGATCGTACACTTATATTTTGGATGGTGAGGTTGGAGATTTGGTCATACCCGACGAGTATAAAGGGAAACCTGTAACAGGAGTAAAGACGTTTACAAAATCTAAACTTGTCAACATTAAATCATTGTATATACCGGAAAGCGTAACTAATATTGAATTTGGCGCTTTGAGCGGGTGCGGTCAGCTTGAAAGCCTGACAATTCCATTTGTAGGATTCAAAGAAGTCGGCGGGGTTATTGACTATGACGGCGAAGCCGAATTTATAAAGCCATTGGGTTATATTTTTGGAGATGACGTATTTGACGGCGCTGTCGCTACAAAACAAATGTTTTTTGGCAAATATATCAGCGGAGAGAGCGAGGGAGAGGAGAGTAACTTCTTTGTTGGAACATATTACATTCCGCAATCTTTGAAATCCGTCACTGTGCTTGGTGGAACGATTTACAACGGAGCGTTTAGTAATTGCGAAAATATAGAAAATATCACTCTTGGCAATGATGTGACCGGCATAGGTGACTATGCGTTCCAGAACTGCAAAGGCTTGACATCGTTTACAATACCGGATAGTGTGACAAGCGTGGGAAGGAACGTATTTGAGGGTTGCGATGACTTGATAAAGACAGAAAACGGCGTGAAATACGTTGATAAATGGGCGGTCAAGTGCGACACGATCAATCCAATTGAATTTTTGAGCGACACCGTTGGAATTGCAGATTACTTCATGGTAATAGATTGGTCTGTGGAGAGTGTGGTTTTGCCGGAAGGGCTTAAATATATAGGCGAGTCCGCGTTTTACTGTGATATAAGCGAAATAGAGATTCCGCAATCCGTGGTCAAAATAGGTGCGAATGCATTTACAAATTGCGAAAAACTTGAAGCGGTCACGTTTGACAGCGTAGATGGGTGGTATGCGGACGATATTGCGCTTGCGCTGTCCGATCCCGCGTCTGCGGCGCAATTGTTGAGCGAAACCTATTGCAACAAAGAGTGGCTGAAAAAGGAATAGGCGGGAAGAGAGAGAAATAAGGAAAAGCGTGGGCTGTGCATAGGAAAAAGAGCAAGGCATTTGGGAAAACAAAGGATAGATTAATCGGAAGGAGGCAAAGGGAAGATGAACAGCGCAAACATAATGGGAAACAACAATCGGGT
>CANQMD010000105.1 GCA_947624885.1 uncultured Clostridia bacterium
TAATACATCGTGCCGCCGCCCGCCGCATACGCTTTGCCGACGTTCATCAGATCCTCAACATACACCTCTTCGCCCGTCTTGCGGTTGGTCACGGTGGTGGTGATCTTTGACGCGTTTCTCAGCAATCCCGCATACGCCGCGTACAGTTCGTACACAGTGTAGCTGCCCTGCTGGTCGTACTTTGACAGCGCTATCTTTTCGCGGGAAGGATATATATCGTCCTCATCGTCGTCCATCTCGTACAGATACGTACCGAGAGGCAGAATATAATCGTCCTCGTGGTATCTGCCGATGACCTGAGTGGGAAGGGACGTGGTTTTCAGTTTGTCCTCGAACTCGATCGCGGTGTTGCCCTCGCTTTCGGACACTTCATAAATGTCGTAGTCAAACAGCGGTGCGTCCGTCCAATCGCCGTAGAATGCAAGGTAAGGCACACCAAGCGTAACGCCTTTTGCGTCCGCGCTCTCGCCGTTCGTCACGTTGTCAAGCGACACAAATCCCTCAACGTACATGCCGTTTTGGAAGGGCGATACGGTTGTGCTGACAGGTCTGCCGTCCGTACCGGCGATCTGTCTTGTGATCTTTTGCTCGAAGTACGCTCTCGCCTGCTCGCCGAGGGTGATCTTCACCTCAATGTTCACCGAACTGTTTGCGGGGACGGTGATGATGCCGTTTTGATAGCAATTGTCGCTGCCTGTGTAAACGATATCGCACATATCCGTCAACATATACGCCTTTTCCGCGACGGTCTTGTTGTCCGACGCAAGCGTTTCCGTCATGACGTAGGTTGTGGGCAGGTACTTCTGAGCCACGCTCGTGATGTTCCACACCGTGAATTTCAAAGTGTACACGCCCTCTCTTGCGGGGTCGTCAAACAGTTCTATCTTTGTCTTGTCAAGCCAACCGTCCTCGTCGATGCAATCCTTGGTGTCGGGATTTTCCTCGTTGTATATCTGCGCCGCGTGCTCGTTGTTGGGTTTGACGGTGATGTAGCCCTCGCTCAGCACCGCGTCCTTTATGCCCGCAAGCCCTGCGCCCTGTTTGCGCGGGGAGTACGGATTGCCCTCCTCGTTGCGAGCGATCGTCGCCGTGCTCATCAGCACTTGATTGACGCGGGAATTCAACGCGTTTCCTGTGAGTTCATTGCCGTCCTGCTTGGACTTTTCTTTGATATATTGCCTCAGCACCGCAACCGCGCCCGCCATATTCGGCGAAGCCATCGAGGTGCCGCTCAGCACGTCGTATGCGCCGGGGACTGACGATGTGATCTCGCCGCCGTGCGCCGTGATCTCAGGCTTGAGCGTCAGGTCGGACACGGGGCCCCAGCTTGAGAAGTCCGACATAAACGGACCTGCCTGGAAGCTGTCGGACACCTGCACCGTGCCAATGTTGCTGTGCGCCTTTGCAAAATCCACAAACGGGACGGACGCGTCCATCGTGATGAGGCAGGTGGGGACGGGATCCGTGACCTCGCCCAGGCTCATATTGATCGTGCCCGAAACGTTGTTGTAGATTATCACCGCGTCCGCGCCGTTCGCCATCGCTTCCTGCACCTTTTCGGCAAAAGTCGTGTCGCCGCGCTTGATAAGCGCAATCGTGCCGTCCACGGAAGCGCCGTTGTATGTCCTCGAACGCAATTGATTGCGGATGTTCGCGTTGTAGTTGTTTGGTCTGCCAACGCCGCCGATGAGGACGTACTTCAGGTTGAGGTCGTCGCTTGTGCCCTTTGTGAAGACGTCGCCTCCTCTCAGATCCTTGCTCGCGTCGCCGTATTTTGCGGCAAGCTGTTTGCGCAACTCCTCGATGAACTCTATTCTGTTGCCATCTCCGTCGCTGGAGTTGGTGATGAACGCAACTTGATTTTCGTTGTTGTTGCCCTGGAGATACTTTGACAACTGTCCGTTGATTGACGCGACAGACAGCGCCGAGAAGTACGTAGAGGGCGATCCCACCGTGCCACTGTCAGGGTTGGTGGAAAGGTTTGTGCCGTTGCCGCCGCCGTAGCCCGAACTGTAGTCGTTGCTCGCCGCGCACACAAGGCTTATGCCGATCTCGCGTATGGAGTTGTAAACTCTTGCGGTATATTCGTCGGAGTCCTCGTCCGAAAAGCCCGCCGATGTGCCAAGGCTCATGTTGATCACGTCCACGCCAAGCGCCACGCAATCTTCAAGCGCCATAAGGATGTCGATCCTGTCCGCGCCGCCAAGGGTGTCGTCATACAGGTCGTCCGTAAACACTTTGCAGATCACAAGCTGCGCAAGAGGCGCAACGCCCACAAACGTTTCGTCGTCGTCCTTATTTTCGGGAGTCACGTCGTAATCGCTCTTGCCCGCGACGATGCCCGCGACGTGCGTGCCGTGGTTGGAGTATGCCGGGAAAACCTCCGAATCGTCGTCCGCATAGTCGTATGCAAACGGCACTTTGAGGTTGTAGTAAAGCTCGTCCACTCCCGCGCCGTTTCTTGCGGCGGCAAGTTTCGGAGCGCCATTTTGATCCTTTTCCCCCACCAATTCCGCAATATTATCTCTGGTGAAGTGCACATCATCTTTTTGTTCGCCGAGGTCCTCTTCAAATTTAACGGGGTCAAACGCCTCGTGGGTGTGATCAAGACCTGTGTCGAGGATGGCGACCGCCATTCCCTGTCCCTGATATGTGCCGTCCGGCTCACCGTCGCCGTCAAGATCTATGTTCACAAGTTCGCTCGTGTCGTAGATACCCGTGGAGTAAACGTTCGCGTTGTTTGACACCGCCGTATATTCGGGCACGTCGTAGTGCTCGGAATAGTAAACGTCCTTAACGCCGCTCAGCCCCATGATCGTGTTGTAGCCGGCTGCGTCGACCTTGATCGCAACGCCGTTGCTGAGCGTGGTGTAGTTGTATTTGAAGATGTAGTCAACGCCGTATTTGTCCAGCTTGTCCAAAAAGCGGCTCTGCTTTGCTTTGACGCTTGCAAGGGCTTTGTTCCCCTCCACGCTCTTGAGGTACTCGCTGAAATCGTTGAATCTCACGCTGTCTTTGAATGACTCGTAAAGGGATTGCCCGTCAAGTTCGACGATTACCCAACGTTGCCCGTCAAAACTTGCCGTGTTCTTTTCGATCTTGTTGTAGTTGAGATATTGTTCGCGCACAGCGTCCAAGTTCATATCCGACTTGGAAATACTCCCCGTCGCCTGCGCAACTTCGCTTGTGATATTGCCGCCGCCGATATGCACAGTGCCCGTCAAAATAACGTTGAAAACAGCCGTGAATATAAGCACTGCCACCAAAATCGTCGATATTGCGCCGAACTTCTTTGTTCTGTTCATCTCTGCCTCCACTTCGATATCAACCCTAATATCTGCAGAATGAGAATATATATTTATATTATTCTCACATTATAAATCTATTTGGACTTTCATTTTATCAAAAAATGTAGTCTATGGCAACTGTTTTTATGCACAAAATATAATTAAAATTCAATTAATTTGAGGGATTTTATGCAAAATTTATGCATAAACACCCCAAATTTTATGCATAAAACCTTCGCTTTTATACATTTTGCCCGCTTTTATATGACTGATCAGCGCGATATGCGCTCCGCCTCCGTTTTTATACAAAAATATGCATAAAGCGCTCCGAACGAGCGCTTTGAAATTTTGACTTTTTGCAAACCTTTAAATTTTTTTAATGTTTATTTCAAATTTTCGGGATTGAGCCCCTCGAGTTCCGCAAGCACAAATCTCCCGTCCTTTCTTATCAAAACGTCGTCAAAATATATCTCTCCGCCGCCGTATTCGGGGGTCTGACACAGCACCAGATCCCAATGCAACGCGCTCTTGTTTCCGTTGGACGCGTCGTCATAGCAGCAGCCCGGCGTGAAGTGGATGGATCCGCTTATCTTCTCGTCAAACAGAATGTCGCCTATGGGTCTGGTGACGTAGGGATTCACTCCTATCGCAAATTCCCCCACATATCTCGCGCCCTCGTCAAGGTTGAAAAGCGCGGTCGCTTTTGGGGTGTTATTTGCCGAAACTTGCACTATTTTGCCATTTTTGAACTCCAACCGCACGTCCTCAAAGCGGAAATCGCTCTCGATCGACGGCACGTTGTAGTGTACAAAACCGTTCACGCTGTCCTTCACGGGCGCGGTGTACACTTCGCCGTCGGGGATGTTGCAATCCCCCGCGCACTTTATCGCGGGCATCCCTTTGATGGAAAAACTCAAGTCCGTGTCCGGCGCGACGATCCTCACCCTGTCCGTCCTTTCCATAAGCGCTTTCAGCGCGTCCATCGCCCTGTCCATTTTGCCGTAATCCAGACAGCACACGTCAAAATAGTAGTCCTCAAACGCCTCCGTGGACATGCCCGCAAGCTGACTTATGCCCTCCGTCGGGTAGCGCAGGATCACCCACCTTGTCTTTGCCACGCGCCTGTCGCTATGCACGGGCGTGGAATATATGGTTTCATATGCCCGCAGTTTTTCCTCCGGCACGTCGCTCAACTCGTAGCTGTTGTTTCCGCCGCGTATGCCGATGTAGCAGTCCATTTTGTCCATAAGCGCACAATCCCGCTCGCTCATGATCTTCAGCTGTTGCTCGTCGCAATTCAAAAGCGTCGCCCTCAACAACCTCCTGTCCACAACGTTCACAAACGGAACTCCGCCCGCCGCATATATCTCTTTTATCACTATTTCCGCCAAATTTCCGCAATCTCCGATGACGTCCAGCCACACTTTGTCGCCCTTCCCCACCTTGACGGAGTAGTTCACCAAATTTTTCGCCAATCTGATCTGTCTTTCGTCAGCGATCATATTCCACCTCAAATTTTATTTGCTCAAAGCACAAGTATTATAGCCGACTTTGAGGATTTTGTAAATAAATGACCTTTATAAATTTTTATGCATAATTATACAATTTCTCTGCATAAAAATATTTTTCACTTCTATTTTTGCGCTCGGATATTTAACCTGCTGTAATTGCTCGGACAGGGCTTTGGGCGAAGAATAGCGACGTTCGGACAAAGGTTGAGATAATTGCGGGGACAGGGTTGATATTTTATTTTCATTATGGACGGGGCAAAAATGAAAATGAATTTTCATTTCAAGCGGTGTTCCCCCGTCCCCAATGAAAATAAACAAGCGTAGCAGCGAGAATGAAGGTCTTTCTGACAATCCCCTCAGTCTGCGCAAGGCGCATACAGCTCCCCTTACTAAAGGGAGCCGATAAAATCTCGATATTTGGATGAAGAGCGCTGACAAAGCTAATCGCCATATAGTGTAGTTTGTAAAACCGCGATATTTGTTCAAAGACAAGGAAAAGCCAATTTTCTGAGCACGCGCGTACTTGGCGTACGCAACGCGAAG
>CANQMD010000106.1 GCA_947624885.1 uncultured Clostridia bacterium
CTGGGCATAGACGTGCGCAAGATCACTTGGAAACGCTGCGTGGATATGAACGATCGCCAGCTGCGCTTCATCGTGGACGGCATGGGCGGCAAAGCAAACGGAGTTCCGCGCGAGGACGGCTTTGACATCACCGTCGCAAGCGAGATAATGGCGGTGCTGTGCCTCGCAAGCGATATCAACGACCTCAAAGCAAGGCTGTCGCGTATCATCGTGGGCTACACCTTTGACGACAAGCCCGTCACCGCGGGCGACCTAAAAGCCGTGGGCGCTATGGCGGCGCTTTTGAAAGACGCGCTCAAACCCAATCTTGTGCAGACTCTGGAGGGAACTCCCGCGATCGTGCACGGCGGACCGTTCGCCAATATCGCGCACGGATGCAACTCTGTGATAGCAACAAAACTTGCGCTTGCGCTTGGCGATTACACCGTCACGGAGGCAGGCTTCGGCGCGGATCTCGGCGCGGAAAAATTCCTCGACATCAAGTGCCGCATGGCGGGACTTGTGCCCGACGCGGTGGTCATTGTCGCGACGGTGCGTGCGCTCAAGATGCACGGAGGCCTCAAAAAGACAGAACTCGCCACCGAGGATCTCGCCGCGCTTGAAAAGGGACTGCCAAATTTGCTCAGACATGTTTCAAACATCAAAAACGTCTACGGACTGCCTTGTGTGGTAGCTGTCAATCGCTTCCCGACAGACACCGACGCGGAGATAGAAACCGTCATAAATAAATGCCGCGAACTCGGCGTGAATACTGTGCTGTCCACGGTCTGGGCGGACGGCGGCAAGGGCGGGGAAGCGCTCGCTCGCGAAGTGGTGCGGCTCACAGAGGAAGAGAAGGGCAACTTCAAATTTTCCTATGACGACGAGATGTCCATCAAGCAAAAGATCGATGCGGTCGTCACCAAGATCTACGGGGGCAGAGGGGTCGTCTATATGCCGTCAGCACTCAAACAGATTGAACAACTCGAATCGCTCGGCTTTGGCAAATGCCCCGTCTGCATAGCCAAAACACAGTACAGCTTCAGCGACGACCCGCAAAAACTCGGCGCTCCCGAAAACTTTGACGTCACCGTCAAAAACGTCAAGATCAGCGCGGGCGCAGGCTTTGTCGTCGTGCTTACGGGCGACATACTCACCATGCCGGGACTTCCCAAATCCCCCGCCGCGGAACGAATCGACGTGTCCAACGACGGCGTAATCACGGGATTGTTCTGACAATATCCGCACATCAAAATTCAACGCTTTGCGTCCAACCTTCAAAAGCGCCCACAGCAGGCGCTTTTTTGGTGACATTCGGCACGCGATATAATGAGCAATGCCCACACATCTCGATGGATACAAAAAAGGAGCCTATCTGTTTAAGATATAGTTCCATTTTAGACAGTTTATTTGCTTGTGCATATTTCTAATTGCCAATTATACTTTAAAATCTAGCCAACAAATGTAAATAGTATTAAATATTTCTGCAAAAATCAAAGTGTTACGAGCAGAGGTACGTAAGACGGTATGCAAAATTTTATATAAAATAGTGCGATATAGGTCATTTTATCAATAAGAAAATCCCAACCTATCAGTTCAAGATAGGTTGGGATTGGTGTCCCGTCGGAGATTCGTAGGCGAGGCCAGCGGCCTGCCGTAATAGCAGAGCAGGAGTGCTTGCACTCGGAAGCGTCGCGTCAGTCCGGGAACCGGAGTTCGCCACGCAAAGCGTGGGCAACATATATTGTTGCAATCTCCGACTACAAAAAGAAACCTATCAGTTCAAGATAGGTTTCTTTTGGTGTCCCGTCGGAGATTCGAACTCCGGACCATCGCATTAAAAGTGCGGTGCTCTACCGACTGAGCTAACGAGACATTGGCAGGGGTAGCAGGATTTGAACCTACGAATGACGGAATCAAAATCCGTTGCCTTACCGCTTGGCGATACCCCTATAAAAATCGAGATCGTGCCGGGGAACTTTTGCTTGGTTCTCATTCTGTCGAGATGAACAAAAGTTCCAAAAAGCACATCTCGATTTTTTCAGTTTGTATGCTGGCTGTTGCCCGTTCGAGTTCCCAATGAGGGAGGCCCGAACATTTATGCATTCGTCTTTATCAGACGCGGCACATCAAATGGGGTGAATAGTGGGACTCGCTCCGCTTGGCTTAAACTTTTGTCCCTCGCACAACGAGGGGAGTCCCTTCGGGCAACCCCGCACTACGCTACGTTGCCTGCGCTATCACGCCGGGGCGGGCAAACGATTCACCGGATCATTTGCTTTTCCGCCCGTTCGAGTCCCCAAAGAGGGAGGCCCGAACATTTATGCATTCGTCTTTATCAGACGCGGCACATCAAATGGGGTGAATAGTGGGACTCGAACCCACGGCCTCCAGGGCCACAACCTGGCACGCTAACCAACTGCGCTATATCCACCATATGGCGAGCCTGAAGGGATTCGAACCCCCGACACACGGCTTAGAAGGCCGTTGCTCTATCCTGCTGAGCTACAGACTCACGGAGCGAGCGAAAGTGCGTCGCACATTTTGCGTTTGGAGCGGGTGATGGGAATCGGACCCACGCAATCAGCTTGGAAGGCTGACATTCTACCATTGAACTACACCCGCATATTCCGCTCGGCTCGCCTTGGCGCATTCATAACGATACGCGTCAATTCAATGCTTGAAAATATTATCATAATCTGTCGGCATTGTCAAGAATTTTTGCGCACAAGAGGCGAAATATTCTTGCAATTTGCAACGCGACTCAAAAAACATATCCGTGTTGGGCGTAAAGCGACAAAGAGAGGCGTGAATTTGGAACGTTCGGGCTGCTTTTGCACCGTCGCAATTGCATAATGCGAGGACGATGCGGTCAAAGGTCGATGATCTTGTAGGTCAGCTTGCCTTGGTGGGCGACTGCGTAGACGTAGGTTGCGGCGGAGCAGTGAGGGCAGGTCGGCGAGCCGGGGCAGATCAGCGTCACGCCGTCGTACTCGTCGACTGCGGCGGTGTGAGTGTGCCCGTAAAACGCATAGCTGCAACCAAGTTCCTTTGCCCTCAGCGCGAGCGGCAGCAGGTCGTGTTTGACTCTGTATTTATTCCCGTGGCAAATGAAGATCTTTACTCCGTCGATGTCAAGCGTTTCCTCTCGATTGACGCCGTTGTAGGGATAGTCGCCGTTGCCAAGCACCATGCGGAGATTCTTTTTGAAAAGCAAGTCGCCAAGCGCGGATATTCCATCTCCGAGGAAAAGCACGCAGTCGCTTTCGTTTGCGACCGACGTGAGAGTGGACGGAAGCGGCATGCCGTGCGTATCGCTGAAAATGAGCAGAGTTGTCATTCAAAACCTCTTGTTTGGATAAAAACAAAATCGCGGCGTTTATGTCGCGGCGTCAAATCGAAAGTTTGCTCACCAAATCGCGCAGAGCGCGAGCGCGGTGGCTGACCGTATTTTTTTCATCCGCGTCCGCTTCGGCAAAGGTTTTGCCGAGTTCCGTCGAGAAAAATAGGCTGTCGTAGCCAAAGCCGTTTGTGCCGCGTTCCTCAAACAATATGGTGCCGTCCACTCTGCCTTTTCCCAGCACATAACTTCCGTCGGGATAGCAGAGCGCGACGCACGTGCCAAAATGGGCGGCGCGATTTGACTCGTTGCCAAGGTTTTTGAGCAGCAGAGCGCGGTTTGCCGCGTCGTTGTGATCCGGACCGGCATAACGGGCGGAATATACTCCGGGAGCGCCGCCGAGCGCGTCCACCATAAGTCCCGTGTCGTCCGCAAGCGAGGGTAGCCCCGTAAGTTTTGCGATCGCTCGCGCCTTTATAAGCGCGTTCTCCTCAAGAGTGACCCCCGTTTCCTCAACGTCAACGTCGATGTTGAGTTCGCTCAAAGTTTTTAATTCCGAAAAATAGTCGCCCAAAATGCGGCGTATTTCAAAGATTTTGTGTTGGTTGTTGGTTGCAAGCGCGAGCAACATATTGTCCTCCGTGCGCGGCGCGAAAAGCGCGTTTGTGCGCCGTAGATGTCGTTATTTTGCGATGCGTTCCGCCGTCGCGCGGTCCACTTTGTTTGTTTTGGGCAGCGACGCGTAGTCGCGTATGGATTTTGCCACGTTGATAAAGTGGTCCGCCACACGCTCCGCATTGGAAGCAAGAGAGAGATATTGAGCGCCGATATCCGACGTGCAAACGCCTTCCTCTATGCGCTTGATGTGATTGTCCGCCATTTCTGCGGTGTAGTCGTCGATCGCGTCCTCGATGGCTTCCGCTTCGGCAAGCGTGGCGAGGTCGACGTTGACGTAGGTTTTCATAACTTTGCCGTATAGATCCTCGATGAGGCCTTGTACGGTGCGGATCTCCGAGATAGCTTCCGCCGAGAACAGTTCCTGCGAGGCGTTCATTCTGTCGGCGTACTCAATGATGTTTTCTGCGTAGTCGCCGATGCGTTCGAGGTCCGTGATGGAGTGGTATGCTGTGGACAGATACACGTGGTCAGCGTCGCTCATCTCAAGTTTTGAAAGTTTGACGATGAAGTGCACTATCTCGCGGTTGAGAAAGTTGAGTTCGTTTTCGTTTTTGCGGAAGGTTTCCACCTGCGAGTAGTCCATGGTGCATATCGTGTCCAGCGAAAGGATGAAGTTGCGCATCGCGATCTCCGCCATATTGACTATCTCGTTTTTGGTCTGCTGCACGGCGATAGGCGGCGTTTTGAGCATGTGCTCGTCGATATAGTACAGTCTTTCGCCGTTTGAGGGGACTTCCTTTTTGGCGGGTTTGTCGGGCAGGATCTTTTCGCTGAGTTTGACAAACGCGCCCATCATAGGCCACAGTATGAGCACTGTCAGCGCGTTGAAAAGAGTGTGGAACATTGAAAGTTGCAACGGCTTTATGCCCGGGAACATCTTTTCAAACAACCACCCAAGCGTGAATCGCCCTCCCGTTGCAGCCGTGGCGATCTCCACTATGGCGAGGAATACGAACACTCTGACAATATTTGTGATGAGGTGGAAAATCGCAACTCGTTTTGCGTTGGTGTTTGCGCCCATACATGCAAGCAGCGCCACTACGCACGCGCCGATGTTGGAGCCGAGAATGAGGAATATGCCTTGATTGAGGTCGATCAGCCCCGACACGAACATCGTGATCGCTATGGACGACGTTACGGATGAGGATTGAATGACTGCGGTCAGCAATGCGCCGACCAGAATGAGAACTACCGAATATCCGGGAAAACTTATCGAAGCGATGAAGCTGCGCACGGGCGAGCCTTCGATCGTAAACGGAGTCATGGAGCCGCTCATGGTGCTCAAGCCCACAAACAGAAGTCCGAATCCCGCAAGCAGGCTG
>CANQMD010000107.1 GCA_947624885.1 uncultured Clostridia bacterium
AGCACAAAAAATAGCGTGCCATACGAGTATCTTGGAGCGTCCTCTTGCTCCTTCTTGCATACGAAGTATTGCGAAGCGTACATTTTTTGTGCGCGGAGTAGACCAAAAAAGCGCGTGACCTCAGCGTGCTTTTTTGCAAAACAAAAAGCACGCAAGGTCTTTACGTGCTTTTTTGGTCTGGTCTGGGTGAGAAGACTTGAACTTCCGGCCTCATGAACCCCATTCATGCGCGCTACCAAACTGCGCCACACCCAGATTGCCTGTACATTATAATCAAATTCTCGCGAATTGTACAGCATTTTTTTGATTTTTTTTAATTTTGTACAATTTTTTTTGAACAATGAGTTTTTTGGATATTTTGGATATTGTAAATCATTTAATCTTTTGTTATTATATATATACAATCAAAAAATTGGGGAGAAATTATGGACGATCAAAATCTTCAATCGCAACCGCAAACAAGTTGCGAAGTTGCGCCGCCTCAAAACGGCGAGGCAGTTTTGACCCAAAAAGACGTGATGAGCGTTGGCGAAAGGCTGTCCACCCGCAACTTGATCATGTATCCGCTTGGAACGTTCGGCAGAGATTTTTTGTACAACTTTTTCAACGGATTTCTGCTGACGTTTGTGTTGCTGACAAAACATCTCAACACGGCGCAATTCACCATGATCACGGTGATCATCATTTGTGCGCGAATTTTTGACGCGTTCAACGACCCGATCATGGGATCTATCGTTGAAAACACGCGCACCAAGTGGGGCAAGTACAAGCCGTGGCAGCTTGTTGGCGCACTCTTGACGGGCGGCGTGATCATTGCCCTGTTCAACGTGCGTCTTGACGGCTGGGCATTCATAGGTTTCCTTGCGTTTGCGTACTTCATGTTTTCGATCACGTTCACGATGAACGACATCTCGTATTGGGGCATGATGCCGTCGCTGACGTCCAATCCCGACGACCGCAACAAGCTGACGTCATTCACGCAACTCGTGTGCAGCGCGGGTGGCGGACTTGCGGGACTGCTTGTGCCGCTGTTCACAGTCGGCAACGTTGCGCAGGCGCTGGGACTTGGCGCGGTCAAAGGGTACGGCCTTATGGCGGTGCTGGTCGTGGGGTTGATGGTGGTTTTCCAGCTGTTCCCGATCCTCGGCGTAAAGGAAAAGCCCCTGCCCGCCAACATCAGCAAGACGGAACGCATGAAGTTCAAGGATCTGTTCAAGGTCCTCTTCCGCAACGATCAGCTGCTTTGGTGCACGCTGGTGATGCTCATCTGGAACATAATTTCCGGCGTGGCGGTTGGCAACCTGCTTACATTTTTTATCTACTTTGAATTTGGATATGAGGGCATGCTCGGCACGGTGTTCAGCATCGTCTACGCGGTGTTGTCGGTCGTGTTCACGCTGTTCTATCCATGGTTTTCCAAAAAACTCGGCCGCAACAAAACGCTGTACAGCTGCGGCATATGCTTGATCGCAAGCTATGCCCTGTTGCTGATCATAGGCCTTGCTTGGCCAAACAGCGTGGGCGGAGGTTTTGACCTCATCGGCATGCACATCACTCCCAAATTTGTCGTGATGGCGCTCATATACGGGCTGACGGGCTGGTCGACGGGATTCTATATGATCATGCTCATCAATATGGCAAACACCGTCGAGTACAACGAGTGGAAAACAGGCAAACGCGACGAGGCGATCATCTTCTCCCTCCGCCCCTTCACCGCCAAGATGGGCTCCGCGCTCACACAAGGCGTTGTGTCGCTTGTGCTGCTGATAACGGGATCGCTTGTCTACACCAACCAGATCTCCGATCTTGAAAACAAAGGCACTCAAGGGCTGCTGAACGGCGACGAGGTGATCGCGTCGATAAAGGGCGTGATCGCCGGCATGGATCCCAAAACAAAGATGGGATTGCTGGCGTGCATGTGTATCATCCCGATGGTGCTCATGGCGATCGCTTTGATCATATACAAAACCAAGTGCAAACTTGACGAAACTACCCTCGCGACAATGATCGAGGAAACGGAAGCAAGAAAGAAAGCCGCCGAAGCCGAAAATCAAGACTCCGACAGCGCGGAGGAGGACAGCGAGGCACAAGCGGAAGCCGCCGCGGACGTTGACGGCATTATCACCACTCAAACTGTCCCCGCCGCCACTCTGGAATTGGGAGAACAGGCGGACGAGAAAATAGACGAATTGGCGCAGGAAGATGTTGACGAATTGCAGATCGACGACGCTACCGCTCCCGAAGAATATCCTCAAGAGAATGGCGAGATCACGGATGAAGAGCCCGCGCAAGACAACCTGCCAGAGGACGAAGTTCCCGAGGATGATATGCCCGTTGCGGAAAGCGCTATCGACGAGGACGCTTCGGCAGACGAACAACCCGAAGAGGATGTCCAGACAAGCGATATCGCAGACGAACAGCCCGCTCAAGACGACCTGCCGGAGGACGAAGTTCCCGAGGATGATATGCCCGTGGTGGAAAGCGCTATCGACGAGGTCGCTTCGGCAAACGAACAGCCCGAAGAGGATGAAGAGGACGAAGATGAGGATGAGGACGATTCTCAGGAAGACGAAGGCGGCGCGACGCGCTATGCGCTGACCTATCGCGCAAAACTCATCCAAGCGCCGGACGAAGTGAAAGCGTACTACAGCGCCGTCAAGAACATCTTCCTCAGCTACAGGGGCGTGGACACCCGCATTACGCGCGCGCACGAAAGCGTGTTTGTCGGCAGAGTCAAGCTGGCAAAATTCGTCATGCGCGGAAAGAGCCTTGAGTTGCAACTTGCGCTCACCACGCGCGACATCAACAAGAGCAAGTTCGCCATCGACAAACTCGACAAAAAGAAGAGCGACTACACCTGCCGCTATATGCTCAACGGCTCCCGTCGCGTGCAGTACGTGAGCGAACTTGTCGCAATGCTCATGAAGAGCAAAGGCATCGAGCCTGCATCGCGTCACAAGGAGCGCGACTTCGCCGCCGAACTCCCCTACGAGGACATCGAAACGCTTGTTGAAAAGGGCCTCGCAAAGGAGATCAAAAAGTAAAACGCGGACTTTATCTAGCCGATTTCACCGCATAAAATGCCAAAAGCGCGAGTTGGGAAACCCAAACTCGCGCTTTTTATGTGTTAAATTGACATTGTCGCCGCCATTGATATAAACCGATATCTTTGACGCTTTTATGAAATGTATTTTGTCAGATCAACATCATACAGCAGCTCTTCAAAATCTATTCCCAAAATCGAAATGATGGCAACAATATTGCTCAACGTAGGCTCAACTTTGTTAAGTTCCCACTGACTCACCTGTTGCTGTGACACATTCAATAATCTAGCGAATTCTTGTTGCGACAATTTCTTCGCCAATCTTTCCAATTTCAAATTTTCTCCAAATGTTTTCATTGCTCTTGACTTTACAATATATTTTATGTATAATGACGATATACATAATATTTTATGTAAAAATTCATACGGGGACCTTGCAAATGAAATACAAACAATCAAGATACAACCTAATCAAACAATATGGCAAAGAATATTTGTTTTACAATCTTGCGTCAAGTCAGATCGCGGTGCTGGATGAAAAAACTTATGGCGTATACCAAAATTGCGACACACTTTCGAACGGTGATGATTTTACAAATCATACGCTGAGATCTTTGTATGATGTTGGTTTTATTGTTGAATCAAACAAAAATGAGATCGCCTTTGTCAATGCAAGAAGGCATTCGATGATTTATTATAACACCCATGAAAAATGTTTTATGATCCTCCCAACAACCGATTGCAACGCGAGATGTTTCTACTGCTATCAAGGCGATTGGCATCCTCAAGTGATGACAGAAGAAACTGCGCACGAGGTTGTGGAATTCATCAAAAAATCTGTCCCGGGAGGAGATAAATTGCACATCGCTTGGTTTGGAGGAGAGCCTCTGTACAATTATAATGTCGCAAAAATCATTAACGACGCGCTGAAAGAATATTTTGGCGACAAATATCACTCCACCATGACATCGAACGGCTCTTTGATCACACAACCATTGGCAAAAGAGTTGAGAGAAAATTGGAATCTTGACGGAATTCAAATCACCATCGACAATCTTTTTGAGAAATACGAAAGGACAAAAGCATATATAGACAACTCAAAATTTGAGAATGTAATTGACGCGGTAGCCTATTGCCTAGCAAATGATATATCGGTTGTGACAAGGATAAACGTTGATAAAACAAACATAAACGATGTGGAAGAATTGTATTCATTCTTGATCAATAAATTTGGCGATTACGACAAATTTAAAATCTACATGCAACCGTTATGCGAAGAGAACGTCCAATGTTTTAATAATATTTTGTATGGCGAAAAGGATTACCCTGTCGTGTTGAAAAAATTTTTGGAAATACAACACCGCAATTTAAAACATCAAAATATATCAAAATACATGTGTGCACAAAAAAATTGCGCTTGCTTTGCCCAAAGTATACATGGGCTTGTAATTGCCCCCGACGGGAAATTGTACAAGTGTCAGCATATACACGAGGAAGATTGCATTGGAGATATTCAAAACGGAATTGTGTTCAATGATACATTGAAATACTATCTTGACCCCAATGTGGACGAAGTTTGCGAAGAATGTAAATTTCTGCCAATATGTCAGGGCGGGTGTATCAATTTCAGAAAATATAGTTTGGCAGTTGGCAGCAGATGCAGTCAAATGAAATACGATTTTGAAACAAGATTGGATATCATTTATAGTTTATATAATGATAAATCTAAAAAGGAGGTACCTGAAAATGACAATGCTCACAAAGATGAATGAGCAATGGAATGCTCTCGGCAACAATATCGATACCACAATTGCAGCGAGTTTCTCATGCACAGGAACCGAGCCTCAAGACGGATGCGCGGTTTGGCAATTGAACTAATGTATCATTGAGTTCCCCACTAAAGATAAAATTTTATTAAACACCACACAAAAATATAGCCCTTAAAATGGGCTATATTTTTTGTGGTTGGGTGAATTATACTTTTTAATGCAACGCATGAGTCAAACAAAAGCGCCAATTGGGGGTATTGACAACATATGCCATATTGGACAATGCTCCGAAAATGAAACATTTAATCCGCGGATCCGGTCACTTCTTTTCTTTTGCGGGGGCGGATTGTGGGAGCCGAGAAAAGGGTGCGCGTTTTGGTGCGGACAACTTGGTTGACGACGTAGGCGGCGACAAAAATGACGATCGTGCAGGCAAAGATGATCCACATCTGTTCCTCGTAGATGGTTTTGCCAAACGCGTCCATTTGCATGGAGAAACTTTCCA
>CANQMD010000108.1 GCA_947624885.1 uncultured Clostridia bacterium
GATCTCGTCAAACAACACCACGCTATAAGGCTTGCGGCGCACTTTTTCGGTCAACTGTCCGCCCTCGTCAAATCCCACATAGCCTGGGGCAGCGCCTATCAGTCGCGAGGCGGAACTTTTGTCCATATATTCGGACATATCCACGCGTATCAACATTTCCTCGCTGCCGAAAAGCGCCGAGGCAAGCGATTTTGCAAGTTCGGTCTTGCCCACGCCCGTCGGTCCCAAAAACAGAAACGATCCTATCGGCCGTTTGGGATCCTTTATGCCCGCGCGAGCGCGACGCACCGCTCTTGCAACGGCCTCGCACGCCTTGTCCTGACCGATCACCCTGTTCTTCAACGCCTCGTCAAGCGACGACAGCTTTTGAGTTTCGTCGTCAGAAAGTCTGTTCAAAGGTATGCCCGTCCACCCGGACACCACTTGAGCAACGTCGTCCTCTGACACAATGAACGCGTCCCCCTGTTGTCTGCACTCTTCGGCAAGTTTTGAAGACAGTTCGTCAATAAGCGAACGCACGCGGTCGCGTTGCGCTTTGCTGCCCGCGTCGTCAAGTTGTTTCAATGTTTTTTGCGCCTCTTTCAGCTGCTTTTGCACCTCGCTTACTCTTGCGGGGAACTCCTTTATCGCAAGACGCTTGCATGCCGCCGCCTCGTCTATGACGTCGACCGCCTTGTCAGGCAAAAACCTGTCGCGTACATATCTGTCCGACAGCACAGCCGCCGCCGCGATCGCCTCGTCCGATATGGCAACGCCGTGGTGAGCCTCATATTTTGATCTGAGCCCCGTGAGTATGGCAATTGCGTCCGCCACGGACGGCTCGTCCACCTGCACGGGCTGAAATCTGCGCTCAAGAGCGCTGTCCTGCTCAAACTGCTTGCGATATTCCTCTATGGTGGTCGCTCCTATCGTGGTCAATTCCCCGCGGGCGAGCATGGGCTTGATCGTGTTGGCGATATCCATTCCTCCTTCGCTTGCTCCCGCCTTGAGTATGGTGTGGATCTCGTCAATAAACAGAATTATATCGCCGCGCTGCTTGATGACGGAAAGTGCGTTCTTCAGCCTCTCCTCAAAGTCGCCGCGATAGCGCGTGCCCGCGACAAGCGCACTCAGATCGAGCGAAAACACAGTCTTGTTTTTCAGCGGATCAGGCACATTGTCCTCCGCGATCGCGATCGCAAGCCCGTCCACTATCGCCGACTTGCCCACTCCAGGCTCGCCGACAAGCACGGGATTGTTTTTGGTGCGGCGGCAGAGGATCTGTATGACGCGTTGCGTTTCCTTATCTCTGCCGATCACGGGATCCAGCCTGCCCTGCCTCGCCTTTTGCGTGAGGTTAACGCCGAATTTGGACAACTCGCCCATATCCGCGCACGCCGAGCCGCCATTGCTTGCGCCGTCGGGTCGCGAATCGAAAGGCGAAAACCTGCTTTGCGGCGATCCACCGCCATATGCGCCGTCGGGAAGGCATTTGTCCGCCTTCATGCCGCTGTTTTCGACGATCGCGTTGTATGCCAGCCACTGCACGTGTTCGGGATCTATCCCAAACGACTCCAAAATGCGGCAGCAATACGAATCGGGATCGTTCAGCACCGCAAACAACAGGTGTTCGGTATCCACAAAATCGCTATGCAATTCCTCTGCGATCTGTTTTGCCGTTGTCATTGCGACATTTGCCCGCGCGGACATCGTCACCGAGCCGCACACCGCGCCCGGCGTAAACATCGAAAGCAACATCTGCAAAGTGATACCGCTTCGGTTGAGTATCCTGCACGCAACGCCGTCCCTCACCGACAGCAGCCCCAACAACAGATGTTCGGTGCACACTTCGCCGCCTGTGATCACGGCGTTTTCGGAGGCGATCTGCACCGCCGCCATAGCTTTTTCGCTCAATTTTACCATTTTGCCCCCAAGCGCTGTCTTACGATCTGCGCACGTTTCACACCTCGCCTCTCGTCGTCCAGCCCCTCGCTGAGTATTTCAAAAGCGGTCGCGCAGTCGTCAAGCACTCCGTCGACCTGCCTCAAGTCTATATCGAATATCCCCAATCTCACGCCCAACCTCACGTCCGCAAGCAATTGAGCCATCTCGTCCGCCTCGAGCGTGTGAGCGTGCAACAGCGTACCGTAGCTTCTGTGCAATCTGTCAAACAATTTTGTCCTTGTGCGCCCGACCAACTCGCGCGTGGCGGCATGTTCGCGGCGACAAAGTTCCAACGCGGCGCATTCCACAAGCCGCACGGAGTCCTCTTCGCCTAGTCTGAGCGTGCTGCCGTTGCTCACTTGATACATATCGAAAGCCGCTCCGCTGCCCTCGCCGTAGTATCCTCTCACCGTAAGCCCAAACCACCGCTTGATCTCCATGAGCGTGGATTCGAGTTCGCCAATGCACCTGAGCGCGGGCAAAAACATCATGACGGACGCTCTCAACCCCGTGCCTACGTTGGTCGGGCAGGCGGTCAGATATCCCCACCGCTCGTCGCGGGCGATAGGCAAAAGTTCAGACAGTCGCCTGTCGTAACGCGTCAACCTTCCGTACGCCCCCGCAAGATCAAGTCCTCGTCTGACGCATTGCGCCCTGATATGATCCTCTTCGTTGATCATGATAGAAATTTCAGGCTTTTCGCCCCTCTCGATGATCACCGCGCCCAGCTCGCTCTGCGCAAGCGGAGGCGATATGATGTGCCTCTCGACAAGCATCTTTTTTTTGAGGTCGTCAAGTTCGGACATCTCGTAAAGATCCCCCTCGAACACCCCTCCCGCGGCGAGCATGGCGCAATGCAAAAGCGCCCGCATCCTATCTCTGTCCTCAGGCAGCAGCCGCATATCGTCCGCAAGCCTCGCCAGCTGTCCGGGAAATGGCAGACCTTCAACGTCCCTCGCCAACCTGATACGTGAGGACACTGCAAAGTCGTCAATACAGATGTCTTGCGTCACAATATCTTTGACGGAACGTATGGCTTCGTCAACGCTTACACCTCCCGCCTCGGCAAGTTTGTCAAGGTCGCGTTGAGCAACGCCGCTCATATGCGCATAGCAATCGGGGCACCCAAACAGCCCCGTATGTTCAAATTCCTCGGCGGTATATCCGCAGGATGGGCACTCCAGCCCTATGCGGGCGAGCCTCTCTTTGGCGCGTTCGCATGGATCCTGCCCCAATGAAAGAGCGTGCTGATAACACCCCTCGCAATAGGCATATTCCTTTGCGAGCCCTCCTTCCACAACTCTCTCGACGCGAGTCGCGGGCATAACCCTGCATATGTCGCACAGCCTCATTTTTCCTCGCCGTCGCTTGCGTTTGCAAGCGGCATAAAAACATTATCAAAAATCACAATCGACGTTTCATCAGCACTTTTTGTATACATAAAACGTCAGATCTGCTTTTCAAGCAGGTTGCGCAGGTACGCCTCGAACTTTTCTCCAAGCCGATGATCCCTCAGCGCAAACTCAACGGTCGCCTCCAGATATCCCTGCTTGTCGCCCACGTCGTAGCGCCGCGCGTCAAACTCGCATGCGCAAACGCTCATACCCTCCTGCGCGAGCGTGCTTATCGCGTCCGTAAGATAGACCTCGCCCTGCTTTTGCGGGGTACGCTCTATCGCGCCGTAGATGTCCGGCGTCAACACAAAGCGCCCAAGCGAAGTCAGCGTGCTTGGCAGTGCGCCCTCAGGTTTTTCCACAATGCCTTTGACCCGCGTCACCTTGTCGTTTACTCTCTCGCCCAGGATCATCACTCCGCACTTCCGTGCCGTTTCTTCGTGGGTATGCTGACACCCTACGATCGTCGCGCCCGTAAGTTCGTACGCTTCGATGAGTTGTTTGAGCACGGGTTTTCCCTCGCCCGTGTACATCACGTCGTCGCCAAACAGCACTCCGACGGGAGCGCCGTCCGCAAACTTTTTGCACAGCGCGACCGCCTTGCCGTTGCCCTTCATTTCCTTTTGGGTGACAAAGGATATCTTCATGCCAAAGTCCCTGTTCGCAAGCGCCAAAGCCTCGCTTTTGCCCTGCGCCTCAAGCTGCTCGTTGAGCGCAACGTTTGGCTGAAAAAGCTGTTTGATGTACTGCTTTTGCGGCGAGAGGACGATCATCACTTCCTCAATGCCGCTCTCTTTGGCCTCGTCAAGTATGTAGCATAACGCGGGAGCGTCCACAATGGGCAGCAGTTCCTTTGGCATTATCTTTGTAAGCGGCAAAAAGCGGGTCCCAAAACCCGCGCACGGAATTATAGCTTTTTTGACAGACATTATACCCTCCTTCTGCGGAATTTCCGCAACGGTATAAATTGTATGCGCCTTCCTGCGATTGTGCGCTCAAATATCGTAGATATTGTAGCATAAAATCATCGCACATACAAGCGATAAATAAATTTCGCGCCAAACATTGCGCCAATATGTGCGCATACTACCTTGTCCAAACGCAAATCGGCACATTTTTTTGCAAGCGATACAAGTATGCAAAGCGAAAATGCAACAAATTCGACTCTGCCGCAAGTTACGGCGTAAAACAATATTTCAAAAATGCAAAAAAAAGATTGCGATTGATAAGTCGCCACAAAATAGTAGATTTGAAAACTTTGATATATACTCAATAATAAAAAAGTTCAAGTAATGTAAGACCACAAAAAAATATCTTTCACGATTAGTTATTTTTGTAAACAAACGCCGATGCGACAAAAACGCCTCTTCAACTGTTGTAAAATGACAGATGAAGAGGCGTTTTTTGTGTTTTCAAGGCAATGACATTCATTGCCGCGCGGGGCTGAAAAATCACTTGCCAAAGCCGTGCGGATGTGTGGAGTGCCACTTCCAGGCGGAGGAGATGATGCTTTCAAGGCTGTCGTAGCGAGGTTTCCAGCCGAGTTCGCGCTTGATCTTTTCGCTTGACGCGACAAGCGTAGCGGGGTCGCCGGGGCGTCTGCCCTCCACTGTGCGCTTTATCTTTATGCCCGTGACCTTCTCGGTCATGTCAATGACCTCTTTGACGGAAAAACCGTTGCCGTTGCCGAGGTTGTAGTGCGTGGACTTGCCGCCCTTCTTGAGGTAGTCCAGCGCGCGGATGTGCGCGTCGGCGAGGTCGGTGATGTGGATGTAGTCCCTGACGCAGGTGCCGTCTGGTGTGGGATAGTCCTCGCCGAAGATGCCAATATGATCCCTCGTGCCGTTTGCGACCTGCAATATGATGGGGATGAGGTGGCTTTCGGGATTGTGCGCTTCGCCTATCTCGCCGCTTGCATG
>CANQMD010000109.1 GCA_947624885.1 uncultured Clostridia bacterium
GCCTAAATACTGCGTCAAAGCCAATTTTCTTCGCGTTGCGTACGCCAAGTACGCGCGTGCTCAGAAAATTGGTTTTTTCTTGTCTTTGACCAAATATCGCGGTTTTAAGATGAGTTTTTGCTTTTATCAGGGCGCTATTTGCCTAAATACTGCGTCAAAGCCAATTTTCTTCGCGTTGCGTACGCCAAGTACGCGCGTGCTCAGAAAATTGGTTTTTCCTTGTCTTTGAACAAATATCGCGGTTTTATTACTCCAAATAAGCAACTACAATGTCTGAGGAAAAATCGGGGTCCCCAAAAAATTATAACGTGATTTTTTGGGGTGAACTGAAGTACGCTCGTGTTCGGAAAAAGGGCGTTTTCGCGCATATCATCCAAATATCGCGGTTTTAAGATGAGTTTTTGCTTTTATCAGGGCGCTATTTGCCTAAATACTGCGTCAAAGCCAATTTTCTTCGCGTTGCGTACGCCAAGTACGCGCGTGCTCAGAAAATTGGCTTTTCCTTGTCTTTGAACAAATATCGCCGTTTTTACAAAACGCGCTATAAGGCGAATAGCTTTGTCAGCGCTATTCATCCAAATTGAGCAGTTTTTGCTACTTCGAAATAAGAAATTCCAATGTCTGAGAAACAATGGGGTCCCCAAAAAATTACAACGTGATTTTTTGGGGTGAACTGAAGTACGCTCGTGTTCGGAAAAAGGGCGTTTTCGCGCATATCATCCAAATATCGCGGTTTTAAAAACTGTACTAGATAGTCTACGTCGGTTGAGGGACATAAAAACAAGAAATCACACAGCACTTGAAGGACAATGATCACAGCACTTGCAGGACGAAAAATTTGAGGTATTGAGTTTCGTCGGCGGAGAGGAGGGAGGGGTGGTCGGGAGATTGGGATTTGATCTCGACGGTGCGGACGGTGCGGCCGCTTTTTGAGGCGACTTCCGAGAGCATCCTTTCAAAGAGGGGCAGGGTCATATAGTGCGAGCAGGAGCAGGTGACAAGATAGCCTCCGCTTTGCACGAGTTTCATGCCGAGCAGATTTATGTCGAGATAGCCGCGGTAAGCGTCCTTGATTTCGGCGGCGTTTTTGCAGAACGCGGGCGGGTCGAGAATGACGACGTTGAAGCGCTCGCCCTTGGACTTCATATCGCGGAGCACGTCAAACACGTCGCCTTTGAGCACGGATATATTGTCAAAACCGTTGAGGGCGGCGTTTTCGAGGACGTTGTCGAGGGCAAGACCCGAGATGTCGAGGGCGGTGACGGACGCGGCGACGGTGGCGGCGTTCAGCGAAAATCCTCCACTGTTGCAAAATGCGTCAAGCACTTTTGCGCCGCGGCAATATCTGCGCACGGCGAGGCGGTTTTCCTTTTGGTCGAGAAAATAGCCTGTTTTTTGTCCGTTTTTGACATCGATTGCGAGTTTGATTCCGTTTTCCGTGACGTAGATCTTGTCCGGGATATCGCCGAAAAGGGTGCCTTTGACCTCTGTGAGGCCTTCCTTGGCGCGGACGGATACGTCGCTACGTTCGTAGATGCCCGCGGGCGAAAACAGCTTGACGAGGCAGTCTACGATCATGCGTTTGCGCTGGTCTATGCCCAGGGACAGGCATTGTATGACGAGGTAGTCGCCATAGCGATCCACGATGAGCGCGGGGAGCGAATCCGCCTCCGCAAACACCATACGGTAGCACCCCTCGAAGCCCAAAGATATGCGTTGGGCGTTTGCGGTGCTGAGGCGGGAGAGGTACAGCTGTTCGTCGTCTTCTGCCTCGTCGCGAATGAAAATGCGCACGAGTATTTTGGACAGGTGGTTGATGTAGCCTTTGCCGATAAACTTGCCGTCAAACGAGCGCACGGTGGCAAGCGATCCGTTTTTGTCCTTGCCGTCGATGTGCGCGACCTCGTTGGCGTACACCCAAGGATGTCCCGCGAGGACGCGTTTTTCCTCGCCTTTTTTGAGATATACAGTGTATGGCATATTGCACCTCTGAATGCTGCGATTTGCGCCGCAAAATCGTCGCCGGGCGGGAATGATCGGATGCTGCCTTGAAAGGCGATCGCAACATGCAAAACGGCGTTGCAAGCCGCGCCCGCGACGTTGCGAATATTATATAATACGCGCAAAAAAAATGCAAGCGAACGGCGAGCGTAGGGGGCGGACAGGGCGGGGGAGGACGGAAAAATTTGCGGAGATAGACAAATTTCACTCTTGACGGCGAAACCAAAAAGGGGGATAATATTGTTGACAAAAAACACCGTAAGGAGGCGTATTTTATGCAAGCGGTCATCACAATATCCAGGCAATTCGGCAGCGGCGGAAGGCTGATCGGACGCATGCTTGCGGACAAGTTGGGCATCCCCTACTACGACAAGGAGATCATAGATCAGGCGGCAAAGACGAGCGGATTTGCCAAGGAGTTTATCGAGGACAACGAACAGCGCATGAAGAGCCTCGGCACGATCGCCATGGCGACCCCCGTGTGGGGAGGCGGCATTTGGAGCAGCCTTGAAAACTTTGAGTCGCGCATATACGCCGCGGAGGCGGAAGCGGTGGAAAACTACGCCAAGCAGGGCGCGTGCGTGATCGTGGGGCGCTGCGCGGACAGCATATTGAAGGGCAAATGCCCCTGCTTCAACGTGTTTGTGCATGGGCATCTTGAGGACAGAGTGCAACGCGTGCTGAAATACTACCAGCTTGAAAACGACGAGAAGAGGGCGGCAAAACTCATCCTGTCTACGGACAAGCAGAGGGCAAGGCACTACCGCTATTACACCGACGCGGAGTGGGGCAACCCCGACAACTACCACATCTGCCTTGACAGCGCCTCCATAGGCGTAGAAAAGAGCGTGGACATCCTCGCCGCCGCCTACAAACTGTTCTGCGAGGAATGAGCGGATTTTGACAAAAAAAGCACACTTTATATGCATATTTTGACAATATAAACCATCAATTTTTTAAATTAAAACAAAAAATCACGACGCCGCATATAATGCGACGCCGTGTAATTTTATTTGCGTATAAGCGGGAAGCTTTTTGAGGCAGAGGAAAAACTCGACAGGTTATGCGAGGTAGAGGATGTCGTTGATGAAGGGGTAGGGCGAAAATACGCGGCGCAGCGGAAGCGCGTCCTTGAAAGCGAAGAGGCGCTCAAGCGCTTTGCCAAATCTGCCGATTATGAAGCCGTTGCAGATCGCGCATATGATGGTGCCCCAGCCCACGCCCTCGTAGTGCCACATCCCGAAGCAGGCGAAGGATAGCACCACAGCCAAAAAACAGCTTGAGCAGTCGTACAGCGTTTTGACGATGGCGAGGGGCGCGTGGGTGCGCTGGGTCAGTTCGATCACGAAAACTTCGTACGCCTCGGACGGAATGTAGGTGTGGAACAAAAACGCCACGCCGAGGCAGCATATCAGCATGCCCGCGACAAAAAAGCCTATGCGGCCGCCGACGCCGCCAAGCGGCAGGTAGCCCACAAGCAGCACGCACGCGTCAAGCACAGTGCCGTAGAGCACCGCCGTCACAAACGAGAACAGATATCCCACCGAAAACTTGCGCATGATCACGCTGAGCAACACGATCAGCAGCCCTTGAAAACAATATTCCGCCATGCCAAATGTGAAAAATGGGAGATACTCTGAGATCTTAAGGTGCAAGATATACGCGGGCGCGACCACCATCGACATGCCAAAATTCGCCTTTTGCAGAAATGCCGTCGCCAGCGCCAACAGCAATATGCCCGCTATGTATGAAAACTCCGTGAAAAATGTGGGTTTGCGCTTCACGATAAGACCTCGCAATGTGGATTTGGCATTTGGTGTATGAAACGCCCAAAGATAGTCCGAGGCTTGCCGCTCAAGACCTGCACATATTAGCATATTTTGTCGGAGCAGGCAACAAAATGACGGCAGATATGCAAATTTGCGCAATTTGGAAGGGTTTTGTGTGGCAAAAGGACGGCAAACGCCGTCCTCAATTTGAAATATCCGCATTTTGAAAGTGTTCAAGATTCTGTTGGGGCAATGCCCAAAACAGTTTTAAAATGCCGCCGTCTTGAAACTTTCGCGGCGGGATCTACGCCGCCTGTTGTCGGGCTTTGGTCATTTGCCCGGAGAACATCTGCACAACGCCCGCCGCTATCGCCAGCACGCCTATCGCGATGAACAACGCGTCAGAGAGCGTCCACTTTGCCGCAATAAGCAATGCTCCCACCGTGAACGCCAGCAGAGGGTAGATCAGCGACATCGCCAGATCCCAGCCGCGCTGACGCTTGAGCGTGGGTAGGGAGGATACTATGTCGTAGACGGAGTAGGCGCAGAACATCACGCCAAGCAGGATCAGCGTCACGTCCACGATCGTCCACGCGCACACGATCAAAATGACTCCCGCGGCGATCTCGATGACTCCATTTGCCGTCTTGCGGCGGAACAGTTCCGCTGTCCCAAGCAGGGCGAGGACCGCGCCTATCACCGTCAACAGCACGCTGACAAGGCTCGCCCTAAACGCGCAAAACAATATGCCCACCGCGGTCACGGCGATCCCGATGAGAAACTCCGACGATATGCTTTTGGTTGCTTTGTTTGCCATATTTTCACCTCTTGCGCATAGTGTACCACCGTGCCGCAAAAGTATGTAAATTTTGTCGCTTGCAACAAAAAATGGAGGAAATTTATGATGATTGAACAAGTTTTTGCAAGGCAAAACGCGACGCTCCGCGTTAGGATCACGGTGAAAATGCTTATTTCTCTGGTAATTGTCGTGCTTGCGGTAGTTCTTCCGCAGCTAGTACATCTCGCCCTCGGCGCGCCCGGCGGCGTACAATTGTTGCCAATGTATCTTCCTATCCTTCTCTGTGGCTGTCTGCTCGGATGGAAATGGGGTTTGGGAGTTGGCATACTCTCTCCCGTTTTCAGTTTTGCGATAACTTCGCTCGCCGGCAATCCAATGCCTGCCGCACTCAAAGAAGCCGTAAAAACGCAAACAGAAAGAGTAAATTGTCAAATGAAGTGCAACACTTTTTGTAGTTCATTATTCCATAAGTCCTCTGCTGTTTGGTAGTGT
>CANQMD010000110.1 GCA_947624885.1 uncultured Clostridia bacterium
CATACAGTCGGGATTTGATATCCGCTTCTGGCTGAGGCTGTTCCTGCGGGATCTGAGGCTCCTGCTCGGGCAGGTCGGTGATAGAGTAGAAAAATTCGCGATAATTCACGTCGGATTTTTCATATTCGAAGCCATCCTGTCTGTTGATGACCGCAGACGGCTCCTGCGGCGGCTCGTTGTAAGTCGCGGCGGCAAGCTGTTGTTGGTCGAGTTGCTGCGACCTCTCGTCCATGCGCCTGAAAATTTCCTCGATGGAGGGGCGGGGCTGATCCTGATATACAGGCTCCGCAGACTTTGGATAGTATTCGGACTGCACGTACACGGGGCTGCCATCGGCAGGGTAGGCGTATTCCGAAGTGGCTTCCAGCTTTGCAAACAGATCCTCCACAGTTTCGGCGGGAAGGGCTTGCGCCACGCGTCGGCGAGCCTCCTCCTGTTCGCGAAGTATACGTTCGTTTTCAAGACGTTGCGCCTCTTCTTCCTGCTTGCGTTTTTGTTCGTCCTCGATCGCCTGAAGCGCGTCAACAGCGGCGGCGCGTTCCTCTTCGGACTTGCGCAACTGTTCTTTTAGTGAGTCGATTTCGGAATTTTGTTTTTCCGCCTCGGAGTGTGCCGCGTCTATCTCCTCCTCCTTAAGTTTGATCAAGTTTTCCGCGTCCTCAAGGCGTTTAGCGTCAATTTTTGCCTGATTTGCTTCAAGTTCGGCATTGCAGGCGAGTTCAGCCGCTTCCTCTATGGATATTGAGTTTCCAAAGCGATCCAGATATACGGGTTTTTCCACCTCTATAGTGCGTTCATAGGGCTTGGAGGCAAGCGTAGCTGCCTCGTCCTCGGTTATGCGGTTTCCGTAGCGGTCCAGATACACGGGTTTTTCGATCTCGACCACTTTTTCCACTTCAACCAGGCGTTCCACGCGCACTTCGACGGGCTTTTCGACCTCGACGATCCTTTCCACGGGGACTTCGACGATTTTTTCCACCTGCACCTCGACAGGCTTTTCCACCTCGACGATCTTTTCGACGGGCACTTCCACCACGCGCTCGACAGGGCGCTCGACGATCTTCTCGACGACGGTTTCAACAGGTACTTCGACGATCTTATCCTTGTAGACCACTTCGGGTTTCGGCTCGGATTCGCGTTTGGTGTACGGGCGCAACTCCGAAGCGTCAAATGGAATAGGGGTGGTGAAGTCAAATTCATTTTCCGATACGAGTTTGTCAAGGATCGTGCGCGAATATTCGTACTCTCGGCGTTCCTTTTCAAGGTACTCTCTTCCCGCGGCTGTCAGGGCATAGTATCTTCTTTGTCCGCCGCCCGTATCGTCGGGATTTCCGTCATATGACGAAACCAACCCCTGCTTTTCAAGGCGTTTGAGTTGGTTGTACAGAGTCGCCTGTTTCAAGGTATATTGCCCGGTGCTTCTGTCCTCGATCTCTTTCAGGATCTCATATCCGTACTTGTCGTTGGCAAGCAGGCAACCCAAAATAATTGTGGTCACATTGCCGCGGATCAAGTCGCTGTTCACTGATGAGATATCCATATCAATGCTCCGTTTTTTATATATGGATATTTTAACAAACTATTATCAATAAGTCAATATTTTATAATACTTTATATACAATATTTGCGCTCAAAAGCGGCGATAATGACTGAACAGTGCGTTATTTGTCATATCAATTGCGATTATCCCTCAACTTGACCATGCTTGCGGCGATCTTTCTGTGATCCTCTTCGATGGCGGCGTAGTGTTTTTTGGTGGTATTCACGTCGCGATGTCCAAGCACGTCCGCAACCATATATATGTCGCCCGTCGCGCGATACAGGTTTGTGCCGAACGTACTGCGCAATTTGTGAGGGGATATTTTTTTGAGGGGAGCGGCGCATTGCGCGTATTTTTTCACCAGATTTTCAACCGCCCGCACCGATATGCGCGACACTTGCAGCGACAAAAACAGCGCGTCCGTATCTCTGACGGTGACCTTTTCACAGCGTTCGATCAACTTTTTGCGCTCGCCGTTGATGTAGGTGGACAGCGCTTCCGCCACTTCATCTCCAAAGTACAAGATCGCGCGATTTCCGCCTTTTCGCGTGACAGTAAACGCGTTTGTTTCAAAATCTATGTCGCGGACGTTCAGTCCCACGCATTCGCTCACACGGATCCCCGTGCCCAACAGCAGGGTAAGGATGGCAACGTCCCGCGCCCGCGTGTTCAAAGTGATCTTCCTTTGATGTTCGCTCATGCCCATGCCCGTTTCCGCCGCGTCGAGTATGCGTTCGACCTCTCGCGGCTCCAATCTTATGATGTCCTTGTCGTGCTGTTTGGGCATAGTGAGTTTTGCCGCGATATTTGACGGGATCCTGTCGTGATTGAAGTAATATTTGAAAAACGTTCGCACCGTAGATATTTTGCGCGATTTTCCTCTCTCGCCGTTGGTATATTCCTTGCCGTCAAACTCGTAGTAGCTGAGATATTCCATATATGATTCCAGATTTGTCAGGGTGATCCTGCTCAAATCGTCCACGGTGAATTGCAACACGTCGTTGTAGTCCTTAAACGTGCGCACGTTGTTCAGCAGATAGTCGAAAAATATGCGCAGATCATACGCGTAGTTCAGCCTTGTCAGCACAGTGGTTTGCGGCTCTATGCCCACAAAAAACTCGTCGCAGAATTCGGGCAGGGTATCCCTCACGTCGCGCAAGCGCTTTGTCAAAATTTTGTCCCTTTCGCTGAAATAATTTGCCATTGTGTAACGTCCCCTTAAAACATTTTCAAATCTATTATAAATATCTGTTCGCAAAATGTAAAGAGGTTTTTGTCAAATTCTGTAAAAAATAATCCTGTTTACAGGATTATTCGCTCCCAAAATTTTTTATCAAAAAATTTTGCGAATAGTTTTTTTTTGATGAAAAATTTATGTTTAAGGCTAGTATTTGGCGAACTCGCGTTTTCACTTGGAGTGCAGGGGACAAAGTCCCTTGCCGCAGTGTGGACGCGTAGCCCACAAGAAACTATTCTCCTATGTCGTCTTTAAATTTTTTGAGGATCTTCGCTTCCAATCTGCTGACCTGCACTTGGCTCACGCCAAGTTCTCGCGCGACCTCGCTTTGGGTCTTATCGCGGAAGTATCGCAGTATGATTATCTTTTTTTCGCGTTCGGGCAGGGAAGCGATCATCTCTTTCAGCATAAATTCGTCCAGATTCTCGTCGGGCGAGCCGTCGCCCTGGATCCTGTCGCCTAGGGGAGTTCCGTCGTCGTCGCCCGCTGTATCCGACAGCGAAACGAGATAGTGCGTCGTATCCAGCGCAAACACGATGTCCTGAGGCTCCGTTTCGAAGTGTTTTGCAAGTTCGTCCACGGTGGGCTCGGCGCGTCCGGCCTTGAGTTCGCCGTCGATATATCTGCTTATGCGGGTGGCGAGGGTCTTTGCCCAGCGCGAAACCTTCACAGCGCCGTCGTCGCGCAAAAACCGCTTGATCTCGCCGCTTATCATGGGCACGGCGTAGGTTGAAAAGCGCACGCCAAACGATTCGTCAAAATTGCTCATCGCTTTGACAAAGCCCATAGCGCCCAGCTGCATCAAGTCGTCATACTCAAGCCTTCCTCTGAAGCGTTTGACTATGGATTTTATCAGCGGGATATTTTCGCGGATCAGCTTTTCCTTTGCGTTCTCGTCGCCGGATCTTGCCGCGATCAGCAATTCGATGGTTTCCTCGTGAGTCAGCATGATCTGAACACCTTTTGCATAGTGACTGTGGTGCCTTCGTCCGGTCTGGAGGTCACGCTCATATTGTCGGTGAACGTTTGGATTATGGTGAAGCCCATGCCGCTGCGTTCCTCGTTTGCACACGTGCTGAAAAACGGCTCGAGCGCCTTGTCAAGATCCTCGATGCCCTTGCCGAAGTCCTCAACTGTTACGGTCACGGTGCGCGTTTCGTCGTCCGCCTCGCAGCGCAATTTCACAAGTCCCGTTTCGTTGGGGTAGGCGTGCACGATCGCGTTGGTCACAGCCTCGCTTACGGCGGTTTTAAGGTCGTTGATCTCCTCCACGGTTGGCGAGCATATCACCGAAAACGCCGCGACAGCGCTGCGCGCAAAGGCCTCGTTTCTGCCGTCGGACGGCATTGTCATCTCAAAAAAATTTTTCATATCCACTCCTCAATCAATAATTGGCACAAACGAGTATATTCCGCTTGTCCTGAACACCTTGTCCGCTTGCGGCGGAACGTTTTTCAACAGCAACTCGGCGCGTTTTGCTCTCAGTTTTTTGTATCTGCCAAGCAAAAATCCAAGCCCGGTGCTGTCCACAAAGGTGACGTTTTTCATGTCGAAAGTCATGCTTTTCATGTGGTATTTTTCGATCAACCTGTCAACGTCGTCGCGTATCGCCCGCACTTCAAAATCGTCGATATCGCCCTCCAGCGTCACAAGTATGTTGTCGCCGACAACTTTAAATTCAAGCCCCATAGCTTCCTCCGCTCAAAAGGATAGATAATTTCAACGTCAACAATTTCGGATATTTTGTCAAAAAAGCGCAAGTTGTGGCGATAGCCCTCAAAAATTTCTCAAAATCAACCTCGAAAATCATTGACAACGCAATTTTTTTATTGTATATTGTTACAGTCGTCAGCAAGCGATGCTACGGGGTGTAGCGCAGTTTGGTAGCGCATCTGCTTTGGGAGCAGAGGGTCGGGAGTTCAAATCTCTTCACCCCGACCAAAAACTTCCTCGCCGAGCGGACGGCGCAGCCAATGTGGGGAAGATTTCGGGCCTTTAGCTCAGTTGGTTAGAGCAGTCGGCTCATAACCGATCGGTCCGGGGTTCGAGTCCCTGAAGGCCCACCAAAATCCAAATCTTGGCCCGGTAGTACAGTTGGTTAGTACGCCAGCCTGTCACGCTGGAGGTCAGGGGTTCGAGCCCCCTCCGGGTCGCCAATATGTGGCAGTGACAAACGTCGCTGCCACATATCAAAAAGAGGTTTTTTGCTCAGTCGAAAAACCGACATTAGCCTCGGTAGCTCAGGTGGTAGAGCAAGGGACTGAAAATCCC
>CANQMD010000111.1 GCA_947624885.1 uncultured Clostridia bacterium
AATGGGGTCCCCGAAAAATTACAACGTGATTTTTTGGGGTAATGTCGCGGAGTAGCGATAAAATTGCGGTGCGCCCTCAACGCTTTCCACAGAAAGCCGTCGGGCGCTGAGCAATTTTGAGCGCCCTTGTCGCCTTCTCCTCTCTCTTCTCAGTAGAACACCAATTTCGCCCCTTCCGGTATTCCCAAATCTTTCCTACCCACAAACTTTACGGGCAGGCTGATATCCTTCGCCCCCGACCATTCAAAAACGCGATACCCCAATGTTTGCACGCTCTCCGGTATTGTTATGCTTGTCAAACTACTGCAGCGCTCAAACGCCCAACTGGAAATGCTCGTCACACTGTTCGGAATTTGAATCGTTTTCAAACGTCTGCACCAAGCAAACGCATTATTCTCAATGCTCGTCACTCTGTTCGGGATATCCACAGCCTCCACTTCCAAACCATAAAACGCATGTTCCCCTATAATTTTGACTTCGTTTGGTATCGTGATATGAGTTTTGCTGCACGCCGCCACCAGCCTGCCCGTTGCGATTTCAATCAAACAATCGTTCTCACTCTTAAAATGGGAGTTGTTTTTATCAACCTGAATGACTGCCAGTTTGTTACACCCTTTAAATATAGCCGTGCCAATGCTCATCACACCGCTACCTATCTTCACAGTTTGCAAATTTTTGCAACTACCAAACGCCCACCTGCCTATGCTCGTCACACTGTTCGGTATTTGAATCGTTTTCAACCGTTCGCACCAAGCAAACGCCCAGTTCACAATGTCCGTCACTCCGTCCGGGATATCAACGGTTTTCACAACGTCCAAACTGGAAAACGCAAATTCACCTATATTTTTGACTTCGTTCGGTATCGTAATATGAGTGTTGTTGCACGCCGCCACCAGTCTGCCGGTTGCAATTTCGATCAGGCAATCCCCTTCGCTCTTGAAATATGCGTTGCTCCCGTTGACCTCGATGTTTGTCAGTTCGATACAACCTTTAAAAGGATTACTGCCTATACTTCTCACTCTTGCCGGGATAGTGATCGACCTCAAATTCTTACAATACTCAAACGCCTCTTCTTTTATTTCCGTCACTCCTTCGCCTAGCTTCACAGTCTGCAAATTTTCACAAAATCCAAAAGCAGCACGCCCTATAATTTTCACGCCGTTTGATATTTCCAGCGTTTTCAATCCTGTACAATATGCAAAAGCCTGCAACCCAATTTCCGTCACGTTGTCAGGGATCTCAACGCTTGTCAAACTATTGCAGCAATAAAATACCCGCGTACAAATTTCCGTCACACTGTTTGGGATTTTCACGGATGTCAAGCCTGCACAATTATAGAATACTTTTTCGTCTATGACCCTCACGCTGTTCGGGATGTCTATTGTTTTCAATCCTGTACAATATGCAAAAGCCTGCAACCCAATTTCCGTCACGTTGTCAGGGATCTCAACGCTTGTCAAACTATTGCAGCAATAAAATACCCGCGTACAAATTTCCGTCACACTGTTTGGGATTTTCACGGATGTCAAGCCTGCACAATTATAGAATACTTCTTCGTCTATGACCCTCACGCTGTTCGGGATGTCTATTGTTTTCAATCCTGTGCACTCACAAAACGCCCTTTCCCCGATTATCCTCACTCCGTCCGGCATTGTCACCGCCGTCACGGCAGTTCCCTTAAACGCCTCGTTCGCGATCTCGGTTATTCCTTTCGGGATCCTCACTTCCCCGCCTTCTCCCTTATACTTCACCAGCGTCGTTCCTCTGATCTCGAACTCTTCCTCGTCGTAGTCGTCCAAAGTCGGGTAGTTTTCCGCCGCTTCGCATGCGCGCCCCCTCGACTCCGTCGCTTCCTCGCTTGTTCTTGCGCTTGCCGCTTCGCATGCGCACCCGCTTTCCGCTTCGCTTGTGCATTTTCCGCAATCGCACTCTTCCGCCACGGGTATATCGTCATCGCACACCACGGGTATATCGTCATCGCATATCACGGGTATATCCTTCACCATTTCCGCCATTGCCAGATCCTCCTTCATCATACATTTCCTTCGCCTATCTGCGGGCTGTTCAGCCTTTTTTCTTGAAACTATCCGGCAAACTTATCCCATTTGTATGGCAGCCCAAAAACGCGCTGTTCCCGATCTTGATCACGCTATCCGGCACTTTCAGCGAAAGCCTCTCGCAATCCTTAAACGCCTTCTCGCCTATCTCCGTCACGCTGTTCGGGATTTGCACTTCCTCCAGCGACGAGCACCCCTCAAACGCGCCGTTTCCTATTTTTGTCACGCCGTCGGGGATGACAACTTTCACAAGGATAGGACAGCCCTTAAACATATCATCTGCGATCTCGTGCAAATTTTTTGACAGCGACGCGACTTCCAAACTCACGCAATCCTCAAACGCTCCCTTTCCAATACTTTTCACTCCGTCTGGGATTTCCACCGTCTGCAAATTGATACACCCATTGAACGCCCCTGCGCCTATCGTCGTCAACCTATCCGAAAAATTCACATCTGTCAATTCCGTACAAAACGCAAACGCGCCTGTCCCAATTTCCGTCACGCTATTTGGCATATCCACTTTGTTCAGCGTCACGCTGTTCCTGAACACTTCGGATTCTATCGCCGTCACGCCCCAAGGCACAAACACCGACTCCGCTTTTCCTCTGTAGCCGACCAACTGCAACGGTTGAAAATTCCCCAACACGCGACCTATTTCAATTTTTGATCTTCCAACATTCACAACAAATTCATTCGGATCAAAATTCTTCAACACATTTTGTGCCGCTTCCAGGCCTTTCTCCGCCGCCTTTTTCCAGCGCTCTTTCGCTTTATCTCTGTTTTGTTGCACGCCGTCGCCGTAAAAATACAGCCACCCCAAAGCAAACAGCGCTTCCTCGTCGCCACTATCCGCCGCCGCCGTATAATTTTTCACGGCTTTCTCGATATCGCGACCCACGCCCTCGCCAAAGTAGTAGCAATCCCCCAAATTAAACGCTGCCAACGCGCAATCCTGCTCTGCCGCCTGGCTCCACCAGCTTACCGCCTTTTCAAAGTTTTGATCTACGCCGTTCCCGTTATAGTAGCAAACGCCAAGATCGTTCTGCGCATTCGGATTGCCTTGTTTTGCCGCCTTCTCCCAAAGCGCAACCGCCTTTTGATAATCCTGTTTTTCCACGCCGTATCCCTCGTAATAGCAAAGTCCAAGGCTGTATTGAGCGTCGCTGTTTCCCAATTCTGCGGCGCGGGTATACCAATAAACGGCGTTCTCATAACTCTGCGGCAATCCCAATCCCCCAAAATAGCAATCTCCGATTTTGGTTTGCGCTTTTGCGTCACCTGCTTCCGTCGCTTTCAGATACCACGAAACAGCTGTGTTGTATTCCTGTTTCACTCCTTGCCCATAAAAATAGCAATCGCCAAGTTTGGTCTGTGCCGCGGAATGTCCTTTCTCTGCCGCAAGCCGATACCATTTTATTGCTTCGGTATGATTTTCCTCCAAACCCTCGCCATAAAAATAACAATTTCCAAGATGATATTGTGCCGACGGATGCTCGTTTGTCGCCGCCTGCTGCCACCAATCGACCGCCTCCGCCATATTTTTATCCACGCCAATGCCCTTGCTGAAACATATCCCCATTATACATTGTGCGTCCGCATGTCCTCTCTTTGCCGCATACTTAAAAAATTGTGCCGCCTTGCTGAGATCTCTCTTGATCTCACCATCGCCCAAATCGCCCACCAAATATCTATATCCAAGTTCATATCGTTTCTGCGCGTTTTGCTCTTCAATGCTCTTGTTTTTTGTATTATTTTGCTTTTCGCTCGCCTTGTAAATACGCTTGATCTCTTCCAACTCTTCCACATAAGCAAAACTCTCGTTCCCCTGCTCGCTCCCTTGCGCCGCGTTTGCTTCCGACTTACCTGCGCTCGTCGCCTTGCCTGCTGACGAACTTCCTCTCGCCGCTGAGGACGACTCGCCTTGCTTGCTATCTGTGTTGCCGCTCTTCGCCTTTTGCGGCAAGCGATCGCCGATGGGAGCCCCATTTGCGTTCTCTCTTTCGTCGTCGCTCTCCACCACGGGGATATCCTCATCCACCTCGCTCTCCACCACGGGAATGTCGTCCATATGGTTTGATCCGCGCAGTTTTTCCAGCGCCTCTTTCGCGTCCTCGCATCCCAACTCTGCCGCCTTGGCAAATTTAGCCATCGCCTCGCTCACGTTGCCCCTATTTAGCAATTCGATCCCCTCTTCATAGGTCTGTTGCGCCGATTTCTGTCCCTGCATACAATTTCTCCTTGTTGTTTTCTGAATTTTGATATTTGGTTTTTTTACACGGTTTTGCCGTACGGCTTTCGTCCGCGGGCAGATATTTCCGCCCGCGTCATTATCCAAGTATTATACATCTTAAAATGTTATTTGTAAACAGAAAACTCGTCCGCATTTCCACCTCTTTACGCCCGTCCTCCCCCCGCATAATTCTCCCGCCGCGCAAATATATTGAAATCATGAACGCGCTATTCATCACACTCGTCCTGATCTCGCTGACGATCATGCTCATCACGTCGCCGGCGGAGGCGTTTCCGACTATGATCGCGGGGGTGCGCAGCGCGATCGAGTTGTCGCTGAAACTGCTCGCGATCTACGCGGTGTGGCTGAGCGTACTTCGGATGATGGAGGCGACGGGGCTTGACGCAAAGCTATCTCGGCTGTTGCGGCCTGTGATACGGCGGCTTTTCAAGGGCGAAAGCGAGTCGGCGTACTCGCAAATATCCGTCAATCTGTCCGCAAACATGTTGGGCATGGGCGGAGTCGCAACGCCCGCGGGCATACGCGCGATGGCGGCAATGCAGGACGGCAGCGACAGGATCACGCACAACATGGCGTTGCTCATCGTGATCAACGCCACGTCCGTACAGCTTGTCCCCACAAAGGTGATCACCACCTCTCCCCCGTCCTCAC
>CANQMD010000112.1 GCA_947624885.1 uncultured Clostridia bacterium
CGCAAACACGTATGAAAATATCTCTCCCGCATCATCCGCAGAAGGTGTCGCATGAGGATTTGCCAAATGCGCGTCGACAGCAGAAGGGCATTCCGTTTGAGCGCGATCCTCCTGTGTGAGGGGAAGGGAACTCATGTCCGTGCGCTCAAAACAGCCCAGCACCACGGGTCTGCCTTTGCAAGGAACGTCCGCGCATGCGGGGCAAGCGGATCTTGCGTGATCATAGCGCTTTGACTTTGCTCTGTCATTCAGCGTGCCGGAGGGGAAGTAAAACACCTCGATGGGCATGCTTTGCGCTTTGCTCAGCAATGATCCCAGCGTGCCGTCGCCGCCGCACACCGCCACAGCGTCGTATCCGTCGAGAAGATATTCGCCGTCGTCGGGCAGTGAAAAGCGCGTGTAATCGTAGCCTTTGCCAAGGCATTTTTCCACTTTTTCAAATGAGATCCGCTTGCTTTTGCCGGCGGCGTTGTTGATGATTATGAGGCATTTTTTCATATATTTTTTTGTTGTGGCGCAAGCCTGTTCACGACCATTTTATTATTGCCAAAAATAATTTGTGCAATGCGCGGCGTTTTATTGTTTACATATTGCAAATTGTTTGTTATAATATTTAAGATTGCGCGCGTATGTGCGTGCAAAAAGGAGCGTTATGGCAGTCAATATCGGTCAACTCAGCAGTAAGGAATTGTTCACCATTCCCAACATCATCACGTATTTTCGCATTTTGTGCATACCCGCGTTTGTCATTCTCATGGCGTTTGCGGGGGTCAAGGACAACATCACTTTGTTGTACGTCGCGCTGGGAGTTTTTATGCTTGCCGCCGTCAGCGATCTGTTTGACGGTTGGATCGCCCGCAGATTCAAGATGCAGAGCGGCGTAGGCATGGCGCTCGATCCCGTCGCGGACAAACTTATGCATGTGTCGGTGCTGTTGTGCCTCGCCTTGTGCACGGGGCTTACGCCGTTGGGCAAAAACCTTGTCGGTCAACAGGTCATAAGCGGCATAACCGTGACAAGCGCGTGGTTTGTGCACTACGGGTTTGTCATTGCGATATTCGCAAAGGAACTTGTGCAGGTTTTCATTGCCATCTACGTCTTGCGAAAGGGCGTAAGCATGAAGGCAAATTGGATGGGCAAAGTTTCATCGTTCACAATTTCCATCGGCGTTATTTTGGCGTTTTTCCATCAATACGTCGGTTATGCGGATTGGGGCATTCTGGCGTGGGGCATAGTGATGAGTTACGCCGCGGCGTTTGGCTATCTGAAGGACGTCATCATTCAGGTCAGACGCATCGAAAGAGGCGAACAGGCAGCCGCCACGGCGGATTCCGTGAGAGAGGCGGATCAAAAAATTGTGCAGGAAAAGCATGACGGGACTTATACGGGTTGAGCGCAACTGTATATTTTTGAGAAATATCGGAGTTGAAACATTATGGAAAATATGGAAAAGACCTACGACCCCAAATTTGAAAAGCGGGTGTATGAAAAATGGATGAAAAACAAGTGCTTTGAGGCGCACGTCGACCCCGACAAGGAGCCGTTTACGATCGTTATGCCGCCTCCGAACATCACGGGACAGTTGCACATGGGGCACGCGCTCAATCAAACGATCCAGGACATCCTCATCCGTTTTAAGCGTATGTGCGGTTACGAGGCGCTGTGGATCCCCGGCACCGATCACGCGTCCATCGCAACGGAGGTCAAGATAGTCGAAAAGATGAAGGAGGAAGGCCTGTCCAAAGAGGACGTGGGCAGAGATGGCTTTCTTCAACGCGCCTGGGAGTGGAAAGAGCAGTACGGCGGCAGGATCGTCGAGCAGATGAAAGGGCTGGGCATATCCTGCGACTGGTCCCGCGAGGCGTTCACCATGGACGAAAACTGCTCAAATGCAGTGCTTGAAGCATTTGTAAAATACTACAAAAAAGGCTTGATCTACAGGGGCGATCGCCTCATAAATTGGTGCCCGAAGTGCCACACTGCGTTGAGCGACGCGGAGGTGGAGTATGAGGAACAACAATCCAACCTTTGGTACTACAAATATCCTGTCGTGGGCGAGGACGACGCGATCGTGATCGCAACCACTCGTCCCGAAACCATGCTGGGCGACACGGCTGTCGCCGTCAACCCAAAGGACCCGAAGATGTCGCGGTTTATTGGGAAGACGGTGCGCCTGCCGCTTACGGACAGGACGATCCCCGTTATAGGCGACGACTATTGCGAGATCGGTTTCGGCACGGGCGCTGTCAAGATCACTCCCGCGCATGATCCCAACGACTTCGAGGTCGGACTCAGGCACGGGCTGCCCGTCATTCAGTGCATAGGCGAGGACGGACTTATGAACGAAAACGCAGGCAAATACTGCGGCATGGACAGGCTGACGGCGCGCAAAGCTATAGTGCGCGATCTTACGGACCTGGGGCTTATGGTCAAGATCCAGCCGTATGCGCACAACGTGGGCACGTGCTATCGCTGCGGCGAAACGGTGGAATCGCTCATATCCAAGCAATGGTTTGTCAAAATGAAGCCGCTTGCCGAGCCCGCTGTCAAGGCGGTGCAGGCAAAGAGGACGGAATTCATCCCGAAGCGCTTTGAAAAAGTCTATTTCAATTGGATGGAAAACATCAAGGACTGGTGCATATCCCGTCAACTTTGGTGGGGGCATCGCATCCCCGCGTACTATTGCGACGATTGCGGCGAAATGGTCGTGGCAAAGACCGCGCCGGAAGCATGCCCGAAGTGCGGCGGGCATATGAGCCAGGACGAGGATGTGCTTGACACATGGTTCAGTTCCGCTCTGTGGCCGATGAGCACGCTGGGTTTCCCAAAGCGCACAAAGAGCCTCAACTACTTTTATCCCACAAGCGTGCTTGTCACGGCGTACGATATCATCTTTTTCTGGGTCGCGCGAATGATCTTCAGCGGCATAGAGTTTATGAATGATATTCCGTTTTCGGACGTGCTTATTCATGGCATCGTGCGCGACGCGCAGGGAAGAAAAATGTCAAAAAGCCTCGGCAACGGCATAGATCCTCTGGAAATAATCGACAAATACGGCGCAGACGCGTTGAGGTTTTCGCTTGCTATGGGCATAGCGCCCGGCTCCGACACGAGATTTACGGAGGGCAAGATAGAAAATTGCCGCAACTTTGTCAACAAATTGTGGAATGCGTCCCGCTTTGTGATCATGAACATCAAGGAGGGCGAAAAACTCGACATGCCTTCTCGCCTCACCGGCGCTGACAAGTGGATACTCACCCGCCTCAACGGCGTGATCAGAGAGGTCACCGTCAATTTGAACAAGTACGAGATCGGCCTCGCCGCGGGCAAGCTGTATGACTTTGTGTGGAGCGAGTTTTGCGATTGGTATATCGAGATAAGCAAGACCGCGCTTTACAGCGGCAACCCCAAACAGCATGAGCATCAAGCGGCGATGTTGGTGCAGGTGCTCACGACAATCCTCAAGCTGTTGCACCCGTTCATCCCGTTCATCACGGAGGAGATCTACTCCAAAATAGATCCCAAGGGCATTCTGATGATCCAACAGTGGCCGTCGTACAACAAACATCGCGTTTACCGCAAGGAGGAGGCGCAGTTTGAAGGGCTGAGGGAACTTATTGGCAAGGTGCGAAATTTGCGCAACGAGATGAACGTCGCGCCCGGAAAGCGCATAAGCGCGTACGTCATTGCCTCAGACGAGCAATTCATATCGTCAGTCGCTCCGTATATGGAAAAATTGGCGTATGTCAGCGACATCAAGTTTGTGCACGACAAGAGCGAGGTCCCCGGCAAATATTGCGTCGTCGTTTCCGCGCTTGCCGAACTGTTTGTTCCGCTGGGCGAACTTGTCGACGAGGCGAAGGAGATCGAACGCATAAAGTCGGAGATCGCCTCTACGCAAGCGATCGTTTCAAAGACGCAAAATCTGCTTGCAAATCAAGGATTCAGGGCGAAGGCTCCTCAAAAGTTGATAGACGGCGAGCAGGAAAAACTTGCCGCCGCGCTCGACAAATTGCAAAAACTTGAGGACAAGCTGGCGACATATATGTCGTGATCGCCGCGGGAGTGTGACATGGAATTTAAAAACTCTGTATCGATACTGTTTTCCAACATTGGGTACGTCTTCAAACTTATCGCGTGGATACTGATCTCCGCGGTTTTGGCGGCGGGAGTCGGCGCGGCGATATTGATCCCGATCTGGAAGGTCATGGCGTCCACGACGGACGTTTCCGCCCATCTGCACGTTATCAAGCAGATATTGTCAAACGTGTGGGAAGGCAGCGAAAACATGCGCTACGCCGCAAAGAGCATTGTGCCCGAAATTTTGAACAGTTTTCATTCGATGAACGGCAATCCCGGCGCGTTGGCAGGGCTTATTTTGGGCGCAGGCTTTGTGTACGCGCTGTATTGCTTTCTGCGCGGATTGTGTTTTTACAGCTTGTCGGACATCATCAATGCCATAATGGCTTCGAATATGCGCCTGGGGTTTGCGGGCAATATGGCGATGAATTTCAAAAAGAACGTCAAATTTTCCGCAGCAAGACTTGCGATAAGTTTTCCCATCGACGCGGCGTTTGCGCTTGTGACGGTGTCCTGCATGCTGGTGTTTTATCAGCATATCGGGCTGTTTGCGGTCCCGATATTGCTGGTGTTCAGCGTGGTCTTCTGTTCGCTCAGAGCGATACTGTTCAGCGGGTGGCTGCCTCGCATGCTCTATCACCCCGAGGAGAGAGTGTACACCGCTTTTTCAAGAAGTCTGGTTTATGTCAAGCACAATTTCACAGATCTGTTCAAGGCATACG
>CANQMD010000113.1 GCA_947624885.1 uncultured Clostridia bacterium
TTCGAACTCTTGAACCGCTTTTGACGGTTACGCGATTTCCAGTCGCGCGCCCTCGACCAAACTAGGCGACTTCTCCAATAAGGTTTTATAAGTTTCACTTTTTGAAGTCGGCTGTTTGGTACGTAGTACCATTAAACACGACTTCTCCAAATTTTTTATATCCAATTTTCACTTTTCGAAGTCGGCTGTTTGGTACGTAGTACCATCAAACTCGACTTCTCCAAATATCTTTAGCTTCCGTATACGATTTCTGCGGGGCTATGCAGTTGAGAGAATGGAGAACAAAACCATTACTCTCAACTGTACAAGAGTTAGCCCTCTTAACCCAACGAAAAGATTATATCTTAAAGGCGGCGATTTGACAAGCGATAATTTGCGGAATTTTGTATAAATTTTTTCCGCGGGCGCGAATGCGGTCGATATTTCGCATACTTTTCGATTGGAGCCTCGCTCTGCCCTGTCAAGTCAGGTTGTCGTTTTGACTCCGCGCATTTGAAAGCCCTCTTTTTGATACTTTTTCAACTGCAGTATAAGCTGCTCGATAAACTCCTTGTTGGAGGTGGTTTTGACGAGCATGTTGATGAGGTTGGACGTTGCCTCCACGTTGTTTGCGCCCGAAAGCATGCGGCGGATTGTCCACGTGCCCTCAAGTTCGGCGGGAGTGAGCAACAATTCCTCCTTGCGTGTGCCGCTCTTTGCGAGATCTATTGCGGGGAATATGCGCTTTTCGGAGAGGTTGCGGTCGAGATGTATCTCCATGTTGCCGGTGCCCTTGAATTCCTCAAAAATGACATCGTCCATGCGGCTGCCCGTGTCGATAAGCGCGGTGGCGATGATCGTGAGGGATCCGCCGTTTTCGATATTTCTTGCCGAGCCGAAAAAGCGCTTGGGGCTGTGCAGTGCGCCGGGGTCTATGCCTCCCGACAACGTCCTTCCTGTAGGCGGAATCGTGAGGTTGTACGCGCGAGCAAGTCGCGTCAGGCTGTCAAGCAAGATTACCACATCTTTGCCCATTTCAACGAGGCGCTTTGCTCTGTCAAGCAGCATCTCTGCCGTTTTTGTGTGATGCTCCGGCAACTCGTCAAAGGTGGAGTAGATCACCTCGCCCTTGATGGAACGTTGCATATCGGTGACCTCTTCGGGGCGCTCGTCAATGAGCAGGACCTTGAGTTCGATGTCGGGATAGTTTTCCGCAATGGAACTTGCGATCATTTTGAGCAGGGTCGTCTTGCCCGCTTTCGGGGGCGAAACTATGATTCCCCTCTGCCCCTTGCCGATGGGCGACACAAGATCTATGCAGCGGGTGGCGTAGTCGCGGGCTTGGCGCTCAAGCCGAATGCGCTCGTCGGGATAGATGGGGATCATCTCATCAAAGTTGGGGCGCTTTGCCATTTCCGCAGGGGAACTGCCGTTGATGGACGTGACCTGAACGACTGCGGCGGGTCTGCCCTCCTGCACCACCTTACACACTGCCTTGACGTAATCGCCGCGGCGCAGGTTGAACTGCCTGATCTTCATGGCGGACACATATGCGTCCATATCGTTGAACTCACCGTTTTTGACTCTCAAAAAGCCGTAGCCGTCGGGATTGATTTCAAGATAGCCTTCCCTGACTTGCTCGATCGGCTCTTTTTCCTCGCGGAAAACAGGCCCCGGTACAAACTCGTCTTTCACGGTCAGATCCACTTGCCTCTCGCCTTTTTCAAAGACGTGAGGATGATAGTTGGGGACGAGATCGTCATAATTGTCAGGCCGTTTGCCCGTCTTGGGACGCTGTTGTTTTTGTGGACGCTTTGGCAACGGAGCGGAGTCGTCCTTTTTGGGTCTGCCGCGGCGAGGGGCTTGAGGCGGATCGATTTTGCCGTTTGTGATCTTGAAAACAAGGTCGACAAGTTCCGCCTTGTTGAGTTTGGTCGGCGCAGGAACGCCTACGTCTTTGGCGAGAGCGCGCATCTCGAAAATGCTTTTTTGCTCAAGCTCTTCAATTGTGAATTTCTGCATTATACAAAATCTCCTTGCAGCGCGGGATAAGACCGCGCCCGGTATTATAAATTATATCAAATGTTTTGTTGCGTTTGCGCCAATGATGGTCGACGCATTTTGCCGAAAATCAAAAAATGTTTCAGAATCCGAAAAATTGATGATTTGTTCCGTCGTATTTTGTCGTTCCGCTCAAGACCTGCCAAGGTCCGAGCGGGAGCGATCTAAATTTGAAGTGCTGTTTTTTGAACTGTTGTCTAGCGACGCAACTTGAGTTTTGCGCCGAAAAATGAAATTTTGCGTCAGAGCGCAGATGCGGACGCTTCGCGCTCAGTTTTCAAATTTTTCAAGAACAAGTACCTTGGTGCTTTCGCCGTCAAAATCGGCTCTGTCAAATTCCACCGTGGGGCCGTCGACGTACTCCACGCACTCGTCGTCAAACAGATCGAGAAATTCGCCGAGTTTGTCGATGTCCATCTCGCAGTCCTTGGTCTTGTAATGCATGGGAACGACGATGTCGGGCATGATCCTGTCGACGTACTCCTTCGCTTCTTTTGCGTCGATCGTATAGGTGCCGCCGACGGGGATCAACAGCACGTTCACAGGCATGAGCGACTCCACAAGCATAGCGTTGCAATCCTCGCCTATGTCGCCCATATGGCAGACGTCAACGCCGTCCATGCGGTATTTGAACACGAGGTTTTCGCCTCTTTTTGCTCCCTTTTGGTCGTCGTGATAAGTGCGACGCGAAAGTATGTGCACCCCGCCGATCTCATACGCCCCGACGCGGTTTATGACGGTAGGATTGCCGTCCACGCCGCCGATATTGTCATGATCGCCGTGCGCATGCGACACGGTCACGATGTCGGCGCTGACTTTGGGCATGTTGTAGCCCACGTTTGCGCCCTTGTATGGGTCGGTCACGATCGTAGTTCCCGTGCTCTCCTCAAGCAAAAACGACGAGTGTCCAAGCCAAGTAAGTTTCACTTTGTTCCTCCTCTGTCCTATTTGTTGATATGATTGTGGACAAGATCCCTGATTTTTTGCGACGGGTCAAGCAGATTTGACACCGATTCGTTGAAGTTTGCCGCCGCTATGATGTATGAGATGTACTTTGACATGTCAGCTTCAATAAACCACTTGCACTCGCTGAGTTCGGGGATCCTGTAAGTGAGGTTTGTTGAAAGCACTGCGTCAAAAATGCCTTCCTCGTACGCTCTGTTGAACTTTTCGACACCCTCAGTGAACAGCGAGAACGTCGCGGCAAGAAATACGCGCTGTGCGCCCTTTTCCTTGATTTCACGCGCGAGTTTGAGAATGGAGTCGCCGGTTGCGATCATGTCGTCCGCAACAAACACGTCCATGCCCATGACGGGGCTGCCGATATACTCATGCGCGACGATGGGGTTGCGACCGTTGATGATCGTGGAATAGTCGCGGCGCTTGTAGAACATGCCAAGATCAAGCCCCAGCACGGAGGCATAATAGACATTGCGCGTCATTGCGCCCTCGTCGGGAGAAATGACCATCATGTGATTTTTGTCAAGCTGCACTTCGGGGAAATGTTTGACAAGCTGTTTGAGGATCTGATAATGCGCAAAGTAGTTGTCAAAGCCCATAAAAGGCACGGCGTTTTGCACTCGCGGATCGTGCGCGTCAAAGGTGATGATGTCGCTGACGCCCATGCTGTGCAACTCCTGCAACATCATTGCGCAATCAAGCGATTCCCTCGCGTTGCGACGATGTTGACGGCCGCCATAGAGCATTGGCATGATCACCGTGATGCGATACGGCTTGCCTGTGCAAGCGCAGATGATACGTTTGAGGTTGGCAAAGTGCTCGTCGGGAGTGAGTGGGACCTCCTTGCCCATCATCGTGTAGGTGACGCCGTGATTGCCGGGGTCGCAGATGATGTAAAGATCCTTGCCTCTGACGGTTTCATGAACAATGCCTTTTGCGTCGCCGTTGGTGAAACGCGGACAGTCGGAATTGAGGATGAAAGTGTTCTTCTTCAATTTTTTGCCGAGATGCGATTCTTTGAAAAGATCAAGCAGACGTTTGTCAATGAGTTGGGCGAGTTCCTCTGCTCCGGGAGTGGCAATGAGTGCAATGGGTGCGCTGGGCGTTTCCCCAAAAACTGAAAAATCCGGTGACATAACTTCCTCCGATAATGTAAGACAATTATATCAAATAAAATTTGAAAGCGCAATCATATTTGCATAGATATTCAGGAAAATCGCAAAAAGGCGGTCACAGCGTCAAAATGCGCACCAAAATGCCGTTCATGACTTCCATCCCGCGCGACGTGAGAGATATTCTGTCGCCATTGCGGACAAAAAATTGCTGCAATTCGCTTGGGATACTGTCCTCCAACAGTTTGCTGTCAACGCCCTGCAAAGTGCGGAGTCCAAGCATAATTTGCTCGTTTAGAATGTCTGTTTGGCTCAAAACGCAGCTGTCCACGCGAGGGATCTTGTCGTAGGAGTCCACGCAATTGATCCCCCCTATGTATGCGTTGAGATCCTTTGGGTTGGCAAACCGTATCGGCGACGGAAGAGGTGCGGATCCGTCTGAGGTTTCAACCATAGAATGCGAGCCTGCGCCAAAGCCGAGATACTCCTGCCTTGTCCAATAGCCCATGTTGTGTTGGCATATATAGCCCTCTTTGGCGAAGTTGGAAACCTCGTAGCGGTCAAATCCCAGCCGCGCCAAGGTATCCACGGCGATCTGCTGAAAATCAGCGACTTCGTCGTCGCAAGGCAGCCACACCCTGCCCTCATCCGCACGTTTTTTGAGAGGAGTGC
>CANQMD010000114.1 GCA_947624885.1 uncultured Clostridia bacterium
CAACGGGCATTTGCGCGTGAAAGCGACAATTGCGGTCAACAAATATTTTCTTTCGGCAAAGGAAAATGCGGACGGCGCATACAATCCCCCGGTCGACACAGCCTCATGGAGCGACAGCACCAATAAAGACGATCCGACAAAAGCAGATTATATTGTCAACATTGTGTATCTTGCCGCTGAGTCATCGCCATACACATATTATGTCGGGCAAAAAGACATAGGGGTCAACTTTGACAAACTTTATAATACGGAAATCACGTTGACAAACGGCTCAATGGTGTACGACGGCAATTCTCACACCGCAACCGTAGACAATAATATTACAATGCCGACGCCTCTCTATGCCAGCAACAACATAAGCAGCGATCGCTACAAAGGCGCTTTCAAATATAAACGTACTCCGGTTGGAGGAACAAGCGCGACAGACGTTTACAGCGTTCAAAACGCAGGAAGCTATGAGATAGAATCACAGATTTTGGTCGGCACCGTCGTTGTTGGGCATAGATTCAACACCGTCGACGTTCAGCCGCGCAAGATCTATTTGGAGTGGAACTGGGTGAATGGCAACCCGAATGTTACAACTCGTTCGCACACGGAATTTGCAAAAAATTTTACATACAGTGGATCTGCGAACAACTTCAACGGACTACAAACTATCATTGCGAGTTCAAACTGGGGCGTGTTGACAAGCCCTGAGGGCGGCTGGCATATTTGCGGAGATAATCAAGGTAGTACTACTGCGGCGTGGAGCGGAGAATTTGGCGCGAGAGGACCTGTGTTCAGATCCGGATCGAATTTGGGCACATGGGTCGAGTTTAAGTCCGACAGTTGGTTTAAGGCGATGTATGTGCGCTCCGATGGTCAGCATCCATATACATACACTCGAAATACTAACTACGACAAAACTGAACCGAATGCATCAGGAACTTATGATTACTTCTTCGGTATGGCACTTAAGGAGCAGTATAAGGACGGAAACTATACCTTTGTTTTCGGCACAAGCACTGACAACACCTATCACAATGAGATAATTAATGAGTTGAAATTGTACTACAATGTGATACCGCGCGAACTTGTCAAAAACGAAACGTTTTCGGACGGGGCAAACGCGTTGAAGAGTTCATACACTTACAACGGCGCACATCAAGGGCTTGCTTCGCTTGCGTTTGACGGCGTTGCAAGCGGCGATAATATCGCGCAGATAATTTCCGTTTCAACAAGCGGCGGAGCAGGTTGGACAGACGGATATGACCTTGGTGGGTCGACTTATACATTCAAAAACGCAATCGACGCAAACACAACGCCATATAAAGTGAATGTGAAGTTGAATACGGAAAATGCCGTTTCAAATAATTATAGCTTTACGGAAACAAATTACTCTTGGACGATTACAAAGCGCACGTTGAGTTTCAAAGTGCAGTATACGAGCAATGGGACGAAAGACGGTCGCAATATCGTATACGTGTATAATTGCGGGCATCAAGGATTGGTGAAAGTCATGGTGGGCGGTCTTGCAGATGTTGCCGCCAATGTTACGAGCGATATTTCGAAAATCCTTACCGTTGACAGTGGTGATTACACATACACTTGGGACGAGAAGAACTTTGAGTATGCAATTGATTCAAATCAGTTGCCAACCGATGTGCTTATTGACGGCAACAACCCCTCCGGCGGAAGATACTGGGTGCATATAGATTTGAAGGACACGACAAACTTTGTGTTTGCCGAATATACAACTGACAAAAAAGACGATGGCACAACCACAGTCGAAGGTGCAACAAAGGAAGATTTTGTTGTTTCCGATACTCTGTTTATATTTGAGTGGCAGATAGATCGCAAGGACCTCAACAACAAAAACTCCGACGGCAGCGAAAGCAGCGATAAAGTGTTGTTTGGATATCTGGAAGATCCGAATTTCGGCATATTCAACAGAGGAAATCAGACATTCCAGAATGGCATTAACGCGAAGTGGTACGACCTGTACGCGCAATACGGCAAAACCTCAAATGAGGCGAATCGCGAGCCCGCGGTGGTGTACTTTATGCGCGATTCGGAAAGGAAAGCCAAGTTGTTTGCCAGCGAGGAAGGTTATTTCGTCAGCGTGCTCGCTTGGAGATGGGGCGACGCGATAAGCAAAATCGAGACTAAGCTGGCGATAGGGACGGACTTCACGCTGAAATATACGCTGAACGTCGACTTGCAGACATCGGCGGAGTCATATAACGCGCTCAATGAAGCGGTGTTGGAGGAATTGGAAAAAGAGGACGTTGCCACGGTCAAGCTGGTGTTTGAGGGCATAGGCAACTATCAGGGCAGTATATATGCGGAAATCGCATTTATGGAGCACGACTTCGGCGGGTTTGTGGCGGCGCAAGACGCGGGCAAAGTGAACGAGTGGGGCACCGAATCATATCCGTACATCATAAGCAACGTCGCGCATATGCTGAGGCTGATGGCGATCGTCAACGGCGAATCAAAGCACGGCGACAGCGTGAACGGCGAGATAAAGGCGGGCGTTACGATCACGGGCAGACCCGCAAACGATATCACGTACGCGGGAGCGTACTTTAAGGTGACAACAGACCTCGCGCTGTATGCGAACGACATCACCGTGGGAACAGAACAGTTCAACGGCAACGGCTTTAAGCCTATCGGAACGCACGACGACCTGTCCGCAAGCGGTATGCCCGGGCTGCCGTCAGAGGATAAAACATCGCGATTCAGCGGCACCTTCGACGGCGGAGCGCGCGAAATCAAACTGTATATCGGCAGCGCAGACAGCCGCTATGACGGGAATTACGTCGGGCTGTTCGGATATCTGGACGGCGCGACTATCAAAAACCTCAACCTCAACACCGGCTCGATCTACGTCAACAACCGCATGTGGGTGGGCGCGGTCGCAGGATATGCAAAAGATACCACCTTCGCAGGGAAAAACAGCGTGGGTCTGTTTGTGGACAACTACAACAGATCGGAACTCACCACAAATCCTTCCGACGGCAGCGTGAGGGACGACTTCACGGGCGGTATCGTCGGATATATGGAAGGCGGCAAAATCAACCACTTCGACAACGACAATATGCTGTTCAAACAGGGCGGCTACGTGCTGGGATATGACCACGTCGGCGGTATGTTCGGCAAGATAGTCGGCACAAAGTTTGTGGCGGACAAGGACTTCACCGCAGCGGCGGCGTCGTTCAACAGCACTATGGGCACTCTGGATTGGTCGGGGTTTGGCGGCTCCGTCACAACCGTCGTCGTGGGCGGCAACAACTATGTCGGCGGTATCGCGGGAGAGTGGATCGTCGCGGCGGCTGACGGAAACGCTACGCCTGCGGCGGGCGTGGATACGCCGTCAAACTTTGTCAACTTCAGGTTTGCCGCGGCAAACAACGCCACCATCGCGGGCACGGGCAACTACGTCGGCGGCCTCGTCGGCAAGCTGGACGCAAAAGCCAGCGGCGGCATTGCGGTGGATCCGATCATCAATAAGTTTGACTCGGCTTCCGGCAGCGTCAATATTGTCGTGCGCGGCACGGGCTTTGTGGGCGGCGTGTTCGGCGCGTTCGAGGGCAGCGGATATAAGGCGCAAAGCGCAAATGTCGCGGCAACAGATTCAAGGATCAACATCGACGGCGCGACGGCGGCAAACAATATCCAAGCCGTTGTGCAACTCAACAATCAGACAGGCGTTGCGCCCTTCGCTGCGGGCGGGCTGTTTGGATATGTCGCGGGCGCGGGCGTGCTGGTGAGAGGCACTTACACGATAAGCAAATTGCCGTTCAGCAGCGCGAACAGCAGCAATATCGCTGGCGCGAGTTTTGTCGGCAGCGTCGCGGGCATAATAGGCGACAACGCTACCATAGCCCCCGCTTGGAACGAAACTGAGGGCGGGGAGGAGATCGGCGTTGAGGCGAAGATCACCGTCAGCTTCAACGACGCTCTCAGCGCGAATTCGTTTGTCGGCGGGATCGCGGGATATGTGGCGTTCTCGGCGGGCACGTACCTGTCGGGCGGCGGCACGGATCCCATGGTGTACGTGTTTGGCAACAAGTCGTCGCTGTTGGTGCAAAGCGATGTGATCGGCAAGGAGTTTGTAGGCGGTCTGTTTGGCGCTGTCGGCAAGGTGGACGAAAGTGTGGTCACAGGCGGTTTGCCCGCTTTGGTCAAGCCGATCGTCGAGTACGGCATTTTGGACGGTAAAGAGGCGGCGGGACATACGCTCAGCTTCAGCAATATCGACAACAACACCGCGTTGGGCAAGATGATGTTCATCGCCCGTACGACAGGATCAAGCAGTTTTGAGGGCGTGATAGGCGACTTGAACACTACGCAATACGTGGGCGGGATCACGGGCTACGTCGGCGAAAACGCCACGGTGAACTTGCAAAATGTGCAATCCACAAGCGAATCGTTCACCTTGCAAAACAATCTTTACATTTACGTAAATACGTCATATTCGGGACAGTCCTCCGGCGCTGCGACGATCTATGGACACACATACGTCGGCGGCATAGTCGGATATCTGTCGGCAAACGGCGCGAATCAAATCAACAAAGTCGTGGTCGTCGGCAACTATGTGGGGACAAGCAGCGGCACCAATCAATATACCGGCGGCATTGTCGGATATATGGGCGGCGGACGTATAGAGGGCTGCGTTGCGGCGCACTATACACCAACGATCACCACATCCGCACAAAAAGTGAGAGGCGATGACGCGG
>CANQMD010000115.1 GCA_947624885.1 uncultured Clostridia bacterium
TGCAAAAGCGTGTCCTCGTAGGGGAACAAAACGCTGTCGTCTGCGCCCGGGTTTGCGGCGCGATAGGCCTGCACCGTGTTTGGCTCATAATGCTCGTAGAGGAAGTTGCCCTCGTCGGTGTAAAACACCTTGCCCGTTTCATCATAACTCGGCTGAGTATAGGACCATCCTCCGTTGAGGATGAGGCGCAACACGACGGGGATCGTCATGCGCTGGTCAAGCTGCGCGTACAGGAGCATTGCGTCGTCAAAACTTTGATAGCCGTCCTGGTTGAAATTGTCGTAGTTGGTTTGGAACAGTTGTTTGAGTCTGGCGTTTTTGAAGCCGTCCGCGATCAACTGCTCGTAGTCCGCATACTTGTAAACATAGTCCACGATCGCAAGCGCGAGGGCGCGGCGGCCGACTATATTCGCCTCGTTCATAGTCAGCGCGTAATCATAGTCGCTGAGAACGTAGGTGTTGTACACAAAATCGTACAATTCCTTTTTGTACGGGTCGTCGCTCGCCATTGCCGCGATCAACTCGTCAAGCGCGGCGATGCTGCCGTACGCCTTGTAGCCGTCGACGGAATTTGCGATCTCGGGGTTGGTGTAGTTGAGCACGCCGCCGTTTGTGAGAATGTCGTGCGCCTCGAGCGTGGCGTATGAGAAATCGCCGTTTTCGGCAACTCCGCCTTGCTGATATGCGTTCATGTTGCCGTTGAGCACGTTGTACATGATGAACTGCCTTTCAAGCGCGGCGTTTTCCTCGACCTGCTCGGAGCCGTTGTAGTAGATGTCCTCCGCAAAAAGCGTGGACGACGTTGCGTTGGCGATCACGTCCGGGACAATGTAGGTCAAGATCAGACCGAACACAGATGTCAGACAGACGTAAGTGATGGCGATCTTCGCAGTTTGCGACAGCACGCTGCTCTTGGAATTTTTGCGCGTGACGGTCAGCGCGACTATCGCGTAAATGATGCCGAATACCGCAAGCAAAATCAAACCTATGAAGTGCCAGAAGCCGTAGGATGGCAACATGCCGAAACTCTTCAACGCAAGGAAGATCGGGATCGCCACAAGCGGAACGATCGCCAGCACGTGCAACAGGAAGGCGATCGCCGTGTAAAGCACGGACGTTTTGCGATGATCGCGCTTCATGCTTTTTGTCACGGGGAACGCTATGCCGATGGGATTGCCGTTTTCGTCAACGTTGATCGTGCCGCCCTTGCGGTTTTTCTTTCCCTTGCCGTTTTGCTTTTCGCCGTCGGGCATGGGAAGCGCCGCGCCCTGAGGATCGGCGGGAGCGGCTTGTTTTGCGCGTTTGTCCGCCTTTGAGGGCTTTTCGGGCTTAGGTTGTTTTTCCGGCTTGGGTTGTTTTTCCTGTTTGGGTTGTTTTTCGGGCTTGGGCTGCTTTTCGGGCTTTTTGTCCTTGCCCTTTTTGCCCTTTTTGTCGGAGCCTTGAGGCTCGGCGGGCTGTTCGGGGATCGCAGGCTGTGAAATGGGCTGAGGTGCGTCTTGTCCGAAGTCTTCCAAAATCAATATATCATCGTTTCTGATCTCGTCGCTCATATCACTTCACCTCCTCATCGTTATTTGGGTCGACAGGCAACGGAGGGGCCTCCTCATCGACCTCGTCCGTGAGGTCAATGACGGACAGATCCTCAAAATCGCTGTCGTTGAGCGGAGGCGCGTCCGCGGGAGAGATATCTCCCTCCGGCGACGGGATCTCCTCAAATACCACCGTCGAAGGATCGGGGGACGAAGGCGCTTGCATCATCTCCTTTTCAAGATCCTCCTTGGTCACTTTGCCCAGCAGTTTGCCCTGCGCATACAGTTCCTCCTTTTGCGCGGCGACAAAGCTGAGGAAATAGAACAGCAACACTATGCCCGAAAACGCGAGCAGCATGTCGCGGAATCCATACAGCGGGAAATAGACGCGCTGATAGGACAGATCCGTCTTGAGTTGCCTTACGCTTGCAAGATCGCCAAGTCCGAACGACGAAGCATAGGTGCCGCCGCCAAGCGAGTCGCCTATGAGCGTGGAGCCCATGATGTTGCCGCATACCGTGGCCTCAAACATAGCCTTTTCGTACTGTTTGAGATAGTGCGCGGCGCGACCAAGTTCGCTCTCCGCGTCCGGGAAAGCCTCCTCGTAGAACTCCCACACCGGCTTGATGAGGGGGGATTGATACGCGTAAAGCGTCCTGACAACATTTGCGAGAATGTCGTTGATGTCGATGTCGATCTGCCCTTCGGGGTTGATGAGCGGGATCTCGATGCCGCTGATGACCAGCCCCTTGTAGGTCAGTCCGTTCACGTCAATGTCCTTGAGCACAAGCCCAAGTATGGTGTTGACGATGTTGCCTTCATCGCTGAGGTCGATCTTCAACAACTCGGTGAGCACGGTGTTGAGCGCTCTGTTGAGGAACGCGCTCAGCCTGTCGAGGTCGAAGTTGTACTCGTCCTCTTCGCCGCCGTCCAGAAGCCCGTCGTCAAAGTCGATGTCCAAAAGCAAACCTTCGGGAGTGGCGTTTATCCCGCCCTCGCCGTTGTCTGCGTAGACCGCAAGATAGAGGTGATCCTTTTGGACGATCGCGTCGGCTTGATCCATATTTTTGTACGCAAGCACGATGTAGATGTCGTTGAGGACGTAATCGTCGGACTTGCCTGTGAGTTTTTTGACCCAATCGAACACTGTATTGAGAGTTTTAAGACTGGCTTCCGGAACTTCGCCCGTTTCGGCGTCCACAAAGAAACTCTTCAGCGAGATGCCCTTGGCAAGGTTTGCAAGCAAAGGCCCAAGCGTGTCGCCAAGACTGCCGCCGATCAGGCCGCCTATGCCGCCAAGCAAATTTTCGAGTTTGCCGGAGCCGAAGATCCAGTCGAACAGATGATTGTCGCCAAGCAACGCGCCTACTTGCGCAAGCAGATTTTCAAGTTCGCCACGGGTGAGAGAAAAACGCTCGGTGTAGTACGCGTCTTGCTTATAATGCTCCGCCACCCACGGGTCGACGTACTCGCCCTCGCCTGTTTCGGTGACGGTGGACGGAAGCGGGATCGCTCCGTCATAATAACTTTCCATAATGTCGAGAGCGCTCTCTTTGACCGCCTGCAACGCGCCTTGATACGCCGCGGCGTTGCCAAACTCCGCCTCCAATTTGGCGAGTTCCTCCTGCGCCTCGTAATAATCTTCCAAAATGTTGAGAACGTTGTCAAAACTGAATATCCAACCGTCGGACATCAGCCCGTTTTGGTTGTAAAGCCCTTCGCCGTAGTCGCCGTCAACATACTTGTGCTTGACCACGCCCTTGGCAGCGTCCCACTCGCATGAGGTGGGCAACAGATCCTTAAGGTACCAAACGTAGATGGTTTCGCCGTTCATGGCGGTGCGGGTCACATAGAAATAATGCGAATATATTTTGCCCTTGATCTCAAGTTCGCCTTTGGAATTGGGCTTGATCCTGACAAGTTGGTTGCCTTCCACTTCAAGCGAAATGTCGTTGTCCGGGATCGGGTCGCCGTTTTCGTCAAGCGCGATCTCGTAACCTCCGCCCTCCTCCTTGGGCACAAACTTGATGTCTACGCCCTGTGTGCACACGCCGTTTTCGTCCGGGTCGGATATGATGTGATAGTAGTCGACGGGCTTGTTGGCGATGTTGCCGGATACGCCCACTTTGTCTACGCCCTGCCACTCGACGTTGTATACCTTTTCAAGCAACTGCACCTGCGTTTTGAGCGAGTTGGTGAGGTCCTTCACCTTGCGGGCATAGCTGACGTGCGTGTAATAGGACAGCTGCGATTTGTAGTCCTGGATCGTCACCCCCGCGGGCGCGTCCGCGATCATCTTGTCGATCTTCGCGTCAAAAACCGCGTCCATCACCAATGTGCCGCCCAACATGATCACAAGTATGATCGCAAGCAACGCAAACATCCTGGCGCGGCGGCTCTTGACCGTCTTGGACAAAATGATATGGCAGATGGATATCAGCGCCCACACGCCTACCGCGCACCATATGCCAAACAGCGCGGGCGACGTGATAAACCGCTCATAGCCAATAAAAAAGCCCAATTGCAGCGTCCCGCCGGCGGTGCCTACAAACGGATCTTCCCCCATGAACTTGATTGCCGTGCAGAACACAGCAAAAATAAACAGCGGAAGGCCAAGAAAATAAAACACGACTTTGAGCGTGCGATACAGCTTGACCTTTTGGTACTGTTTTGATTGACTCATAATTCTCTCCTTATTTAAGACCGCCGTGCCCGTGCGCGCACGAAACTCCCGACCGTCTATTTTGCTACTTAATATATAATATCATACATCATATGATATTTCAATATGAAAATTTTGAAATTTGCAAAATAAAAATCCCGAACTTTTGCCTCGCAAATTCTCCGCTCGAGGCTTTCTCCGCTCGAGGCTCCATTAGGAGCCCCAAAAAATTACAACCTGATTTTTTTGGGTGATTATAAAGGGGAGCTGTCCGCCACAAAAAAGCGGGCGACAGCCCGCATCCCCAAGCACAAAAAATAGCGAGCCATGAGCATTTCTGACCTCGAAGAACTACTTCACGGTAAATGCAGAATTGCGA
>CANQMD010000116.1 GCA_947624885.1 uncultured Clostridia bacterium
TCATGTCTCCCGAGGACAAGGACAACAGCCACATCTACAACCGCACGACGAGGGAGAGCGCATACTATCCCGCGGAATATTACGTCGTGGGCGACCTCGACGAAAACGGCTTGTTTGTTTCGGACGAGCCCGTAAGAAGGGTGAGCGAGGGCATTGACAGCTACGCGTTGCAGACATTCAACAACGCTCCAGACGGAAAAGTTTACGCCGTGAGTTGGTCCGCAAGCTGGAAGACCTGCGGGCTGTATGAGAGCATAAGAAAGACATACAACGGCGGAATGACGATTGTGACGGAACTTGGGCTTGTCAAGGACGGCGAGGGATATCAGCTGACCCGCAAACCCATCGAAGGGTATGAGCAGTTGCGGAAAGAAGAGCCTCTCAAGACGTATTCCGCTCCGCTCAAAAAGGGAGAAAACGCGCTTGCGGACGTTAAGGCGGACGTGGGCGATCTGGATATCGAACTTGACTTTGCAAACAGTCAAGCCACCTATGCCGAGTTGTGGTTGAGGACTTCGGCGGTGGAAAACATAAAACTCACCTACAACGTCAAGGATGAAACGCTCACCCTCGACAGGTCGCAAAGTTCGCTGCTTGCAAAGGATACGGCGCTGTATACGGCGCCATACAGCAAGCATGTTGCGCTGAAAGACGGCAAGCTGTCGCTGAGAGTGCTGCTGGACAGAGCGTTTGTAAGCGTGTTTGCGGACGAAGGAAAGGCGAGTTTCTTTTCAGCGGTGTTTCCGTCGGCGATATCGAACGGCATGCGCCTGTTTGCGGACGGCGATATTGGCGTGAAGGCGAATGTATACGCGCTTGAAAGCATTTTTGAGTGCGCAGAGGACAAAGACTTGATACTTTCCACAAAAAAGATCGACGGCACTGTGGGCAATACATATCCCGTGACCGCCACCTTCTTTGACGGCTTTGACGAAAACAAAGTGCATTATTCAATTGTAGATGGCGAGGGGAAGATCAAACTTGCGCAAGCGGGAAGCATTGCGTATATCACGCTTTTGAAAAGCGATAAGACCGATCAGACCGCCGATTATGCCAAGGTGACCGCAACTTACGAAGGCGGCGGATCTGAGGATATTGAGATTTTCATCTACAACGATCGCTTTGAAAGCGACATCGATTTCAAATATAACGTCGGGGGATTCTCGTATTGCGGCGACAGCGGGCTGTTCCTCTCCGAGTCCGGCGGCGACGCGTTCAGATTTTCAGACGCGAGCGGCGAGAACTTCATATATTCGGCGGAGTTCACTCCCGGGAACGAGAACGCTCAGGCGGCGGGACTTGTGTTTGGCGTAAGCGATAATCTAACCGCATATTATGTGGCGACAGCCGACGCTAAACTTGACAAAGTCAAGCTGTGGGCGCCAGGACTTGGAGATATCAAGACGGTGAATTGCCGCATAGAGGATGGCAAAAAGATCAAGCTGACGCTCGTCGTGGGCGATGGCATAGCGAAGATATTTGTCAACAACGATACGATCGCGAAACTCGTGTGCAAGCTGCCCGAATATCACGGCGGAAAACTCGGACTGAATGTGTTTAAAGGCGAGTTTGACATCAACAAGATCAAATTTGCAAGTACGGATCGCGATGGCGGCATATTTGTGAACGGCTATAAGGTGAAGAGCGTGTACAACCTCACCGACAACAACTACAAACTCCGGGATGGTGAGTACGTTGAAGCGGCGGGCGCGGTGGCGCTTTCGGACAGCTATTTGAAGACGCTTGGCGCAGGCGAAAATTACAGATTCAGAGTGGTGACGGAATTTACGGATTTTGAATTTGACGTCACGCCCGATTTTGCCGAGGCGGCGGCGTCGCCCGCAATCGACAAATACTATAAAAACGACGACGTGGTGATCGAGATCGCAGGGCAAGCAACGGTGAACAAGCTGACGATAGACGGCGTGGAAACCGAATTTACGCAGTCCGAGGCGAGGGATACCGTGGTCATTGCGGCAGAAAAGATCGCTTTGCTGTCAATGGGCAAGCACATAGTAAAGCTGTACACAAACCTGGGCAGGCCGGAGGTCACCATCAACATCTCGCAAGCCGTTGAAACCATCGCGGAGCCCGTCGTCAAAGCCACGCACCTGTTCTTCTATATCGACATCGCGATATTCGGCTCGGTGATAATAGGTTATATCGCCATAACGGCTATATCAAAGCGTAAGAAAAAGTCCGCAGATCACAAGTCGGACAAATAGTAGCAAGCAATCGACAGGGTATATCCCGCAAAGCAACACTCTTTTATGGAGGGAGAGATAATGGAAAAGCAAGCCATATCCGACGCATCTGAAGTTCTCGCCGCTGGGACGCTCGAGAATGAAGCGCAGGACCTGCAGGCGAACGACGCACCCGCGGATCGGGAGCTTGAGCCGTTTGAGGGTTTTGCGCCGAGTGTAGCGCAGGACCAGCAGGAGTATGAGGACCTCGTGGAGCAGGCGTATGAGGCGCTTGACGGCTCTGAGCCTGTGGACAAAACAAAGCAAACCAAATGGGAAAGATGGAAGGATAACTTCAAACGCAAGGGGTGGATCTTGATATTCATCCTGCCCGCGTTCATATACGTCCTTATCTTCTGCTATGTGCCGATGTACGGCATACTCGTGGCATTTCAGGACTATATGCCCGGCGATCAGATCATAGGCAGTCAGACGGTATGGGTGGGGTTTGAAAACTTCAGGATATTCTTTTCAAATCCAAACTTCTGGGACTACTTCAAAAACACGTTCCTACTGTGCATTTTGGGCTTTATTGTGGGCTTCCCGCTGCCGATCGTTGTGGCGCTTTTGCTCAACTCTTTGCGGTCTAAAAAGGTCAAGAAAGGTTTGCAGATCCTCTACTATGCGCCGCACTTCATATCGCTTGTGGTTTTGGTCGGTATGTTGAAGCTGATCTTCGGCTCAGACGGATTGCTCGATCAACTCAGCATAAAGATGGGAGGGGACGTAAACGGTCTGAAATTGTTTTTGTCGCCCGAGGCGTTCAGACCTCTGTTTATTTTCTCGGGCAACTGGCAGGATTTCGGTTGGTCGGCGATCATATATCTTGCGGCGCTCAGCGGCGTTGACCCCGCTTTGCACGAGGCGGCAAAGATAGACGGCGCTTCGAGATTCAGAAGAATATTCAGCGTGGACTTGCCGGCTATCCTTCCTACGATAGTTATGTTGATGATACTTTCGGTCGGCAACTTGATGAACTGCGGCTATGAAAAGGTGCTGTTGATGCAGACAAGCGGCAACCTCGAAACGAGTGAGATCTTGTCAACGTACGTATACACGTTCGGCTTGATCGGCGGACAGTACGGCGTGGGCACGGCGGCAGGCTTGTTCAACTCGGTGATAAACGTCGTGCTCCTCGTGATAGCCAACTTTACGTCGAAGAAACTGACTAACAACAGTATGTGGTAAGGAGGCAGAGCATGGATAAGCAACAACTAACGATCCTCAAAAAGCAAAACAAGATCAAAGACAGCAAGACGGATTACGTGTATTATGCAATATGCGGATTTATCCTCTTCTTGTTGGCGGTCATAGTCATATATCCTCTGTACTACATCATCATTGCCTCCATATCCAACGCGGACTCGGTTATGACGGGCGACGTGTGGCTGTATCCTATCAAGGTCACTTTTTCGGGATACGCTAACCTGTTTCAGAGGGACGACATATGGCGCAGCTATTTTAATACGCTCGCATATACGGCTCTCGGCACCGTGTTTAACGTGGCGTTGACCATTCCCGCGGGCTGGGCGCTTTCAAGAAGCTATCTGCCTTTCAGAAAACTCATCATGGCAATGCTCATCATCACGATGTTCTTTGGCGGCGGACTTGTGCCTTACGTCATAGTGTGCAGAGCGCTCGGACTGTATCAAAACCCGTTGATCCTCATCATCGGCGGCGGCGTGAGCGTGTACAACGTGTTTATGTGCAAATCCTTCTTCCAATCCAACGTCCCCGAGGAGGTCCTCGAGGCGGCGGCGATCGACGGAGCGGGCGAGATAAGGATATTCTTTGACTTGATCCTGCCTATCGCAAAATCCATAATAAGCGTCATGGTGCTATTCTACGCCGTCGGACACTGGAACAACTATATCGACGCATATATCTTCAACATCGACAGTCAATTCTATCCGTTGCAAACGGTTTTGAACGGACTTCTAGACGCCACGGCAAGCGGCGAGGGCGAAGTCGTATTGGAGCAAATGAGGCTTGCCACACAAATCAAATTTACGTCTATCATCGTCGCCACAGTGCCAATACTTGTCATTTATCCTTTGATAGAAAAGCACTTTGGACAAGGCGTGTTGGTAGGGTCGTTCAAGTAAGAGGCGGGGATTATTATGAAAAAAGTAATTGTTGGAATTTTGGTCGCCGCAGTGTGGTTGGCCGGAGTCATAGGATATGCGATCGTCGCTTCCGGGTCAAACTCATCATCGCATCAGTTCACCGTTTTGACAGTCAAAGAGGACTCCGTCAAGGACTACAACACTATGCCCGTTTTTCAGCAGCTTGCGGATGAAACGGGA
>CANQMD010000117.1 GCA_947624885.1 uncultured Clostridia bacterium
CATGTTGAGCGCAGTCGAAACATCCCCCTGTCCGAGCCGCCCCTATACCACGTATCCCGCCAATATATTTTCGTTCGGGGACGGGGGAACACCGCTTGAAATGAAAATTCATTTTATTTTTTGCCCCGTCCCCAAATGAAAATACGGTATCAACCCTGTCACCGCAATTAGTACAACCTCCGTCCGAGCCTTCTTATACACGTCCTCTGTCCTGTCCTAGTGCCGTATATAAAAACCGCGATATTTGGATGAAGAACAAGAACGCCCCCTCGCTGAACACGAGCATACTTTTCCGTATGTGTCGTGAAGCGAGAGGGCGCTGACGCAGTTATTCGCCAAATAGCGCGGTTTTTTGCAAAAATATAACTGTGGCTTGGAACAAAGTATACGCCAATCGCGCCTGAAAGTCGGGGTCTATCAGCGCCGCCTCGTCGAGGGGATTGCTCAAAAATCCGCACTCTGCAATGACGGCGGGATATGGGCTGCACTCCAGCAGGTATTTTTCCGCGCTGAGCGCGGCGTATTCTCTTCCGCCAAGGTCGCAATTCACGTCGCGGTTGAGCAACTCCTGCACGATCGCCGCAAGCCTTTCCCCCTCCTCGCTATGCTTGTCAAAAAAGGCCTGCGCCCCACGCCTTGCGGGCGACGAGTAAAAATTCATATGTATGCTTATCACCGCGTCGGGTTTCGCCTCGTTGATCACGTCCCCTCTGAAAAACATATCCGCGCGTTTTTTGTTGTCCTTGACCTTTGCGTGCGAGTTCATATAGTCACCCGTGCGCGTGTAGACAACCTTGATGCCGCCCGCGATGAGGTATTCGCCCAGCAGTTTTGCCACATTCAGATTGATCTGACTCTCTTTGATCCCCGTACGCACGCCCACAACGCCCGCGTCCGCGCCGCCGTGCCCCGCGTCCACGACCACAACGGGAGCGTCCTGCGCGTCCAGGATCGCCGCCGCCACCAGCGGAGCGCCCATGGCTATCGCCACCGCGACCGCCGCGATCATCGCCGCGCCCCACTTCATAAAAAATTTTTTTGCGTCAAATTTATGCATAACGTTTCATTCTGCAACTTATTCACCGCAGTATAAAAATGCAGTATTATCCACAAAGTTATCCACAATTTTGCCCTCAATTGTGGATAAGTTGGTGGAAAAGTCCTTTTTTCAGTGCGCCCTACAATCTATTTTTGCTTGCCCGCGATTATGCCCTATGTTACAAAAACAGACATTTTGCGCCCTCATCGCTTCTTTTTGAGCGGCTAAACCCTCGTTTTTGAGCGCTTACGAGTCATACTTTGCTCCCGTCCGCCGTATGCTCTATCGGAGGAAGTCATGAGCAAACTTTCAAAGTGCACCGATATGCCCGTCCTGCTCAAGGACGGCGCAAAGTTGATAGGCTACGTAAAAAATGTATATTTTGACAAAATCGCCAAAATTTTTGCATATTTTTATATCTCCGCAGACGGCAAAGATCTTCTCCTGCCCGCGCCCGAAGCAAACGTAAAGGACGCAATCGTTTTGAGCGACCTAATCGCGTTGATCCCCTCAACGGAGGTCGACCCCTCCGCGTATTGCCACGACTTGCTGGGCATGGCGGTCTACACTCTGGGCGGAGTCTACAAAGGCAACGTTTTGGACGCGCAATTCGCCCGCTCCGGCAAACTCACAAAACTCACCCTGACCTGCGGCGACGTTGTTCCGTCCTCGATCGCGTGCGTCGGCGACGTGATTTTGCTCAAACCCGCAAAAACATCTCCCCCTCCGCGCATTCCTCGCCCCAAGCAGGATTATCCCGTACAAATCTTGTCCCCGCTTCCCGCGCCTCCCGACGGCAGCGAGGAGCCTCTTCCCGCCGTATCTCTCGGCTCGGCTGGGCCTCTGTTTTCGCAAGGCGCGTTCAACGTCGTGCTCGACGGCGGCGACAGCCCCTCTTTTGACGAGCGCGATCCCCACACTCCCACGCGCGTGATCTGCGACTACGAGTTTCTGCTTGGCCGCACTCTCGGCGCGGATCTGCGGACCTATTCCGGGGAGTTGCTTGCGCCAAAAGGCATAGAGATCACCGGGCCCATTGTGGAACTTGCCCGCGCCCACGGCAAACTTGTGGAACTCACTCTTTCAAGCGTGAAACAGCGGCAATGACGCTCCCGTCCGCAAATCGCCGGGCTTGCTCGTCGGAACGTCGCTTATGTTCCGCCACTTTATCGGGCGTAATCTTCAGGATACTCCCGCCTTCTGCCAAAATGCAAAAAATTATGTCGTTTTTGAAAACAAAAAATTTTTTATCCCTCATTCTCGTCGCGCTCGCCGCTTTTGTATTGCTGTTTGCGCTTTCCGCCTGCAATTCCTCCGCGCCGTCCTTTGATGCGACTTTCCCCATCTACGACATCAATTTACACTATTTTCCTTCAACGCACACCCTGTCCGCGCGGCAGCAAACGCTTTTTCAAACGCCATTGGATCTATCCTCCGACGATCTCATATTCAGGATCTACGCCAACGCCTTCGAAGGCGGCAAAATAGAATTTTCCTCAATAAAGCTGAATCGCACCCCCGTTCAATTTGAAATTTTTGGCGACGACAGCACGATCTTGAGGCTGCCCTGCAACCAAAAGGGCGAGTTGATCTCCGTCGATTTTGACTACACCGTGACGCTGCCTAGATCATCAACGCGGCTTGGTTACAACGACTCTTGCGCGTCACTCTGTTGTTTTTATCCCGTGCTCGCGGTCTATGACGACGGCTGGAACAAGACCCCCTATTGCGACATCGGCGACCCGTTTGTCAGCGCCTGTTCGGATTTTTATGTGACAGCGACCGTAGACTCCTCTTTGACCGTCGCCGCGTCCGGCTCTATTGTTGAGGGCGAGGTTTTTGAAAGCGACGGAGAAACTCTGAAAACTTACGAGATCTCCGCGGAAAACATCCGCGACTTTGGCATGGCGATCGGCAATTTTTCAACACTCTCTCAAACGGTGCGACTCTCCACAAAGGATGTGGATGTTTCCTATTTTTACACCGACGACCCATCCCCTTCCGCAACTCTTTCCTATGCGGCGAGCGCGATCTCCGTTTTCAGTCAAACTTTCGGGGATTATTCCTACCCAACCTACGCTCTTGCGGAATGTCCTCTTGACGGCGCGGGCGGAATGGAATACGGCGCTTTCGCCACGATATCCCCCGCCTCCTCAACCGCCTATCAAGATATAGTCGTGCATGAAACGGCGCACCAGTGGTGGTATGGCGCTGTCGGAAACGACCAGATCAACTCCGCGTGGCTCGACGAGGGCTTGAGTGAATTTTGCACCTGTTATTACTACAAATTGACGGGCGAGCGGGCGCGTTTTGACCGAGAATTTTCCAAAATATCCTCTTCTTACGGCGATTATCTTTCCGTCATGTCCCCCGTCGGCTTCAACGCCACCATGCAGCGCCCCCTCTCGTCATATCTGTCGGAAGGGGAGTACACCGCCGTCGTCTACCAAAAGGGCGCGCTTATGTTCCGCCACATCTATTCTCTCGTCGGTGAAGCGACCTTTTTATCCTCCCTTCGCGACTTCTATTCCTCCAACAAATTTTCCATCGCCACAATATCCTCCCTCACCTCCGCTTTCTCTTCCCACAACTTCAATATCGCCCCCATCCTCAACAGCTGGCTATATTGCAAGGACAAATGACCCTATCTCAACATCAATAAACAACACCTCTGTCCGGGCGTTTCTCATTTTTTGTGTCATTCTGAGCGCAGTCGAAGAAGCCCTTATACAGAGTAAAACCGCTTTTCCAATTGAGGCGCCCCTTAGTAAGGGGCGCTGTCCGCCACAAAAAAGCGGGCATCAGCCCGCACCCCCAAGCACGAAAATCGCCGAGCCATGACGAGCGTCTTGCAACGCTTCTTATATTTCTTTCATGCGAGGAATCTGCGACCAGCGATTTTCGTGCGCGGAGAGGCGCAGAAATTGCGGTGGGCTTTTGTGCCGAATTGCTGTCGAAATTAGGCAAAGCCCTGAGCAATTTCAAGCGGACTGAGGGGATTGTCCCTCGTTTCCCCCCTGTCATTCTGAGCCTGTCGAAGAATCCCCATGTCCAAGCGTCCCCATTTTCTCGTGTCATGTTGAGCGTAGTCGAAACATCCCCCTTACAGAGGCACGGCGCAAGTTCCTCGCCACAAAAAAGCGGGCGACAGCCCGCGCCCCCAAGCACAAAAATCGCCAAGCCATGACGAGCGTCTTGCACTTCTTCTTGCCTAAAATTTATAATCACCAAAGTGTGTCCAAGCAAGAATGGGGTCCCCGAAAAATTACAACGTGATTTTTTGGGGTAATGTCGCGGAGTAACTTCAAAGTTGCGGTGCGCCCTTAACGCTTTCCTCAAAAAGCCGTCGAGCGCTGAGCAATTTTGAGCGGGGCGGGGCGACAATTCACCGGATTGTCGCCTTTTCCGCCCGTTCGAGTCCCTCTATTACGTTTGTGTGATAATA
>CANQMD010000118.1 GCA_947624885.1 uncultured Clostridia bacterium
GAGTGCCCTCCTCAAGCGTGAGTTGATAGACGGACATATGCTTGACGTACAGCGCAAGTTGAACGATCTCGCTCTCGACGGATCGCGCGTTGTCATAGGGCAATCCAATGATCAAGTCTGCGGACACATTGTCAAAGTAGCGCCCCGCAAGCGCAAGTTTTTCAAGCGCGACTGCCCTGTCGTGCAACCTGCCCACCGAGCGCAGATTGCGGTCGTCAAGGCTTTGGACGCCTATGCTGATACGGTTTATGCCCGCATTTCTGTAAGCGGCGAGTTTGTCCTCGGTTATGCTTTCGGGATTTGCTTCGATTGAAAATTCCTCAACTCCGCTCAGATCGAAGTTGTCGGCAAGCACCCTGCATACGCTTGAAATCTGTCCGGCTTCAAGCATGCTTGGAGTGCCGCCTCCAATGTACGCCGTATCAATTTTCGCCCCGCCGTACAGCTTGCCCGCCATGTTGATCTCACGGCATAGCGCGGCAAGATAGGAGTACACCGTCGCTTTGTCGCACGCGGCGTAGGAGTTGAAATCGCAATATTGGCATTTTGCCTTGCAAAACGGCAGATGTACGTAAAGTTCCATATGCTTTTTAACCTATAAAGGTCAACTCAAAAAACTGAAGTTGATCTTTGGGCGATCGTAGTCTTCGTCCCACAAATCTTCTGCATTGTCTACAAACAACCTTTTGGCAAACTGCGCAAACTTCCAAGGGAGCGTTACGTTGGACAGCGCGACGCAATCGGTAAAAGCGCTACAGTATATCGTCTTTACGCTTGTGGGAATGTACAGATCGCTGAGCGCATTGCAACCGTAAAAAGCGTCGTCGGGAATCACTTCAAGTCCGCTACCTATCTTGACGGAAGTCAGCAATTCGCAACCATAAAATGCGTATTCTCCGATCGAGGTCACGCTGTCGGGAATATCCAAAGTGCGAATATTGCTGTTGAAAAAAGCATAATCCCCTATTTTTTCAACGCCGTCGGGAATGCTGATCGAACTTATAAATATAGCCTTATAAAAAGCGGCATTCCCTATAACTTTCACATCATTGGGAATCACGCTGGTTTCGCAACCTGCGATCAGAGTAAGAGAGCATCTGTCGATGAGGCAATTGCCTTCGGATCTGTACTTGGGATTGTCCTGTTTAACCGTTATAGACTTCAAGCAAGGACAATTCATGAACGGATTGCCCTGTATGAACGTCAAGCTGCTTGGAATGGATACAGATCTGACATCTTTGCAACCTGCGAATGCGCATGCACCCAACTGTTGCACTCCTTCGGGGATGTCGATAGATGAGAATCCACACCAAGTGAACGCCATCTCGCCTATGATTTTCACACTTGACGGAATCAAAAGAGATGTCAACGATGTGCACTCGTAAAACGCACTGTCGCCTATGCTTTCGACTCCGTCGGGGATATTTACGCTTGCAAGATCGCCGCAACGATCGAAGGCACGTTTGCCTATAGCTTTGACGCAATTGGGGATCACGCTGCCGTTGCAGCCCGCAATCAACAGCTTCGTATGCTTTTCTATGACGCAATTGCCGTCGGATATATAGTTCGGATTGCCGTCGTCAACGGTGATCGACAACAGCTTTTTGCAACCGATGAACGGATTGCCGCCTAAATTTGTAACTCCGTCGGGAATTGCAAATGAATCAAGCGAATCACAATAGCCAAACGCGCATTCGCCTATACTTGTCACGCCGTTTGGCACGGAAACATCCTTCAACGATTTGCAATATTTGAACGCGCCTACGCCGATCGACTTGACTGCCGATCCGATGGTCAGTGATGACAGCGCTTGGCAATATTCAAACGCATAGTCGCCTATGCTTTGCACGCTGTCGGGAATGACAATTGACGCTAGCGACTTGCAGGATTCAAACGCTTTTTTGCCTATGCTTGTCACGCTTTCGGGGATGGATATGGACGTGAGCGATTCGCAATATTCAAACGCCTCATCTTCTATCTTTGCGACGGCGTTGGAGATAAACAACGAAGTGAGCGCAAGACAATGACTGAACGCGCCTACGCCTATGTTTGTGACGCTGTTTGGGATAGACACCGAAGCGAGCGATTGGCAATATTCAAACGCGCCGACGCCTATGCTTTGCACGCTGTTCGGAATGACAATTGACGCGAGCGATTCGCACCCCCTGAACGCCTTGTCGCAAATGACCTTTACGCTTGAAGGTATGACGACGTGTTGCAAATTTTCGCAATTTTTGAACGCGTGATCGCATATTTCGGTCACATATCCCGGAATCACGGAATTGTTGCACCCCGCGAGCAGACGCTTGCCACGCTTTTGGATCACGCAATTGCCGTCGGATCTGTAATGCGGATTCGCTTCGTCAACAATGATCGAAGTCAAACTTTCGCACCCGACAAAAACTTCACCACCTATACTTTCCACGCTTGCGGGGATCTCAATTGACTTCAATTTTGAACACCCGCTAAACGCGTGGTCTTCAATTTTTGTCACGGTTGAAGGAATATATATTGTTTCGGCGGCGCAATTTGGGTATTCCAACTTTTTATGACCCGTCACGCTGTAGTTTTCTTCGACGGTCGCTACCAAACTTTCAGAGGTTTCTTCTACTGTCCAAAACGCTTTGCTTCCAACGCAAGTCACGCCATATGGAATGACCACTTGCTTGGATTTGCCAAGATATCGGACAAGCGTCGTGCCCTGAATGTCAAATTGGCTGCGATCGTAGTTTGCAAGGGTGCATACGGCGGGCGCGCTATCGCGCGGATCTTCGCAAACGGGAATGTCTGCGTCCTCCAAAACGGGGATGTCGTCAAATTGCAAATCGCGCGGGGTCGCGGTTGTTTCAAAATCTTTTTCGTCCATATTTCCTCCGATAGTTTATGTTTGTGGCATTTGGCGCTGTACGCCGATACAAAATCCGTCAGGTGTCGATTTTGAGTATGGAGATAAACGCCTCGCTTGGCACCTCGACCGAGCCGACTTTGCGCATGCGCTTTTTGCCCTCTTTTTGCTTTTCCAACAGCTTCTTTTTGCGGGTGATGTCGCCGCCGTAACACTTTGCGAGCACGTCTTTACGGTAGGCTTTGACGGTTTCGCGAGCGATGATCTTGCCGCCGATCGTGGCTTGAATTGGGATCTCAAACAGCTGCCGCGGTATAACTTCTTTAAGTTTTTCCGCAATGCCCCTGCCTCTTGAATAGGCGTTGTCCTTGTGTACGATTATGCTGAGCGCGTCGCAAAGTTCGCCGTTGATCATCATATCCAGCCTCACGAGGTCGCTCTTCATGTATCCGTCCATCTCGTAATCCAATGACGCATACCCGCGCGTGCGCGATTTAAGACTGTCGAAAAAGTCATAGATGATCTCGTTGAGCGGCATTCTGTAGATGATCTGCACGCGGGCGGGATCGATGTAGGACATATCCACAAATATGCCGCGCTTGCCCTGACACAACTCCATAATGGGGCCGACGTAATCGGGCGGAGTGTACAACGTCGCTTTGACGACGGGCTCCTCTATATAGGCGACCTCGGTCATGGGAGGCAGCGCCGTCGGGTTGTCTATGGTGAGTTTGTCGCCGTTGGTTTTTGTGACGATATAGCTGACGCTGGGCGCGGTGGTGATCAGATCAAGGTCGAACTCCCTTTCAAGGCGCTCCTCGATGATCTCCATATGCAAAAGCCCCAAAAAACCGCAACGGAAACCAAAACCCAACGCGGTGGACACTTCGGGCTCGAAACTGAGGGACGCGTCGTTGAGTTGCAACTTCAAAAGCGCTTCCTTCAGATCGTCGTACTTTGCTCCGTCCGCGGGAAAAACGCCCGTATATACCATGGGAGTCGCCTTTTTGTAACCCGGAAGTGGCTGTTCGGCGGGATTGTCCGCGCCCGTGATCGTGTCGCCGACGGCGGTGTCGCTCACGTTTTTGACGCTCGCCGCAATGTAGCCGACTTCACCTGACGTAAGTTGATTGGCAGGGTGCATATCGGGCGAAAAATAGCCGACTTCGACCACGTCGAACGTTTTGCCGCTTGACATCATTTTGATTTTGTCGCCGACTCTGACTTTGCCGTCCATGACGCGCACCATGGATATTGCGCCGCGGTAGTTGTCATAAAAACTGTCGAAGATCAGCGCTTTGAGAGGCGCGTCGTCCTCCCCGCCCGGCGCGGGAAGTTTGTCGATGATCTGCGCGATCAGGTCGTCGATTCCAATGCCCTCTTTGGCGGATACGAGCGGACAGCCGTCCGTGTCAAGCCCGATGATGTCCTCGATCTCCAACTTCACGGACTCCACGTCGGCGGACGCGAGGTCTATCTTGTTGATCACGGGAAGTATCTCAAGATTGTTTTCAAGCGCGAGATACACATTGGACAGCGTTTGCGCCTCCACGCCTTGCGTTGCGTCCACGACAAGCAACGCGCCCTCGCACGCCGC
>CANQMD010000119.1 GCA_947624885.1 uncultured Clostridia bacterium
GTCCATGATGGTCAGCGCGTAGGACAGATGTTCGTCGCCAACGGCGTACTGCGCGGGAATGGCGTTTTTGAGCGTGAAAACTATGCTTGCGGTGTGCGACGGCAAAAGACCCGCAACATCAAACATGGTGGTAGGAGGCTCAAAAGTGTACTCCTCGCTTGTGCCGTATTCGCATTCCATATTCCTGTTGAGAGAGATATTGAGCGGCTTTGCTAGCACGTTTAATGTGGACGCAAGTTTGTCGCTGTCGGCGCACTTGAACGTGTAGTTGTCCGCCTCAAGCCCTTCGATGTAAAATTCGTATTCACCGGGGATGCCGCCAACAAAATAGTCGTTGCTTTTGATTTTTACGTTGTCTTTGTCGATCACTTGGTCGGTTTCGTCAAACTTAAAACCGTCGTAGCTTATGTTGAGCGCGGACGCAAAAGGCAACTCGTCGCCATAATAGATCTGCAAGGGGGCGATGGTCAATGTTAAGGTGGCTTTTGACACGGTGACGTGGATCGTCGCTTCGTCGGATGAAACGGATTCATATCCGTCCGCGCTTGCGACGATCTTGACAGTGAATTCGTAAGATCCTGTCGTCGGCTTGTCGATGTGTATCGAGTGGGTTGCGGCTTCAAATTGTCCGTCGTTGACGCTGTACATATATTGATACGTCACGCCTGCAAAACCGGGCAGGGGGTCAAGAGGAAGGTCAAAAGCCTCACCGTATGTCAAAGTTTGAACGTCGTCGTAATCGTAATCCGGCGCGTCGGGCGCGGTGAGGACGTATTTTGCGTCATAACGTATGTTCTGAGTGAAGCTGCCGGGCAGCATGAGTTGGTTGCCGCCGTCGTCAAACCAGCCCGTAAATGTGAATCCGCCCTTGTATGGTAGCGCTTTGAGCGGATCGTCCTCGGAGATGATCGGCTGACCGATCTTGCCCGTTTTGGAGTCGTGCTCGACGCCGTCTACAAAAAATTTAACTGTGACTTCATTGAGAACGAGTTTCGCCGTGAATGTCACGTCGGCTTTGATATGCCTGTAACTTGCGGAGGGGGAATCCTCGTCCATCAAATTGCCGTTTTCGTCCATCCAGCCTATCAGGGAATAGCCCGCGGGAAGTTTGTCGCCAAGCTGTTCCGCAGTGGGGAGCGGCGACGGCTCGTCGTATGCTATTTGGATGATATAGTCCTGGTTGGTTTCGTTTATTCTGAACGTCACGTTGAAAGTTTTCTTTTCCCAAACGGCGTACAAATCCACCTTTGACTCCTTGAAAGTGCTGGGATGGAAAGTGTTTGCGCCATTCTCGTCGGTTGACCACGATTTGAAATTGTAGCCCTCTCGCGGGTCCGGCGTGTACTTTGTCAGCACCTCCATAAGAGGAACGTCCGTTTCGACGTGCACTTCATCGGTGCCGTCGTTGAGGTGATAGGTGACTTCGATGCCCGTCGGCTTTTGAACGTCTTTGCCGCATGCGACAAAAATCGACGCAAGCGCCAATGTCAACGCTATCGCAATAAAAATCAGATGAAATCTTTTTCTTGATGAATTTGTCATTACTCCACCTTCTATGCCTTTTGGCAAATCATGCAGATCGTGATGAGGTTGGCAGAATGTCGCGTTTATCAATGAACAAAATTAGCGAATTTTGACATTTTACCGTTAGATATTATATTATAAGTGCCAAAATACAGTCAATAAAGAGCATCTTAATTTTGGCGCTCAATTCTTAAGCCAATCTTAAGATTTCTTTATAATTTACATATAATATTATATAAATTAACAAAACTATGCGCCTGAATGCGCGAACAAGATAGGTAGGCACGTATATGCAAATTCCGAACAAACGCTTTGTGGTTTGCGGAATCCGCCCTCCGCAATGCGTGCGCTTGATTTGCGGATAAAAAAGTGATACAATGTTTGCATGAATGCATTGACGCTTGTTCATGAAGTTGTGAGAACCCGCGTTAAGGCGGGGGATATATGTATCGACGCGACCGCGGGGCGCGGCTATGACGCGGCGTTTTTGTGCGAACTTGCGGGGAATGGCTGCGTGACTGCGTTTGACATCCAACAGGAGGCGATAGATTCCACCCGCGAGTTGCTTTTGTCACGAAATTTGGAGGCAAGGTTGATCCTCGACTCCCACGCGAATATGGACGCGTATTTTGAGGAGGGAAGCGTCAGCTGCATCCTCTTCAATCTTGGCTATCTTCCAAGGGGAGATCACAAGGTGTATACGCACTTTGAAAGTACCCGCGAAGCGATACAAAAAGGACTTAAACTGCTCAAAAAGGGTGGTTTAATGTGCGTTTCGGTATATTATGGCGGTGACAGCGGGTATGAGGAGAGGGACGCGCTGTTGCCATATCTGAGGACCTTGGACGATCAAAAATACCAAGTGGTGCTCGCGTCTTTTTACAACTGGAGCAACGATCCTCCCATCCCGATCTTTATCGAAAAACTTTGAAGTTGCGCGCGCTTTGGCACGCGCTTTTTGTTATGTTGTCGATCGTATGTCTGCGCTTGTACGCGCGTTTTCGGCGAGCAAAAAATCCGCTCTTGACGTGACAATGCAAATATTGTAAAATATATTTATATAATTTATTGGCATAATGCCAACCGAGGGGAATTTATGAAAACAATTGGCAAAAGGATCGTGTGCGCGGCGCTTGTGCTTGCCCTGATGAGTTTTGCGCTTGTGGGGCTTGCCGCTTGCAACACGAAGTATCCTGACGAATTCGAGATGCCAACGGGCACAAAACCGTCGCTTCAAAACAGGATATCCGAGCAGGACCTCGCCGTCATAGAGGCGGGCTTGGCGCAGGGCGCGGACGAAACCGCCAAAAAAAATGCGGTGATCGCGCTCTACAACGTCGCAAACTCAAGCCGTATTGAGGACAACTTGTCCCTCATGGTGCAGAGCACTCTTATGGGCATTCTTCCGTTTGGCGGGATATCCGAGGACTACACGTTTGAATCGGATACCCCTCCCGTGGGCATTGTCAATATGCGCGGATTCACCTTGCGCAACGGACAGAATTGGTACAACGAGTTTGTCGCCGAGATGCTGGAGAACGAACTGTCCTTTATTATGGCGGAAATGACTACGATGGTGAAAGTCAACTATCACCTCGCAAGCGATCCGGACGCATATTACTTCAACATAATCAAAACTTCACAGGTAGAGGCGGATTGCGACATTGTGCGCTTTCCGTACTCGTCATACAAACTCATTCAGCAGGCAAGCAAGTACGACCTCGATCAATACAAGGACAAGGCAAACGTGCTTGACGCGCCAAACGAGATCTACAACATGAAATTTGTTGCGGATATAATTGCTGACGGGGCAACCATCACGCACGAAAACGGCGTGTACAAGGTGCATTTTGCCGTCGATCCAAAGGCGGACAAGGCATTGCTTGAGGAATGGTATCGCCTGCCTCAAAAGGATATGAAAGAGGGCAATCAGGAGATCAAAGCGTACCTCAGATATATTTGCGATTTTGAGGTGTGGGACAACGGCTATGCAAAATCCTATGTCGCCGACTATGCTCGCGACGCCGGCATGGGCAGCGGGATCACGCTTGACAAATTCAACTATCTGTGGAATGAGGACGAGATCATGGACATAATCTCAAGCGATTATCGCCTTGATGATTACTCCATCCTTGAAAGGCAAAGCATGGGGCTGGATTCTGTGGACGGCTACATCAACTACTATATCAACGCAGACATCGTGAAAGGCAAACTGCAACCCCTTTATATCGCCTTGATAGTCATAGCTTGCGTCGTGGCGGTCGCTATCGCAATTGTGATCGTGATCGAGGTGCTGGTGCGCAAGGGCAAACTGCCCAAACTCGCCGCGAAACGCGAGGCGGCAAAGCAAAAGCGCCTGCAAAAGAAAGAGGCAAAAAAGGCGAAAAAGCAGGGCGAAGCAACGACTGATCCGCTCCAGCCCGAAGATGATCAAGACGAGCCCTCCGACAGCGCTGTGGAAAACAGCGACAACAGCGGCGAGATCGACGAAAACAAAGGCGGCGACGAGATAGACGAAAAAGACGACGACGCGGAGTGAACTGCGATCGATATCCGCTTGTGCGCTCGCTTGGCGCAAAAAGACGATAGTGCATAAAAAAAGCTGTGAAAGATTCACAGCTTTTTTTAAAGGAGTAGGACATAAAACGAAACAAAGTCCGTTTAGCACACGCAAATTATTTTTTGTTCAGCATTGCAAACGCTTTTTTGTTGCGTTTGTACAGCTTTTTGAACACCGCAAAACCTTTGTCGTAAACTTTTTCCTTGAGTTCGAAGTTGGGCTCGAAGCACTTTGCCACGGGGATGTATTTTTTGAGTTCGTCAAAGGAGGGGATGATGCCAAGCCCGACTCCGACGCACGCCGCAGCGCCCACCGCGCCTATATTTTGAGGCTGTTCGACGGTTT
>CANQMD010000120.1 GCA_947624885.1 uncultured Clostridia bacterium
CGGGTCATGTACACAAAGTACATTAGGCGGCTCATCAAAGGGCTTTTCCTTGTCTTTGAACAAATATCGCGGTTTACGACCGTATCATTTGGCGAATAGCTTTGTCAGCGCTATTCATACAAAATTGTTGCGATTTGCAAAATTTTTTAAATTGTTTTTCACTCTCTGCCTACCAATTGATCCAGCGTGACTTCAAAGAAGTCTGCAAGTTTGATCATAGAGGATAGGCGGGGAAGCTGCCCGTGAAACCAATCCGCAAAGCATTGATATTTGAAAGATGTGTGTTGACAAGCGGCATAGATCGTTTTGCCGCTGTCGGCAATGACTTTTTTGAGTTGCGTCGCAAATGGCGGAATGGGCTTGAATCCCGATTTGGAATAATCGTTGCTGCGCCCGACAAGGTATTCGAGAGAACAGTCAAAATAGTCCGCCACAAGCACCAGATGCGCCATCTTTGGATCGCAGTCGAAATTTATCCAATTGCGCAATGTCGCGGGAGCGACGCCCAATCTTTTTGCCAACGCGGACGCGCTTGTTCCATTTTCTGAAAGCAGTGATTTCAGTCTTTCGCTCAAATTCGACATAATTCACCCAAATATCAATTATTTTGTAGTTAGATTATGTCAGTGATGCTGAAATATTTATTGACAATTTTAATATTACTGAGTTATCATATATAAAAAAGGAGGTGCAAAATTATGGAAGAATTGCTTGTTTCGATCGGCGAATATGTGGCGACGGAAATCGAGAGCGTGAAAGAGGTGATCTATCTTGATAAATCGCTGGGGTGCATGTTTTATATTGACACGAACGACAGCAATCGCTATCTTTTGTCGCTTGTAGAGGGCTGAACGGCAAACTTATAGAGGGTTGAAATGCAAAAATTGCCGCAAAAAAAGCATCATCTCTCAAAACCAAATGAGAGATGATGTTTTTGCATTTTAACCGATTAGATGACAGGTTTTATGTCATATCATTTTGACATATTGGCTGAGATGAATTGCAGCAGACGGGCAAAGGTGCGGTTGGCTTCCGGGAAAAGTTTGTAATAGATGGGGTAGACGTGGAACATGCCTTCGCCGATGTCGAGGACAGGGTCGTTGCCAAGCGCTTTGAGTTTGTCGACGATGGTCAGGGTGTCGCTGAGCAACATTTCGTGACTGCCGACGCTGAAAAACATCTTGGGAAAGCCCTCATAGCTTGCAAAGACGGGTGATACGTAGGGGTCGGAGCGATCGGCGGAGCCTACAAAGCTGTAGATGTTGCAGCCTATGAGTTCCTTGCGCTTGGATTCGTCTATCTTGCCGCCCTTAAGACCGAACAGAGGATCTTTGGCATAGTTGGCTGCATAGCTTTCGCCGCTTGCGGTCATATCCGCCCACGGGGACAGACAGAACGCGGCTTTGGGCAATTTTCTGCCCGCGTCGCGAAGTTTGAGCATAAGCGAAAGAGTGAGGTTTCCGCCCGCGGAGTCGCCTCCGACAATGATGTCGTCCTCGCTGTAGCCAAGTTCGCCCGTGACGTGATCCCAAAGCGCAAGCGCTTGATTGAGTTGCGTGGGGTAGACGTGCTCCGGCGCACAGTCGTAGTCAAGATATATCACGTCCGCAAACCCGGAGGGATCTGCGGCGGCGCTCAGCTTGTCCGCCATGCGACGATAGGTGCCGATCAGCCCGGCGATATATGCGCCTCCATGCAGATAGAGCACCAATTTGCCGCCCGGCGTTTTGCCTTGCTTTGTGGCAATTTCATAGCGAGTGCCGTCGTCAAGACGACGCTTTTGTATGTCGTAACCGGGAGATGTTTCGTCGCTGTTGTTCCGCTCAAGCAGTCTGCACTTTGCGACCATATCCTCGGTGACTTCGGGATTGAGATTGAAATGCTTTCGCGCAAATGCGATGGCAATGCGCCCTCTCAACGATACCATAATAATACCTAACGCGATTTGTTGTTTCCATATTACGCCGATTTTGAACAAGTGTCAACTTTTGTGAGAAATATTGCGGCGGCAAGAAAGTTTTTGTGGCGCAGGGAACGCGGACGTAAAAAAGTTGCTGTTGCAAGGTGAGTAAACATGCGCAAAAGGATGTCCCGACAGGCGATCAACATAAGCGGAGGGGGCAAAGATCGTTGCGCCAAGGCGAATTAAATGAGAAAACGACCTTTAAAACACAAAACGTGTTTTTTTGTTGTTTTGCTCTCTTTGAAAGATATTTAGGGCACGAAAGGTGTTTTTTAAATTTATCTTTTGCTGAAATAGGGTGGGACGACGGGGAATATCGCGTGCGACTTAATGTTAAAATTTGTTTAAGCGTGAAAAGCGCGATAAGTCTGTCAAAATACGTGAAAATACGTCGATTTTTTCCATAAAAGCGGCATTTGAGGAGTTTTTTGGCGATTTCGGGCATTTAATGGGGTATTATTGCTTGACCGACGGCGATTTTGAGAGTATAATAATTGCAATATTATCAAGAGGCACGGAAAAACATTTTAAATTTGTAGGGCACGCCGTGCGCTTTTGATGAGAGCGAACGCTCAAAAAATTATGATTTTATGAGGAATGAATAGATGTTAAAGTTGGTAGATATCGTCAAGGAGTATAAGGTCGATGAAGAAAGCGTCCTTGCGCTCAAGCACGTAACCATAGAGTTCAGAAGGAATGAATTTGTGTCGATACTCGGACCAAGCGGATGCGGCAAAACGACATTGCTCAACATCATAGGCGGGCTGGACCACTACACGTCGGGCGACATACAGATAGACGGCGTGTCCACCACAAAGTACGACGACGTGGACTGGGATACGTATCGCAATCGCCGCATAGGTTTTGTTTTTCAGTCATACAACCTCATCCCGCACATGAACATCCTGAAAAACGTCGCGCTTTCGCTGACTATCGCGGGCGTGGGCAGGGACGAGCGCAGACAGCGCGCGCTTGAAGCGTTGAAAAAAGTCGGGCTGGAATCGCAGGCGAACAAGCGCCCCAATCAGCTAAGCGGCGGACAGATGCAGAGAGTCGCAATTGCAAGAGCGCTTGTCAACAACCCGGAGATCATCCTGGCGGACGAGCCCACGGGCGCGTTGGACACGGAATCGGGCGTGCAGGTCATGGATCTGCTGAAGGAAGTCGCCAAGGACAGACTTGTCATTATGGTGACGCACAATCCCGATCTTGCCGAAAAGTACAGCACACGAATCGTGCACTTGCGGGACGGTGAGATAGAGGGCGACGATATGCCGTATGACAGCGCGGCGGAGGCTTTGAGCGCGGTGCAAAGCGAGGACATCGTTGAAAAACCTTTGGCGGAGGATGGAACGCAGCCAGCTCAATTTGCGGAGAAAGTAACCGAAAATCCCGCGGAAACGGATGAGGGTATCCCCGTCACCGAGGACAATCGAGAGGATCATAAGGACGAGCAGGCGGCGTTGGACGACGCGAGCGCTTTGACATCGCCTACAGGTGAGGCTCCCAAAAAGAAAAAGACATCCAAACTTGCCGAAAAGTTGCGCAAGATACGCAAGGCGGACAAAGCGGCGATGAAATTCAGCACCGCAATATCGCTGAGTTGGAACAATCTCATATCAAAGAGGGGCAGGACGCTGTTGACATCCATTGCGGGCAGCATAGGCATCATAGGGATCATATTGGTGCTGGCGCTTTCAACCGGCGCGAAGGCGTATATCAACGGACTTGAGGAGAGCGCGCTTTCAAGCTATCCTATTTCGGTGAATCAAAACAGCATGAGCGTGACGGAAATCCTCAGCAAGATGATGAGTTCCACGCAGTCCGACGACAAGCACGTGCAGGACGATACGATCAAGGTGCAAGAGGTGCTGGGCAACATTGTCAGCGAACTTGGATCCATGCTATCTTCGTCCACAAACGATCTGTACAGCTTCAAAAAATATGTGGACGCAAACTTCGACAACAAGATGGCGGCGGTAAAATACAACTACGGCACGAGTTTCAACTGCTATGTCGCGGACAAGAACAACGATCAGCGCTATATGAAGAGCAATCCGTACACCGAAACGATGAACACGGTGTTTGAGGGAGTGGTGAACGCATTCCCCAGTTTGGGAAGCCTAGAAATCGATATTATGGGCAACAAATTGACTTTGACGGACGCTTTGGGATATATGGCGAGCATGATAGGATCCGCATGGAGTGAGATGTCAAGCAATACGGAGATGCTGAAGGGACAGTATGAACTTGTGACTTCAAGGTCAAAGTGGCCCGTAAAGGAAAATCAAGTGGTGATCGTGGTGGACGAAAACAACAGATTGATGGACTTCCAGCTGTTTATGCTGGGACTTCAGTCGCAGGACGAAGTGATAACCGCGATCCTGGACGGCGGCGAGTTTGCCAGCAAGGAGTACAACATCGAGGAGTTGTTGGGGCTCAGATATAAG
>CANQMD010000121.1 GCA_947624885.1 uncultured Clostridia bacterium
GGCGCTGAAATCAATTGCGTCCGTCATGAACACCGTGAGGTACGAGCCGACGATGGTGCAGATCAGGTTTTGACCAAAACCGCAAATCGAAAAACTCAGGCCCTCTTTGGGTTGCATCTCGCCGTCGCCGGGTGTGGAGCCGAAAATCTTGTGCAAAAAGGTCCTCTTCGGCGCGACCGCAACAGCGCCGTCGGATGACGCGATCGCGGGATTCTCAGGCGAAGCCGTCTGAGTCAAGTTGTCTTTTTCTTCTCTCATAAAGTTCTCCCCTGCGCCTGCGCGGACGCGCAGACAAATATTAAGTACATTTTAACAGTAATTTTCTCAACTTTCAATAGCAATTTCAATATTTCTCACGCTAAAATCGCAAAAATTTGCCGCATTTCAAAAAAATCGCGCAAAAATATGCGCGTAAAACCTTTTTCCACATCGATTTTGGCGCGACCGCCCCGTTGCGCCGCGCTCAAATGAGAGGCGCTTCAATCCTCGACGACATCAAACACAGTCGCCATTATCTTGCTTATCACGCCGCTGTCGTAGCCCTTTCTCACCAAGTGCGCGTAGACTTTTGACGCACCGCTTCTGTCCGCGATCTTTTTCTGCGCCGCATATTTTCGCGCCTCCTCGCCGCACTTTTCAAGTTCCCTCTCGTCGTCTATGAGTTCGTCCACTATGTTTTGAGCGAGTTCCCTGTCTATCCCCTTTTCCTGAGTAAGTTTGTATGCCAACAGCTTTTTTCCTACGCGCCCGCCATAGTACGACAGATATACGCGCACATATTCCTCATCGTTGATATAGCGATACCTTTTTGCGCGATCGACGGCGTATTCGACCTCGTTTTTGTGAAATCCCTTTTGGTACAGCTTTTCCCTGCACTCCTTTTCCGAACGCGGCGAAGCGGTCAGATATTTCAAAAGCGCGTCGTACGCTTTCGCCTCTCTGTCCTCATCCTGCGCACTCTGTTTTTTTGCCATTTTGCCGTCCTCCCCAATGAAAAGTTCGCTCGTCATATTTTGCGCTTATATTTGCAAAACACACACTTTATCACAGCTTTTTGAATTCGTAAACTCCTGTTTTTGTCAATACGGCGCGTCCTGCCGTCGCCTCATTCACAGCCTCGGCAAACGCTTCCGTCTTGTCTGATCTTACAAAGACAAGCATATCTATTCCATCTCCGTATTCGACCTTGTCAAGCGCACAATTTTCTCCTCTCGCCAACTTGTCAACGGCGGAAAGATCTGCGTATCCGCAGGATATCGCAACCTTCTCGCACCTCTGCTTCTCGCTTATTTTCGCGACCTTAAGCGCCGTCGCCGCCGCGCCGGAATATGCTCCGACCAAACCGCCCGCGCCCAGCTTTATTCCGCCGAAATATCTCGTGACGACGATCGCGCTCTTGCGCAAATTCTGTTTTTTCAACGCGTCCAGAATGGGTTGTCCCGCCGTGCCGCCCGGCTCGCCGTCGTCACTGAAACGAGTCGCGTTGCCAAGTTCGTCGCTGATATACGCGTAGCAATTGTGCGTCGCGTCCGGATAGCGCTTGCGGATCGTCCGCACAAACTCTTCCGCGCCCGCTGCGTCCAACTCGCCCTTGACGGTGGCGATAAAAACGGAGCGTTTGATCTCCTGCCTCACCTCATATTCCCCGTCGATATAGCGATATCCGTCCATATTCTCACATCTTTCCGGGCGACCCGTTTATGCCGCGCCGCCCGCATAAAATCATTGCTCCCGCAGCCGCTCAAGCAACATCGCCCATAATTTGCAAAAAAGCAATATGGGCAGAAAACTCCGCCCATACTTTGCCGATAGGATCATTGCACCGTGACCTTATAAAAATTCTTTTTGCCCTTTTGCAACACAAAGCCGTTTGCCAGCTGCTCCGGTGTCAGAGTCGCCATGATGTCGGATATCTTGACTCCGTCCACGGATATTCCTCCACCCTGTATCAGCCGTTTTGCCTCGCCCTTTGAAGGGACTTTTGCGACTTGCACAAGCACTTCGGCGATCTGGGTCATGCCCGCCGGTATCGTTGCGGAAGGCATATTGTCAGCGTCGCCCGAAAAAGCCGCTTTCGCCTTGTTGAGCGCGTTTTCCGCCTCCTCCTTTCCGTGCACCAGGGCGGTTAGTTCATACGCAAGCCTTTCTTTTGCCCTATTCATACGCTCGTCGTTGTACTTGGTGAGTTCCGCGATCTCGTCAAGAGGCAGAAATGTCAAAAACCTGAACACCTTTTCAACGTCCGCGTCCGCAATATTGCGCCAATATTGAAAGAAGTCGTACGGCGATGTCTTTTGAGGATCGAGCCACACCGCGCCCTTTGCGGTCTTGCCCATCTTTATGCCCTCGCTTGTGGTGAGCAGAGCAAACGTGATCGCAAAAGCGTCCTTGCTCTCCTTGCGGCGTATCAGATCAGCGCCCGCAAGCATATTTGACCATTGGTCGTCCCCTCCGCACTGCAGCACGCACCCGTACTTGCGGTTGAGCACAAGGAAATCGTAGGACTGCATAAGCATGTAGTTGAATTCTAGGAAGGTCAGCCCCTTCTCCATTCGCTGCTTGTAGCACTCCGCCGTCAACATCCTGTTTACGGAAAAACTTGCGCCGACCTCTCTCAAAAAGTCGACGTAATTTAGGTTGAGCAGCCAATCCGCATTGTTGACGAGTATCGCCGCGTTTTCGCCGTCAAAGCGAATGAATCGCGCCATCTGCTTTTTGAAGCACTCCACGTTGTGCGCGATCGTTTCCTTTGTCATCATAGAGCGCATATCCGTCCTGCCGCTCGGATCGCCCACCATAGCGGTGCCGCCGCCAATCAAAATTATGGGGCGATGTCCCGCGTCCTGCAGGCGCTTTGCAACGATCATTTGCATAAAATGCCCTACGTGCAGGCTGTCCGCAGTGGGATCAAACCCGATATAGAAGGACTGCGGGCCGCTGTCCAACAACTTTTTGAGATCCTCTTCAAACACGACCTGCTTGACAAGCCCTCGCTCTCTGAGTTCATCAATAATGTTTTGTTTTGCCATAAAAAACTCCGAATTTGCTATCGTATTGAACAATATTATAACAGGCATTAAAAATATTATCAACCAAAAAAATGCCTTTCTCAAACGGAACTGTCCATTTTGTAGGCTTCCGCAAGTTTAAAACTTGACCCAGTGTCGCCCACATCGATCGCGCCGTCGCAAAATCTCCCGAACATCATCGGGTTTTGCATAACTTTCAAATCGTTTTTATCACCTTTGCGGGCACTCCCGCCGCAACGCTGTTTGCGGGTACGTCCTTTGTGACCACTGCGCCCGCCGCGATCACCGCGCCGTCCCCGATCGTCACACCCGGCAATATCGTCGCATGCGCGCCGATCCAGACCTTGTTGCCTATCTTTACGGGCGCGGAACGCATATTTCCGCGCTTTGAGGTATCAAGATCGTGATTGAGAGTCGCAATGACGACTTGCTGCCCAATCAAGCAATCATCTCCTATCTCTATCCCTCCTTGATCCTGAAAACAACAGCCCTCGTTGATAAACACGCGCTTCCCTATCGATATGTTCAATCCGTAATCCGTCGAAAATGGCGGGAAAAGCCCAAACGTGTCGTCCACAGGCTTGTCTATAAGTTCAAAAAACAGCGCGCGAAGTTCGGCAGGCTCATGATATGCGCCGTTTATCTGCGACGTGTATTGCAATGCCCGCTGGGACATCGCGTGCATATGAAGATGTGCGTCGCTTCCCGCTTTGATGTATGCGCCCTCCGCCATGGCGCGAACAAATTGTTGTCTGTCCATATTGACCTCTTGAAACATTGCTATTTTTTGAAACATTGCCATTATAACGCAAATGCCACGATATGTAAAATATTATATCAACATTCATGCAGCATCGATCTGAAAACAATAAAAAAAATAGGCATTTTTCAGCCCTCAAAAACCGCGATTTTATGCACAAACCATCGGGTTAAAACACATACCCACGACGACCATCATCTAAAATGCGGTAAACATTTGGTAAACATTTTATGCATTTTCTATACATTTTGGTTAAATTGTAAACGGCTCCCAAAATCGGGAGCCGTTTTGTAATTGCTATAACGCTACTAAACAGTAGTATTTTTTACTTTGCAAGTGCTTCTTGCACTGCCACAGCGCAAGCAACTGATGCACCAACCATAGGATTGTTGCCCATGCCGATGAGTCCCATCATTTCGACGTGCGCGGGGACTGAAGAACTGCCCGCAAATTGTGCGTCGGAGTGCATCCTGCCCATCGTGTCGGTCATGCCGTAAGACGCGGGGCCTGCCGCCATATTGTCGGGATGAAGAGTTCTGCCCGTG
>CANQMD010000122.1 GCA_947624885.1 uncultured Clostridia bacterium
CTGTCATTCTGAGCGCAGTCGAAGAATCCCCTTGTCTGGGCCTTACTCATATTTGCTGTCATTCTGAGCGTAGTCGAAGAATCCCCCTGCCCAAACCTTGCTATACCACGTATCCCGCCCGTATATTTTCGTTCGGGGACGGGGGAACTCTGCTTGAAATGAAACTTGCACAAAAACAAGTTATCATCATATCGCTGTCAAAGTTTCATTTTTGCCCCGTCCCCAAATGAAAATACGATGCCAACTCTGCCCCCACAATTCACGCACCCTCTGTCCGAGCCGTCCTCTTACTATCCCTCTGCCTAGTCCGAGCGATAATGCGGAGCAAGCGGTTTCGTCAACGTACGCAGTGAGGGCGGGGCTTCTGTTCTTTTCCGCCCGAACAAGTGGCATAATTGCAGACTTGTCTGCATGCCGCAACGCAGTGAGCGAGCGCAGCCCCTCCCCACCCTGCCGCGCCGTAACGTTAATAAGGAGTTTGTGCGCATAACGCAACGTCGGTCTGAGCGATTTGGGGTCCCCATAGAAATGAGTGACAACGTGACACAGTGTAGAAATGCACAGCACATGGAACGAATTTTATGGGGTATAGCTGGGGAGTACCGAGTGGAGTGTTGCGTAACGTTACGCTTATATCTGCACTCACCTTATCGCTGCACGTAACGAAGGGAGGGGTTGGGTTGTCCATTAACCTAGTCCGAGTGACAACGCTTATTCGCTATTCCCCGCCCAAAGCCTAGCCTGAGCATTGCTATTCCCTGCCCAAAGCCCCGTCCGAGCGCTCCCCTCTCACTCTCTCAACCCCAGCTGTTTCTCGATCTGTTCGCATATTCTCTCGTTGTTGCCAAAGTCCATCGCCTGCACAAAAAACTTTTCCGCCGCGAGGTGCGCCTCTCTTGCCCTGTTCAGTTTTTCTTTCGCAAAAGCAATCTCGATCAGCATGGAGTTCATTTCCTCCTGCGCCGCCTCCTTATCGCCCGCGCTCTCGTACACGCCCAGATTGATATTTTCGTACACGTCCGCCGTCATATGTCCCACGTCGGAAGTTATTGCCACGTCGTCCGCCAGCACGGCTTCCACAAACGACGGCTCCAGCGGATCCAGCGCCAACGTCCCGCAAGGGATCAGCCCCGCAAGTTCGCTCAAAAACAGCCTCACGGCGCACGTCCCGCCAACCACCCTGTATATCTTTTTCCCGCGCAAATGGTCATAGTAGTTGCTTTCGCCGTCCGGGCTTATCGCCCTTGCAAACAATCTGCGCCTGCATTTTCCGTTTCTCAAGCCGGGTCTTTCATCTCTCAAACCCGCCGCAAGCACCGCCGCATATGCGCGGATATCCGCCTCGTTCAGGTGCGGCATTTCCAACTCCAAAATATTGTCCAAATGACACTTCGCGAGTTTTAAGTGCTGATATGCGCGGATAAACCCCTGTTTTTTGCGATTTAACAGCGTTTGTATCTCGTCCCTGTTTTTCACCAGAATGTCATGCGACAAACTGCTTGCCAAGTCAAAAATGTAGTCCTTTATCACAGGCAGATCCGCGCCCGTCGCGTGCGGAGCCGTCGCGTCCACCACCGCCGCGTTAAGCCCTTTTATATACACGCCGTCCAGGCTTGACGGATCTCCCGAGCAGTACCACAACTCCACGTCATATCCCTTTTCTCTCGCGTCTTTCGCTATCTTTTTCAGCATGCTCGACTTTCCCGTCCCCGGTCCGCCCTTCAGCAGAATGACGGGGTCCACGCTCTTCAACGTTTCCTCGTAGTACCCCACAAAACCGTATGCCGTGTTGTTGCCCAAAAAATATCTTTCCATATTTCACCTCGCCACATCTTATGCGCCCCTTTCCCCTCCTTGTTACACCCTTCCCGCCCCGCTTTATCCCATCATTTCCCCGTTTTCGCCTCTTCCTACCCGCTTATTCTACATCGTGCAAAATCCCCTCTCACCAAGTCAAAAGCAAATCGCATAGGATACAGTATGAAAAACAATTTGACTGTCCATCGCACGGACGAAAGGATGTATTTTTTGCAAAAGTTGCTCGCGGGGATCGCGTTCGATCGCGACACGCACGTCTACGCGCCCAACGTAGCGCTAGACCAAGCCAAGCTGTCCGAAGTCGCGGACGGCGGGCGCGTGATTTGCGGAAAATGCACGGACGTAGTGAGAAATTCGGCTCATGAGCGCCAAATATCCGTATGCGAGATCATGCGTGACGAAAGGTTTTTGGCGGTCAACTCTCGGCTGACTGCGGAGGGAGCGCTCATGCTCATTCTTGAACACTCGCTCATATCCATATCGGACGCGCACGTGCTCGTGATGGGGTTTGGGCGCATGGGCGCGGCGCTCACCGTGTTGCTACATCGGCTTGGCGTGCGTCTTACGCTAGCCACCGACGGAGCGTCGCGGCCTGCGGGCGCGTTTGCCGATCGCGTTATTCCGCTTTCCGGCTTTGATTTTGCGCCCTACGACATTGTGATCAACACCGTTCCCGCGCCCATCGTGACCGACTCCGAGTTGCTCACGATGCGGGAAACCGTCGTATATCTCGATCTTGCGTCCACGCCCGCGATCAACCTCGACTATGCCAAATACCTGGGGCTTGACGCGGACATCTATCCTGCGCTCCCCGCCAAGGTCTGCCCTCTCGCAGCCGCCGCGGCGATGAAGGACTACATAACGGAGGTGACAAAATGACCAAACTCGGACTCTGCGTGACAGGCTCCTTCTGCACGCACGCAAATTTATTGAAAGCGCTTGACGGCATACGCGAAGCCGGCTACGACATTACGCCCATATTCAGTTTCAACGTCGCAACTCTCGACACCCGCTTTTTCAAACAAGCGGATTTTGAAGCGAAAATAGTGGAAAAAACGGGCAAAATTCCCATCAAAACCATTGTTGATGCGGAGCCTCTCGGCACCACGCGCCCTCTCGACCTCATGCTTGTCGCGCCCTGCACGGGCAACACGCTCGCCAAGATAGCGCACGGAGTCACCGACACGCCCGTCACCATGGCGGTCAAAGCGCATCTGAGGTGCAACCGCCCCGTCGTGCTCGCCATCGCGTCAAACGATTTTCTCGCCGCAAACGCCCGCAATATCGGCAGACTCCTCAACACCAAAAACATCTATTTCGTACCTTTCGGACAAGATTCCCCCACCAAAAAGCCGAACTCCCTCGTCTGCGACTTCTCCCTTATCCTACCTACCCTCTCCTCCGCCGCCGACGGCAAACAACTCCAACCCTTGCTGCTGAGGTAAATTTATATGTGGGACTCCGTCCCACACCCCGGCAAGGGACTTCGTCCCCTGCACCCCAAGCTAAAAAGCGCGACTGCGGCTCTTTCATCGCCACATTCGCGCTTTTGGTTTGTGTGTATGCTTCGAAACTCCTGCGCCAAAACTTTATATTCACAAAATTGTTGTCTGCTTTTGCGTTTTGTCATTTCGAGCGCAGTCGAGAAATCCCCCGGTTTGCCCTTCAACAAAATACTAATAGCTTTGTTTGAAAAAAGCAGACCCTAATGGGTCTGCTTTTTATAGCCTGTCGCAATTTACTTTGCGTCTTTAACGCCCTGTTCCGTGCCGAAAATGACTATTTTCCCCGTTCTGTAAACTTTTTCAAGTCCCGCAAGACCACTCCATCCACCGGTTCCATTGATTGTCGCCTGCCAATTGCTCTCTGCGGCTTTCGCGTCATCTGTTTTTTTGTATTTAACAACTGTGACCGTATCGCCTAACTTGACTCCTGTAAGGCCCCATTCGATCTTGCCCTCTTCAGACTTCTCTGCGGTATAGCTGCCGACCGTATAACCTGCTTTTTCAAGTTTCTTGGTGTAGCTGTCCGCATTGCACGCCGCAAAGCATACGCCCAGCACCGCCACCAAAGCGATCACAGCTACGATTGCCAACACTTTTTTGTTTGTTCTCATAATGATATCCTCCAACTAAGTTGTTACACAAATTATATCCCCGCCGCAAAAAAATGTCAATATTCCCGCCTCATTTCCTTAAAATTCGCTTAAAATTCCGCGCTGTAAAATCCGCATTAAACACAACACTCATTCCTACGCATCTCCACCCCATTCGATCCCCATCTCTTCTGTCCCCCGCTACCATTCCGAGCCTATCAAAGTTTTCCCCCGCCCAAGCGTTTCTTATTCTCTCCTCAGAAAAAGGCTCCCTTTAGTAAGGGGAGCTGTCCGCCGAGTATCGGCGGACTGAGGGGATTGTCCCTCGTTCCCCCTGTCATTCTGAGCGCAGTCGAAACATCCCCCTTTGCAAAGGCACCCCGCCCGTTCCTCGCCCA
>CANQMD010000123.1 GCA_947624885.1 uncultured Clostridia bacterium
CAATGCGGATCGCCGCCGTTGCGGTGCGCTTGCCGTTTCTGGTCTGCAGCATATAGAGTTTTTCATTTTCAACGGTGAACTCCATATCTTGCATATCGCGATAGTGATTTTCGAGGATCTTGCAAACTTCCTGGAATTGCTCGTAAACCTTGGGGAATATCTGCTCCATTGCGGATATCTTCATGGGTGTACGCACGCCGGCAACAACGTCCTCGCCTTGCGCGTTGGTGAGGAATTCGCCCATCAAGCCCTTCTCTCCTGTGGCGGGGTTTCTGGTGAACGCAACGCCTGTGCCGCAGTTGTCGCCCATATTGCCAAACGCCATCATCTGCACGTTGACAGCTGTGCCCCAGCTATACGGAATGTCATGGTCCATACGATAGACGTTCGCGCGAGGATTGTCCCAGCTGCGGAACACCGCCTTGATCGCCTCGAACAATTGCTCCTTGGGGTCGGACGGGAAGTCCTTGCCGAGTTGCTTTTTGTACTCCGCCTTGAACTGAGTTGCGAGTTGCTTGAGGTCGTCCGCGTTGAGTTCAACGTCCTGCTTCACGCCCTTCTTCTCTTTCATCTCGTCGATGAGTGTTTCAAAGTACTTTTTGCCGACTTCCATGACGACGTCCGAGAACATCTGGATGAAACGACGATAGCAGTCCCACGCCCATCTGGGGTTGCCGGACTTTGCCGCAATGACTTCAACCACCTCGTCGTTGAGTCCCAGGTTGAGGATCGTGTCCATCATGCCGGGCATGGACGCTCTTGCGCCTGAGCGAACGGAAACGAGCAACGGGTTTTCCTTGTCGCCGAACTTTTTGCCGGTGATGTTCTCAAGTTTTGCGATGTACTCAAGAATTTCCTTTTGGATCTCGGGATTGATCTGTCTGCCGTCCTCATAATACTGAGTGCAGGCCTCGGTCGTGACCGTGAATCCCTGAGGGACGGGAAGCCCGATGTTTGTCATCTCAGCAAGGTTTGCGCCTTTGCCGCCGAGAAGTTCACGCATGTTCGCGTTGCCTTCGGTGAAGAGATATACATACTTTTTTGCCATTATAAGACCTCCTAGATATGCTTATAATTTTATAGATTTATGATATCAAAAAAAGGAAATTTTTGCAAGAGAAAATATCAGATAAATCAAATTAGCCCACGCCTCGCGCATTTTTGCACAAAACTCAAAATTTTTGAGGCGCGGAATATCGAAAATTTAGCGAATTTGCGCCTGTAACAAAAAAATTTTTGCCGCGCGACAAAATTGACCCGCCAAACGGTTGCCTAAAAAAAATTATTTTGATAAAATATAGTAACAAATATTTTTCAGAGGTGCAAATTATCATGGACGCAGACCCACGAAGTAGGCTCAGATCCAAATAATCGCGCACGTTTCGGTCCCCCGACGCGTGACGCGTGTCATGCAAAAAAGGAGGGACTATGCTTCAAGTTTTCAAAAAACTGAACAAATCGCTTGTTGAGGTCGACGAAGAATTGCTCGTCGACGGCTATGACTTTGCCGATCACTGGATCCACATGTCAAACCCCACCGATAAAGAGGTGGAGTACATTTCCCGCGCGACGCTCATCCCGGAGGATTATATCAAAGCGGCGCTGGACTCGGAAGAACGCGCTCATATCGAAAAGGAGGAGTTTGGGCCCCAGGATTTCCCGTTTGGGGATGAAATTGCAGACTCGCCCGCGCTTCCGCACACCGTCATGATGTCCGTCACCGACATCCCCATCACCGAGGAGGACGACGACAAGTACACCTACGCCACCCTGCCCTTCGGCTTTATCAGCACGGACAACGTTGTGGTCACGGTTTGCCTGAACGAAACGTCCATCATTTACGACTTGATGGCGGGACGTTTTGTGAAGGATTTCAACATCCATAAGCGCACGCGCTTCTTTTTGCAACTGCAATACGTCATTTCAAAAAAATATCTGCAATACCTCAAGCAGATCGACCGCGCAAGCCAACGCGTTCAGAACGAACTTGAAAAATCCATGAAAAATGAAAGCCTCATCGAGATGCTTTCGCTAGAAAAGGCGCTGGTCTATTTCAGCACATCGCTGAGAGCAAACACCGCCGTGCTTGACAAAGTGCCCCGCCTCGTCAAATTTTTTGAAGAGGACGAGGATCTGTGGGACGACGTTCTCATCGAAAACAAGCAGGCGATCGAGATGTCAAATATATACCGCGACATTCTTTCCGGCACGATGGACGCGTATGCGTCGCTCATATCCAACAACCTCAACATCGTCATGAAAGCGCTCGCCGTCATAACCATCTGCATCGACGTGCCCGCCATGATCGCGGCGTTTTGGGGTATGAACACAGGCGTGCCGTTCAACGACAAAAATTGGGGATTTTGGGTGGTGATCGGCATATCCATCGCCATCCTGATCGTCATACTCATCATCATGTGGAAAAAGCGTATGCTTAAATGATTTCCGCATTCTAATCGTTGCAATCGTGTGTTTTTTTGCATTTGATATCAAAAAAACAGACCCTGCGAAAGGATATTGCAGGGTCATATTTTTTGTTTTTGAAAAGGTGGTACGCAGCAAATCCAAACCGCCGCGCAAACTGTCGGCGACAAAAATTTGTAACGCGTTTTCAACTTTTATGCTTGTTGCAAATTGTTGATGATCTTGCCAAGGCACTCGACAAGTATCTTCTTCTCTTCGGGAATGTCCTTATACTTGTTGAACTGCCCCATCAAAATCATTGCAAAATTAATCTTCATCGACTTTGTGAGATTCAGCGTGAGCATATAGTCGACAAGGCTTGGCAACTTGATGAGTTTTGCGGGTTTGACAAACTCATCGTCCTCAACTTGATCCACTTGATAGACCACTTCGGGCTCCTGAGATTGATCGATTGGCTCAGGCAATTCTTCCTGCTGCAGCTCCTCATCAAACTCCTCAACCTCTTCTGCTTCCTCATCCTGTTCCTCTTCGAGTGTTTCGGACTGATCCTCAAACTCTTCAAGTTCCTCGGAATCTTCAAGGTCCTCAAGGTCATCGATTTCTTCAAGATCATCGACATCTTCGAGATCTTCGGGCTCGTCCTCCAAGATCTCTTCAAATTCCTCAACGTCCTCTTCGATAGGCTCGAGTTCTTCAAGATCATCCGGCTCGTCCTCAACGACTTCGCTCTCAAGATAGATCTTGGGCTCTGCTTGCGCGGGCGACTGCTCGCCTGCGTAATAGGATTGTTGCTGAGGCGCAGCATACGATTGTTCTACGGGAGTCGGCTGTTCATCAAGCCTGCTCGGCGGAGTTTGTTGCGCGACTTCTTTTTCTTTCTTCTTTTTCCCAAACATAATCTATCCTCACTTATTATATTTCAAACGTCAAAGGCGGTCACGCCAACGCGTCCTCGATACGCGCAATGCAATCGTCAAGTATCTTCAGGTCCTCAGGGCTGGATTCATACCTGTACCTCGCGCTCTTGAACATATTGAGAATGTTCTGCTTGAGCATCGCGGGGAAATTGTTTGAAAGCATAAAATCAACCGCGGCGGTCAGCTTGAACAGCTTGGCGGGCTTTGCCTCCGCGTCCTCGTCTACCTGTTCTACATGGTAGATCACCTCAGGCTCTTCCTGTTCGGGCTCCTGCTCGGGTTGCTCATCAAGGTTCTGCTGAGGCTCCTCTTGCTGTTCTTCCTCGGGGATCTCTTCCTCGCCAGGTTGTTCCTCTTCGAGTTGCGGCGCTTCGTCCTCAGGTTGCTCTTCTTGCGGCAGGATATCCTCGTCTTCGGGTGTCTGTTCCTCTTCCTCTATAGGTTGCTCATCCTCAGGCGCGGGCGCTTCCTCAACTTCCTCAAGTTCGTCCTGTTGCTCCTCGGGCTGCTCGACAAACTCCTGCTCCTCAACAATTTGTTGCTCTTCTTCCGGCAATTCGGGAGCAGGCTCTTCCTCGGGTTGTTCTTCCGCGGACGGCTGTTCATCAGGCTCCTCCACTTCTTCCAACTCCTCAAGTTCCTCCGATATCGGTTGTGCTTCCTCGAGTTGTTCGACAGGTTGCGCCTCATCGATCTGCTCCTCTTGAGGCGCTTCCTCCGAGGGCTGTTCATCATTCAAAGCGGGTTGCTCTTCGGGAGCCTCTTCCGCAGGTTGCTCTTCGGGCTGCTCCTCAACTTCGGGTTGTTCTTCAGACTGCTCTTCGGTGAGTTCGGGCGCCGTGGTCGCGGAGCCGTCGGGCTCGGCAAAAGAACACCCCGACAGCAAA
>CANQMD010000124.1 GCA_947624885.1 uncultured Clostridia bacterium
AAACGCTGTTCAAGTTCTATCCGAAGATGGCGACGCGCATTTGGCAAATCCTCATGCGACACCTTCTGCGGATGATGCGGGAGAGATATTTTCATACGTGTTTGCGACAGGCTCGTTCACGCCCATAGGCTATGCCGCTCAAACGGGGCTCAAGAAAAGGATTGGCGTTTTTGCATATATCCTGCAGATACTCAAACAATACCGCGTCTGCCGCATCCCCGCAAATATACGTTGTGGCAAAAAGCAATATCAGGGCGATTTCACATTGATAATGGCGCTCAAATCCCCGCGCTGTTTCGGATTCGGATTCAACAAAGACTTTGATCCTGAAAGCGTAAGCGGACACCTGATCGCGATACGATCCCCAAAACACGGCGGGATTTTGGGGCTTGTCGAGATGTTCTTCCCCTTTTTCAGAGTTTTCTTTATGGGCATGAAACGCGAACGCGAAGGAAAAATAATTTTCAAAAGGATATACTCCTGCGACATCCAACAATTCTCTCCGCAGACTTATTGCCGCGACGGCGAAAAATGCGAAACCCCTGCGTGCAACTTGCATGTGAAATTTGTCAGATCGCTTTGCAACTTCAGCGTGATCGACAAGTTCTGAAAATGCAAAAAGCGGAGTTTATCCGCTTTTTTTGATGTGTTTATCACACTGTTTGCGCAAGTGGCGCTCAATCTTTCAGCAACTTTTCAACAAGTTCGGAAGGTGTGGAAAATATGTAGTCGGGCTTGTACTCGCGCATCTCGTCGACGCTGCCGTACCCCCAAAGCACGCCCGCCGCGTCAACGTTTGCCTCGCGAGCGCCCACGATGTCATAAAGCCTGTCGCCCACCATGAGCACCCTGCTTCTGTCGCTTATTTCCATATTTTGCAGGCACAATTCTATGATGTCCTTTTTTGCCTCTCTGGAGAGGTCGCTGCTTGCTCCGCCCACAAATTCAAAGTACTCTGACAGCCCCAATCCCGTCACCATCAGCGAGGTGAACTTCATAGGTTTGGATGTCGCCACGGCAAGTCTTTTGCCCGCCGCTTTAAGCGCCGCCAGCATGTCGAAAACGTGAGGGTACACCGAACTTTCCTTCCAGCCGTCGGTTTCATAAAGCCCGCGATACAGCGTGATCAGCTGTTCTATCAAGGGCGCGTCCAGCCCCAAAAATTCCCTCATCGACAGTCTGAAAGGCGGACCTATCATCTTGTCCATCGTTTCCTGGGGGCACTCAACGCCCTTTGCGTCCAAAGCGTAGCGTATGCAGTGAAATATGCCGGGTTTGCTGTCCACAAGCGTGCCGTCAAGATCAAACAATATCACATCGTAATCTTTCATGGCTATATTGTAGCCCACACCGCGCTTTGTCGCAAGCGATTTGACAAATTTTCATACAAATCTCAGCACATTTTGCGGATTTTCGTACAACGCGCCGATCGGCACGTCCAAAACCGTCCTCGCCCCGCGCTCGCCGCGATCAAACAGCGATACGCATGCGGAGGCGTATCTCATCAATATACCCGCAGTAAAGTCGGGATTGCTTTCTGTTTCAAGCCCAAGTTCGAGGCGCACCGTGCCGCCCGCCGTCCTGCCAGTGCGCATAACTCTGCCGCCGTGAGGCATACCGCTGTGGTCGCGCCTGAGCGTTTCGGCGTCCACAAAGTGTATCTCAACGTCGTAGGGTGCAAAATAGTTGGGCATCTCGCGGATCTCACGCTCTATGCGCTGTCTGTCCGCGCCCGCCTCCGCAACAACGTAACAAACCCTCAGATGCATGTCCCTTTCCAAAAGCCGCCTGCCTTCGCCCTCTCTTGCGCACTGCATCGCCGACTGTTTTGGGACGGTGTACTGCACTGCGTCCGCAACGCCGTCTATGCGCCTCAGCGCCTCGCTGTGCCCTTGCGACACGCCTCTGCCCCAGAATGTGTTGGTGCGTCCGTCGCGCAAAACCGCCTCAAACATCGCTCTGCACAACGAGAAGATCCCGGGATCCCACCCAATGCCGACCATGCTGAGGGTGCCGCCCTCTCTTGCCGCCGCGTCCATTTTTTGCACGTATTCCGCCATCTTTGCATGCGTATCGAAGCTGTCCGCTGTGTTGATCTTGCCCGCGAGCGACAGTCCCAGCCCCACAAGGTCATTTGCGCTTCCCGTGCACAACACCGCAACGTCAACGTCGCCCGTCGCGTCCAGAATTTCCTCCTGCCTGAAAAACTGCGTTCCGTACGGCGAAGTCAATCCCCGCCGTCTTGAAAATACGCCCGCAAGTTCAAACTCACCGCTGTTGACGGCGACGCGCTCGCATGCCTTGCCCAAATTTCCGTAACCTACAATAGCGACTCTTTTCATGCTTTCATTGTATGCGGCGGACGGGATTTTGCATGCCAAACTTGTTGTCAATGCCAAAAATTTTTCACTTTTGCCCTCCGCTTTGGCGGCATGCGGCGCGGTCACGCAAACGTTGTTTGCTCACATATATTGCTATGGATAAAAGTGTCGCGCGGCGGCAATAATTGGCTTATGGATGTGAAAAGAGGAGATCTTTATTATGCGGACCTCAGCCCTGTCGTGGGCAGCGAACAGGGAGGCGTGCGCCCAATACTCATCGTGCAAAACGATGTTGGCAATCGCTACAGCCCCACCGTGATCGCCGCCGCAATAACCTCGCAGCTGGACAAGGCGAAACTCCCCACGCACATCGCTCTGCCCGCGGGCGCGTTCGGGCTGACAAAGACATCCGTCGTGTTGCTTGAACAGATCCGCACTCTCGACAAGCGTCGCCTCAAGGAAAAGATCGGCGAATTGCCCCTGAATCTTATGGCGCGAGTCAACGAGGCGCTGTTGATCTCGCTGGGATTTTTTGAAACCTGAATATGCGCGAGCGCGGCGATAAATCATCGTCGCGCCCGTTTTTATTGCGCTATTGTTTGTCTGCACTCCCTACGCGTTGCATTTCAGCTATGCCGCGCGGTTGTTCTCAGCAATTGCACGGCTGACGCAATGCGAAAGTTTGAACAATTCTGCTCAGATATATTCCGCAACGCTTGCCCACTGAATGAGCGTTTCGCGCTCTTCGGGCTTGCCCTTCACGGATTGCGAAGCCGCAACGATGGGCAACCACGCTTGGATATATTTGCGCGGCATGCCGCTCTTTTCGCAGAAGAGGTTGACGTATTTTTCCGCAAATTCCTTCTTCCCCGCCAAAACAAACAGCAGGTAAGTCCTTGCCACATCCGCGCCGGCGTTGCCCTGAGTGGCGTGCGCCCAGTCGACGATGAAGTATTCCCCGTCCGGGGTCACGATCACGTTGCTGGGGTTGAAGTCGCCGTGGCAGAGTTTTGTGCGAGGCATCATGCCGCTGAGCCTTGTGTGAAGTTCGTATTTTGTTGCGCTGTCAAGTTCGGTCTGATCGATCTTGCGATCCATCTTGTCGCGGAGTTTGTTGAGCAGCGGCGAGCGGAAAGTATGCACGTGCATTTGCAGTTCGACAAATTTGTTGAGGTACTCATCCTCTTTGTCGGGATTTTCCTGCATGAGTTGCGCAAGAGTCTTGCCGGGGATGTAGTTCATCACGATCGCCCACTTCCCGTCAATTTTTTTGACTTCGAGGATATGCGGCGCGTTGATACCCGTTTCCTCCACGCGCGACTGGTTGAGCGCCTCGTTGAGAATGTCCGATTTGGAGTAGTTCTCATCGAAAAGTTTGATCACTTTGTCGTCCTCGACATATATTTTTTTGTCGGGTCTTGACGCGATAATTTTTTGATTGCTCATATTTCCTCCTTATTTGCCATAGTAGGCGTTGAGATACATCTGCTTGATCTCGCTCATAAGCGGATAGCGCGGATTTGCTCCGGTGCACTGATCGTCAAAAGCCTGCTCCACCATTTCGTCCAGTGTGTCGAGGAAGTATTTTTCGTCGACATTGTAGTCCTTGATGGTGGGTTTGATGCCGACCTTCGCCTTAAGCTGGTCGAGCGCCTTAATGAAGTTTTCCAACTTCTCGCTGTCGTTTTTGCCTTTGATCCCAAGATAGTCCGCCACTTCGGCATATCTTGCAAGCGTGTGAGGATGATCGTATTGCGGGAATGTGCCCATCTTTGTGGGGCATTCCGCGGCGTTGAATCTCAGCACCTCGTCGATCATAAGCGCGTTCGCCACGCCGTGCGGGAGGTGGTGGAATGCGCCGAGTTTGTG
>CANQMD010000125.1 GCA_947624885.1 uncultured Clostridia bacterium
ACGCGCCGTGACCAAACCTCAAAACCCGGTCAAGAGCCAATGCAGCTTTGTGGCATGGTATCGCGACGGCGTGGCGTACAACTTTGCGTTGCCCGTCAATTCCGACTTCAAGCTGACCGCGTACTACATCGACAACTGAGATATGGACGCGCTGACAAAAATCACGGGCGATGTGTTGGATATCGCCGCAAGACTCAAGGAGATCGATCCGAGATACGAAGTGTATCGCAATCTGACCAAGCATCGCTTTGAGATCCACGCCAACGGGGCACTGCAGATCGCGGTGCCCTTTGAAAGGCTGGACGAACGCGCGTTGTCGCTTGTCAGAGAAACTCGCGTGGAAAACGCGGACGAATTGTTCAAAAGACTTGAAGCGCAAAATCTGAAAGCGGAAACCGACGCAAGACGCGCCGCCGCGGACAGAGTTTTGGCGGCAGTAGAGGAGGTTTTATGACTGTAAAACAGTTGGTGAAAAAATGTCTGGAAAAGTTGAATGTCGAGGACTTTTCCGACGACCCGAAAACGGACAGAGAAAAAAATTTGGCAAACGGGCTGCTGAATGCGTTTGAGGCGGTGTACGGGGAGATTATTGCCGAATACGTGCCCTTTGTCACCGAGGAAAAGGTTGTTTTTGAAAACGGCAGGACGAGCGCCGCGGAACTTTCAAAACAGATCGTTTACCCCATCAAAGTGGTGTGCGGGCGAAGGCAGACGGATTTTTGTACGGACGCGGAATATATCTACGCGGAAGCGGAAGGGGAGGCGACGTTGACGTACGCGTATCTTCCGTCGACGGAGTTTACGTTTGAGAGCAAAGCGGACATCATGGGCGCGTCGGCGGATATGCTGAGCGACGGCATGCTGGCGCAATATTGCCTCGCCGCGGGAATGTACGAACTTGCGAAAAGTTTTGACGCTTCATATCGCGAAAAGCTGTGGAAGTTGCGCTATAAAAACAAAGGCATGCGCATGAAAGCGAGGAGGTGGGACAAGTGAGATATGTTCCGTCTACGCGGAAGAGATATGTGCAATTCGGCTTCAAAGGGCTGACGGAAACGCCGTCCTCGGAGTTGACGGACCCCGCATACGCGACGCAGGCGCAGAATTTCGCGTTTGAGGACGGGTGCCTGACGGGAGGCATCGGCATAGACCCCGCCCTTGCGCGTAACGCGCAAAAATCGCAACTGCCGGACGCGCCTCTGCCAATACGCGACATATTCTTTTACAAATTTACCGCAAAGAGCGGCGAGCGCGACGACAGGATCGTAGCAAGACTTGAGGACAACACGGTGTGGTTTGTCAAACTGTTTGCACAAAACCCTCAGTGGACGAGAGTAAAGTCGTTTTCGATGATAGGGAAGGAGGTGCACGCCGTCAACTACAACGCGGACGGAAAGGATCAGCTGCTGTTTTGCTCGGTGGAGGAGCCGCTGTTTATGTTGGACGACGAAACTCCGCTGTTTTTTGACCAGGCTCCGCAATTTTCTTGCTTCACGATGCACAGCGAAAGACTGTTTGGAGGCGTGAACGGCGCGAGGATAAGGCTGTGGTTTTCGGACGACTTCAACCCGTTCAACTGGCAGGTGAGCGCTGAAGAGGCGGGATATATCACCTTTGACGACGAGTACGGCGATATTTTGCAGGTGATGTCGTTTTTGGGATATCTGTACATATTTCGCGAATACGGCGTTTTCAGGCTGACCGCGTTTGGCAAACAGAGCGAGTTTGTGCTGAAGAGGGTGTTTGTGGACACGGGCAGGATAGTGAAAAATTCGATAGCCTTTTGCGGCGGGAAGATAATGTTTATGGCGGGCAAAAACCTGTATGACTTTGACGGCTACAGCATTCGCAGAGTCGCGAAAAACCTGCCTGAAGCAAAGGACGTGGAGGGCGTGAAGGCGGCGTGTTTGGACGGATACTACTACCTGTCGGAAAGGCTTTGGGACGGAGAGGACCAATACGCTGTGATCCGCTACGAATTCGAAACGGAGAAGATATCCGTGATGAGAGGCGCTCACGTGAGGGATTTGCTGACGGTGCGAACGGGCGGAAGCGAAGATGTGTTTGTCGCGCTTTTTGACGATGCGACCTCAAAGACCTTGGGCGCGATGTCAAAGAGCGGGCGTGTGATGGGAGCGGCGACGCATAAGTTTTATGAGTACGCGCCGTCGTCGCTGGGAACGGCAAAGTTCAAAACGCTGAGTTGTCTGGACGTCGTGACGGACGGGGATATATCTTTGACGGTCACGGCGGACGACATGACGCATACCTTCGACGTGAAGGGAAGTCAGTTTCAGCAGAGGATCAGTGTGGGCGCGAAAGGCAGGCGCATAGGACTGACGATACGCTCGGACGAGGCGTGTGTGTGCGTGCCGCCCGTCACCGCCGAGTTGGAGATCCACGCAAATTGATAGGGAGGTAAATATGAATATCAATGAAATCGTTGCGACGCTTGAGGACCTCGCCGTTAAGGTGGAGTGGCTTGAGCACAGATTGGAAGCCCTTGAGGCTGCAAAGGAGTGAAAAATATGGCAAAATCGCTGTGGGATGAATTTAAGGACCTTTTTAAGACAAAAGAACAGCGCGAACAGGAAAAACGCGACGGCATCAACGACGCGCTTAAACGGGAAAAGGATGTCGTGCAACAACTTGAGGAACTTGAGCAACAGTATCGCGACAGCCTTCCAAAACAGGAAGAACCGGATCTGGAACAGCTGTTTCCGTCCGATTCCGGACTGAAAGAGATGGAGTACGAAGCGGAAACGGACGAGCAGATCGAGGAAAGAGCCAAAAAGGAGAGCGAGAGCAAGAAGGCGCTGGATAAGGAGAAGGTCGAAAACGACTTCGAACAGGACAGGAGGGATATGGACCTCAAAAAGCAATCCGAACAGAACAGCCTGCAACAGAAATTTGAGGCGTTGGACGCGGGATATGATGCGAAAGAGGAGAACGCTTCGGACGACGCGCTGAGGCAGGGCATCGCGAGAGGAAGCATACTGTCGTCTGTGCTGGGAGAGTTGAGCGAGAACGAGAGGCGAGAGAAGGCGGCGGCGACAGGTCAATATCTGAACAAGGTGGAAGAGATAGACGCGAAGCTGTCTAATCTTGAAAAAGCGAGAGATGAGGCGTTGGAAGAGTTGGATATGAAATACGCGATCCAACTGAGCAAAGATATCGCCGAACTCAAAAAGGAGCGCGACGAAGAGGTGAAAAAGAACGAAAAATACAATCAGGATATCCGCAGACAACAGGCGGAATACGCCTACGAGAGAGAGCAGGATATCAACGAGTACCTCGCTGAACTCGAGCGCAGAAAGGAGGAACAGAAGGCGGAAGAACAGCGCAGAGAGGAAAAGTACGGCTATTCGGGCGAAAAACAACAGAACTATGCCAAAAGATATGAGATCGCCTACGACTTTTATATGTCGCTGGATCCGTCAATAGCGCTGGACGCGCTGGACGCGTCGCCGAACATGAAGTACTATCTTGGACTGTACTACGACAAATTGAGAGCGGAACTGAAGGACAGGAGTTCGTCCACAAAATACTACTTCTGACGGCGCAAGTTAAAAACCGTATGAAAAAGACGGCGTAGGACGCAAAAAAACAGTTTGACTTGATGTTCAAACTGTTTTTTTTTGCATTATGTGGAAATTTTTGCATTGCCGATCATTTTTTTGCATTGTTTGCGTTTTGGAGGCATTTGTGCGGATATGTTTTGCATTATGCGGAAAAATTTGTCTGGACGGTCATTTTTTTTGTTTTGCGATAGTCAATTGTGCGGATTTTGTTGTAGCGCGATTTTTTTGCACGGGCATAGGGCGATCGCTTTGTTTTTGCGCGGAAAATTGCGAGTGAGGATCGTCAGTCGCGATTTTCGGAAGCGTAGGAGTTTGGAACGTCGCGATCGTCGGAGTAGGGATCATCGGAAGAGGTGCCCGAAACGTCGGCGTACAACTCGTCGATGGTGGTCTGGTGGAAGATGATGAATTTGTCGAAAAAGTCGACGATGTCCTCGCGCACGCGGTCGGCGCAATGATCGAAAGCGATCTCGTGGCGCGCGCCCTCATAGAGGTGGAACTCGCAGGTGATGTCAAGCGAACGGTACATATCGCACAGCTTTTTTGCGCCCTTGCCATAGTCGCCGACGG
>CANQMD010000126.1 GCA_947624885.1 uncultured Clostridia bacterium
TGCTGTCCGCCCTGCCGGATTACCGTTGCAGCAAGCTGTTTGCGCCTCCGTCGGGTGCGCTTGGCGACAATATGTTTGCCGCGTGCAACAAACTTGGCTACAGAGTGATAATGTGGACGCGCGATACCGTGGATTGGCGCGATCACGACGAGGACGTGATATACTCCCGCGCGATAAAGGGCATAAGCGCGGGCGATCTTGTGCTGATGCACCCGACGGATCAGACCGTGCAGGCGCTGCCGCGCATCCTAGACCACATCGCAAGCGTGGGTTTGAAGGCGGCGAACGTGTCAAGCGTGATCTCTTAATTGGCAAAATCTACTACAAAAACAAGCTATCTAAAGGCTCAAAATGAGAGCGGCGCTGCAAATTGCAACGCCGCTCCGTCATTTTGAAAACGCGTCAAAATCATTCCATGACCAATGCAAGATCGATGTTCATAAACTCGATGCGAAGCAGAAGCGTTTCCTTGCCCTCATCGTTTTTGCCCATCGTGAAGATCGCGAAAGGTTGAGTTTGCGAGGGGTTGTGCGCCACTGCGCCGCCGATGTAGATGCCGTCGTGCGATTTGCCGTCCTCGCCCTTGAGGTGTTGGATGGTGTATTGCCAATCGGCGTTGAGGCTGAGCTGCGTTTGAGGAGGAATGATGGACAACAGATTTGCGGGCAACTTCAACTCGCCCGTGTTTTTGTAATTTGTGCCCATGGTTTGGACAGCCTCTTTGAGTGCGCCCTGCGAAAAATCTATGCCGCCGATGCTGAGGCCCAAACTGCTTTTGAGAAGTCCCAAAGCGCCGTTTGCGTCACCGTTTTCAAGATATGCGGTGAAGCCGGGGAACATGGGCTCCGCGTAAAACTCAAGCCCTTCGGCGAGATCTATGTTGGCGATCATCGAATTGATGGAATCCATGGTGAGGTCGGGCATAAACCCGCTCAATCCGTCGATCAAGGTGCCGATGGAATCAAACAAGCCCTCCTTCAGGCTGATCTGCCCATGCACGGTGCCGTCCGTTTTGAACGTGAAATAGGTCTTTTCCTCGTCCAAAAGCAAGCTGCACACAAGCGGGACAAGTTCTCTTTGTCCCATAAAGTTGATGTTGGTCGTGTCAAGTTTGTACACGCGCTCGGTTTCAAAAACAGCGCTGCCGCCTTTGTCGTCGCATGCCGTGAGCGCGACCGCTCCGCAAACTAAAACGGCAACCAACATGAGGATGAGCGATATTTTGGCAATATTCTTTTTCATTGTTTCTTCCTCCTCACTCAATAATTTGCGGGCGTGAGATCTTTTACGCCGTAATAATACGCGAATGCAACGCCTTCAAAGTCGTTCGCTTTTTGGATGTCCGCCGCGATTTGGTCGAGGTCAGCGCCTTCGCTGTCCTTGTAGAGCCTGTTGAGTTGTTCCGTGCGCAGCGCCTTGAAGTTGGCAAGCGCGTTGGGATCGGAAATGCCGATCTCGTCAAGCAACTTTTGAGTTTCGCTTGCGATGATCGCGTGACCCAGATTTGACGGGTGCGTCCAATCCTGATAGATAAGCTGTCTGCCAAGGCAATCTTCGCTCAGATTTGTCTTGCCGTTTGTCTTGTCCATCTGCGTGACGCGCTCGAACGCGGCGTTGATGTCCAACTTGTGGAAGGTCTTGGGATCCGGATTGTACTCTTCAATGTACATATCTATCATGTGATTGAGGTAGTCGAGCAACTTCCCTGCGATCGCCCTCAATTGCGAGATGTCTTCCAACTTTGCGTTAGGCTCGCCAAAACGGCCTGTTACATCGGTGATCTCGGCGACTTTTCGGCGCACAGGCTCGTGGAGATGCACGGAGCCTTCATAGAAAGGATTGTAGACCGTTTGGAAAATGATGTGCGCGGTGGGATTCAACTGCCGTATGCGTGCGATGATGTCAACAATATCCCTGTAGGTGGGCGGGAAGTTGAATTGCACGATCTCGCCATCCTTTTCAAGCGACGGACGAGTGTTTTGATCGGTGGGAACATAATCGAAATATTTGATCCTGCCATGCTCGTCGAGCAGATACTCGCCGTTTGAGTCCGTCATGGGATCGCGACTGCCTGTGTAAAGCAAGTCAAGCAAAGTCGTCCCCTTGCCGTAATCGAATTTGCTTTCAAAATCGGGTTGCGCGATCTCATACAACAGCCAGCCGAGGTTGTATTGCAAAATGTTGTTGCCAAGCACCGAAATGTGGATGATGTCCGCTTGCTGCAAGTGCGACTTCATCAGCGCGGCGTTTTCGTCGTCGCGAGTGAGCATGCCAAGCAATCCGCCGATGTCGTTTTCATCGTCTTCAGCGGACTCCAACATATTGGTGGAGGTTTTGTGCCCGGAAACAGAATGGTTGAAATACCGATAGTTGTTTGTTTTGCCAACGATCGCATAGTAGCCGTAATTGTCGCGCTCCGCAAGAGGCGAAGGCCCGATCAGCGCCTCGGCAATGGAGTCGCCGATGAAAACGATCGTCACGGGGTCGTCCTTGTTGCAAGCCGTGAAAGATACGCAGCATGCGGCGACAAGGATCGCGACGATAAGCAAAACCGTCAATTTTTTTGCCATAACTTCCTCCTAAAAAAAGGGACGATGCCCATATAACTTAATTATTTTATAATATTTATTCGCTTTTGTAAATACTTGACAAACATTTTGCCAAAAAAAGCAAAAACGCGCGTTTTGCACGCGCGATATGCCTAAAATTGCAAAAGATTCAGACCTGCTCCACAAAGTAAACGTGCGCCATGCGCTGCTCGCGTAAGGGGCGATCGGAGCGGTCGGTCGGACAAAGCGCAATTTTGTCCACGGCCTCCATCCCCTCGACAACCTTGCCGAACGCCGCATATTTTCCGTCCAAAAACTGTGAATCACCGTGGCAGATGAAAAATTGCGACGAGGCGGAATCCGGGTCGTCCCTGCGAGCCATGGATATGACTCCCCTCGTGTGCGAGATGGGATTGAAAACGCCGTTGGCGGTGAATTCGCCTTTGATGTTTTTGTCGCTTCCTCCCCTGCCCGTGCCCGTCGGGTCGCCGCCTTGGATCATAAAACCGGCTATCACTCTGTGAAAGATCAACCCGTCATAAAAGCCGCGGCTCACCAAATTTTTGAAGTTGGCAACCGTTATTGGCGCGGAACGTTCGTCAAGTTGCAACACGATCCCGTCGCCGTTTTTCATTTCGATTTTTACAAAATCAGTGACTTTAGCTGTCTGTTTGAACATTTTAAACTCCTTTTTGTGCAAATTGTGCGATTTTTGATTTGATCAACCAAGCGCGTTTTTGGCGATGGATATCGCCGCCGCCTTGGCGCTTGACCACGCCCATTGCAGGTTGTATCCGCCGCTGTCGCCGTCGATGTCGACCGCCTCGCCCACGGCATAGGCGTTTTTGCATTTGAGCGACATCATGTTGTCGTCAAACTCGCGCGGATCAAGACCGCCTGACATCACTTGCGCAAGACTTGCGTCGCCCACGCCCTCGATGATGAAGCGGTAGTTTTTGATGACGTTTGACAACGCGCCGATCTTGCTTGCCGCTCTGTCGTCGGGCGAACATCCCGCCGCGGATATGACGCGCTCCTGCACCTTGGAATGGAAGGTGCCCACAAGCAACTCGCTCACCGTCATTCTGCCGTTGTCGCGCTTGCGGAGGATATCCTCCACTTCCGCCTTTGAATACTCCGGCATGAAGTCAACCGTGACCATATCGCCCGCTTTTGCCCTGCCGCGAGCGATCTCGCCCGCCATGTTGAACACGGCGATGCCGCTGATCCCAAAGTCTTTGAACAGCACTTCGCCGACTTCGTAGCGATAGCCGATGCGCACGCCCGCCTTCACTCGCACGCCCTGAAGCCCTTTTAGAGGCTCCTTGTCGGTGCGAATGGGCACCAGCGACGGCGTCATGGGCCTGACCTTGTGCCCGAACGCGGTGTAAAGGCTGGTGCTGTCCTTCCCGAATGTCGCGGGAGAGCCTGTTGC
>CANQMD010000127.1 GCA_947624885.1 uncultured Clostridia bacterium
GGAGGGGGAGTCGTAGTCGTTGCCGTCGTGGGAAGCGCCGCGGGTCTTGCGGGCATAGTCGTGACGGCGACCGGGAACGAAGAGAAGAATGACGATGATCACGGCGGGAAGGCTTATACCGAGAATGAGTATGATCTTGAGCGCTACAGAGCCGCTTGGGGCGGGAAGATCGCCCGGCTCAGACTGCGGGTCGGTGTGATCTTTGCCCGCGAGAAGAGCGTCCCTTTCCGCCTGCGTTTTGCGCTGGTAGGGCACGGTGAAGTCCTCAAACGCGTCGCGAGGGGCAAACCCAAACACGGGCTTGCCGCCGTCGGACGGAGTGGCGATCACATAGATGTCCGCGCTGCCCTCCTGCGCGGAGTAGCCCGCAAAACGGATGTCGAAAGTGTTGTCGACGCTGCGCATGTCCTCAAGCACAACGTCGGGCTTGAGCGTGAGCGGCACGTCGGGATAGAGCAGTTCGTCGCTTTCAAAACTCGCCTCTTCCGGCGGGTTGCTGTCGTAGAAATAGGAATCCATGATGAAATCGTCAAAGCCCATGTAACTCACATAGTAGTACTCAAAAAGGGAATCGACGACCTCGATATAATAACTTTCGGGAATGTAAAATTTGCGATTTTTGTCACTTGTGCCGTGGTCGTACAAAAACAGAGTTTTGCCCGGCTCCGCATAAGGGTTGTCCTCGAGATTGCTTACCACCGCTTTGATCACCTGCTTTTGAACGGGCTCGGCAAAAGCGACGCCGTCACAAAACAGCGCCAGCCCCATGCCGAATGCAAGGATGGCGACAAACAATATCAGCGTAAATTTGAAAAATGCCGTTTTCATACTTACTATATTACAATAGTTTTTTGAAAATGGGAAGTCTTTTGAATGTTTTCCAATCGAAAAATTTTAATTTTTATGCTTTAAAAACGTCATAATTTTTTGGTTTTTGCTTAAAAGCGGGATTATGCTTCGCGTATGGACGAAAAAACCGTTTTGACAAGACTGCTCCTCATCGAACAGGAAATGGAGGCGAGAAAAAACGACGCGCTGTCAATGTACAACCGCGATAGGGTGCACGAAAAACAGATGGCGTTTCACCGCTCGCAAAAACGCAATCGCTGGGTGTTTGGCGGAAACCGCTCCGGCAAAACGGAGTGCGGCGCGGTGGAATGCGTGTGGATGGCGCTGGGGATACATCCCTTCAGACAAAATCGCGACGACGTGAGCGGGTGGGTGATAAGCCTGACGCAACAGGTGCAACGCGACGTGGCGCAAGCCAAGATCCTCAAATACCTCCCGCCGAGATTTATCGCCAAGGTCGTCATGAGGGAGGGCAGCAAAGCCTCGCCGGAGTACGGGATCATCGACTACATCGTCGTCAAGAACGCATTTGGAGGCACAAGCAGGATAGGTTTTCGCAGCTGCGATCAGGGCAGAGAGAGAATGCAGGGGACTTCGCTGGACTTTGTGTGGTTTGACGAGGAGCCGCCAAGGGATATCTACGACGAGTGCCGCATGCGCGTGTTCGACAAAAAGGGGGACCTGTTTGGAACTATGACTCCGCTGAAAGGGCTGACTTGGGTGTACGACGAGATAGAACTGAATTGCAACGACGACCCCGAAGTGTGGTGCGAGTATATGCAATGGAGCGACAACCCATACCTGGATCCCAAAGAGGTCGCGCAGATGGAAAAGGTGATCCCCAAATCCGAACAGAATTCGCGAAGATTCGGAAAATTTTCGACGGGAGAGGGACTGGTGTATCCCGAATTTGACGCGAGCGTGCACGTGATCGAGCCATTCCCCATACCGCGCGATTGGCAGGCGACGATATCCATTGACCCCGGACTTGCAAACCCGACCAGCTGTCACTTTTACGCGGTGGATTATGACGGAGCGATCTATGTTGTGGCGGAGCACTTCGAGGCGGGGAAAAACGTGGACTACCACGTGCGGGCGATCAATAAGATCGCGAACGACCTCAGGTGGAAAAGGGACTCGCACGGCAGACTGTCCGCGCTGATAGACAGCGCCGCAAATCAGCGGACTTTGGCGGATGAGAAGAGCGTGGCGGAACTGTTTGCGGAAAAGGGAGTCCTGGTCAATACCAACGTAAACAAGGATTTATACAGCGGAATTCAACGGATAAAGTCCTTGTTGTGTCAACGTCCTGTGAGAATTTATATATTTTCATGCTGCAAGAATCTCATCCGCGAATTCAAAAGCTACTGGTGGGGAAGTGACGACAGGCCAAAAAAAGTCGACGACCACGCTCTCGATGAGCTGAGATATTTTGTGATGTCTTTGCCTGCCGCCACTAAACCGCCGGAGCGAGAGCGCACGGCGATCGAACGCGACAAGGAGAGATTGATGAGAGGCATTTCAAGGCAAAGAGAATGGATGAGGAAATTTTGAAATCGCTGCTGATGCGGGCGAAAGGTTACACCTACAACGAGGTGCAGGAGGAGTTTCAGAAGGACGAGAGCGGGGAGATGGCGCTTGTCAGACGCAAAGTCACCGAAAAGTACTGCCCGCCGGACAGCGCCGCGCTGAAAACATACCTCGAACTTAATCGCGACGCTTCTATTGTCGAGATGAGCGACGAGGAACTTGAAAAGGAAAGACAACGCCTGTTGGAAGAGTTGAAAAATTTGGAGGACAAAAAGTGACCCTTCAAACAGCGTCAAGCAAAAAAAATCAAATCGGCGGCGCGGGATAAGGATGATACCCGATGTTCGCGCCGTACAAACAAAAAGGAGATAAAAATGAAGCAAAACGAAGAAGAACTTGTCGCCGAAATAAAGAGCGACTTCAAAAGGCGACAGGAGGCGCGAAGGGCGATCGAACTGAATTGGCGACTGAATATGGACTTTGTCGCGGGAAACCAATTTTCGCGCATAACGCCGTCCGGCGATATCGAGGAAGAGGACAGGCAGTACTTTTGGCAACAGCGGGAAGTGTTCAACCATATCGCGCCCATTCTGGAAACTCGTCTGGCAAAACTGTCGCGCGTTAAGGCAAGGGCGAAGGTGAGGCCCGCAACTCCCGACGACGATGACGTGGCTTCCGCGTCGCTGGCGACAAAGCTGATCGAGGCGGTGTGCAAAGAGAACGGATTTGACGCGATTTTGTCGCTTGCAAATTGCTGGAGCGAGATCACGGGGAGCGCGTTTTTTAAGGTGAGTTGGGACTCCACAAAGGGCAGGGCGCTGGACTCCGAAGGAAGGGTGCACGAAGGCGACGTGACCATCACTTTGTGCCCGCCGTTTGAGATATTCCCCGCGGATATCGCCATCACAGACCTCGACGCGCAGTCGTCGATCATGCACGTCAAGGTGCTCACGGCAAAGGAGGTGGAGCACATCTGGGGCAAAAAGGTGAGGGGCGAGGAAGTGAACGTGTTTTCATTTGGCAACTTCGACTTGTGCGGAAGGATGGGGTATACCGCGGCGCTGCCCAAACTGATAGGCGAAAAGCGAGAGGATGGCGTGATCGTGATCGAACGCTACGAAAAACCGAGCGCGGATCGCCCCAAAGGCAGGCTGACGATAGTTGCGGGAGATACGTTGATCTTTGACGGCGATCTGCCTTACGTCAACGGCGAGGACGGAGCGAGAGCGTATCCGTTTGCAAGACAGACCTCGCTTGACAGCCTCAACAACTTTTTCGGGTCGTGCGTGGTGGAGAGGATCATCCCCGTGCAGAGAGCATACAACGCCGTCAAAAACCGTAAGCATGAATTTATGAATCGCCTCGCGGTGGGCATACTCGCCGTCGAGGACGGGTCGGTGGATACGGACGCGCTGGAGGAAGAGGGATTGCCGCCGGGAAAGATACTCGTGTACAGACAGGGGAGCAATCCGCCCACTATGATGAGCACGGGCTCCATCCCCGCAGAATTCGCGCGAGAGGAGGAACGCCTGCTGAACGAATTTGTGATGATAAGCGGCGTGAGCGAGGTGACGACATACTCGCAAGTGA
>CANQMD010000128.1 GCA_947624885.1 uncultured Clostridia bacterium
TCGCATTGATTCTCCTGAGGACATACTCTGCCGCATATCGCGGGAAGGTTGTTGTCAAAACGCAAAATTGTCGCGGCGGAAGCAAGATCGTTTTGCTTTATTGCCGAAATGAAATCGGGTATGCGCACCCCTACGGGACATCCGCTCATGCAGGGCGCGTTTTTGCAATGCAAACAGCGGCTCGCCTCCTCAAAAGCAAGCGTCGGAGAGTAGCCAAGCGTCACTTCGCAAAAACTTTTTATCCGCTCGGAAGGATCCAGAGCGGGCATTTTTCGCCGCGCGTTGTCAGACATATTCGCCTCTCAATCTGCAAAAATGCTTGCTTTCCTGCTCGCGGTACATGCGGTTGCGCTTGATGGTTTCGTCAAAGTCGACAAGGTGACCGTCAAATTCGGGGCCGTCTATGCACGCGTATACCGTCCTATCCCCCAACGTAAGCCGACAACACCCGCACATGCCCGTGCCGTCGACCATCATCGAGTTCATGCTTACGATCGTGTCCACGCCGTACTCCGCGGTCAGATCGCAGACCGCCTTCATCATGGCAAGCGGACCTACCGCAAACACGCAATCATAGCCCGCGCCGCCGTCAAGCAATTGTTTCAACTTGTCGGTGACAAAGCCTTTGGCGCCGAAACTGCCGTCGTCCGTGACAAAATAGGCGCGTGAAGCGTATTGCTCAAGCTGTTGCCTGAAGATCAACAGGTCCGCGGTGCGCGCGCCGAGGATCACATCTGCGGGATATCCCTTGGCATGCAAGTTTTTTGCCTGCGGATATATGACGGCGCTGCCTATCCCTCCGCCGACAAGGCATATCTTTTTGTACGCGTCAAGATCTGTGGGGTTGCCCAATGGCCCCGCTATATCCCTGAGCGCGTCGCCCTCGCGAAGTTGCGCCAGCTTGCAAGTGGAATAGCCCACTTCCTGCACAAGCAACATTATCGTGCCGCTCTCCCTGCTGTAATCGCAGATGGTGAATGGCACTCTCTCTCCCTCGTCGTCAACGCGCAATATTACAAATTGCCCCGCGCGACAATGCCGCGCGACGAGCGGCGCGTACAAAGTGTATTCGCATACGTTGGAGGCGAGCCTCCGCTTGGCGAGGATGGCGTAGTCCTTCATTGGTCCCCTCTTTTGACAAATGTGGTCTGGTCGGTCAACTTTTGATAATATTTGCAATGCTCTTTGAGATTGCACGCCGCGCAATCCGGCTTTTGCGAGTGACAGACGTAGCGCCCCTGAAATATGAGCAGATGATGAAGGCGCGACCACTTGTCCTCGTCAAACGCCTGCATAAGCCCCTGCTCGGTCTGTTCGGGCGTTTTTGCTTCGACCAGCCCCAGCCTGTTCGCGACGCGGAATACGTGCGTGTCAACGGCTATCGCGTTGCCGCCGTAGGCGACGGCATATACGACGTTGGCTGTCTTTCGTCCCACCCCGCGAAGTTGCATAAGTCCCTCAATCGTCGAGGGCATCTCGCCCATCTCGAGCACGCTTGCGCTGAGTTCCTTGATGGCGCGGGCTTTATTTTTGTAAAATCCGCATGAATATATCAAACTTTCAAGTCGTTCGGTCGGCATCTCGACAAACTGCCGAGGCGTGGACGCAACTTTGAACAGTTCCTTCGTCACGGCGTTGACCCTCCTGTCGGTGCACTGCGCGGACAACACCACCGCGATCAAAAGTTCAAAGGGCGTTGAAAACTCCAACTCGCAATGAGCGGAGCCGTGGCGTTGTTCAAGAAGTTCGTATATTTTGAGATTTTCCTCTGTCATGTTTATATTATCGCATAAGGCAAGAATTTTTGCAAGAATTTTGGGATATCAAAATCGCCTTGCCCCGCGATATGAGCGGCTTGCCGCTCACACCCTGATCGCCGTGCCGTTTTGAGAAAAGTAAAATATCCCCACGGCGCTTTGATACCTGCCCCGCATAAGCACCGTTTTGGCTACGTTCATGTCGCGTGCAAACAGCTTCACGGATAGCCCGCATCCAACGTTCGCAGAGGCGGGCGTGTTGATGATCCTGCAGGTCGTCCCGTAACTCAGCAGCGCCTCGTAAAAGCGGATCGCCTCAGAGCGCGAGCGGAACGGAATGAAAAATTCTCGCATTGTTCTCCTCCTGATATAATATGTAGCCGCTCAATTTATTATATATAAAAAATGCGCAGGAATGTGTGCGGGGCGGCGAGCGAATGGGATTGCGGACATTAAACTTGCGTGTAAAACTTTCATAAAATATGGCGAGGATACTATGACTGTTTATTTTGACAACGCGGCGACATCGCGATTTAAGCCAAAGGGCGTGTACGACGCGATCATGTACGATCTGGCGCACAGCGCCAACAGCGGAAGAAGCGGACATGCGGACGCGCTGACGGCAAGCCTTAAGATCGAGGAGTGCCGCAACTTTTTGTTGTCGGCGCTGGGCGGCGAGGAGTCGCACCGCGTTATATTCACAAAAAGTTGCACCGAGGCGCTCAATCTCGCGCTGTTCGGATATGTGCAAGGCGGCGAAAGAGTGCTTACTGACGCAAACGAGCACAACGCCGTGCTTCGACCTCTGTTTGAACTTAAAAGAAGAGGCGTGATAGAACTCGACGTGCTTGAGCAGGAGCAAGACGGCACCGTGAGCGTGGAAAAACTTAAGCAACGCGCGGCAAAAGCGGATATAGTCGCGTTGGGAGGCGTGTGCAACGTCACGGGAGCGTCGGTCGACTTGAAATATGCGGCGAAAGCGGTGAAAGACGCGGGATGTACGCTGATCGTGGACGGGGCGCAATGCGTGCCGCTGACAGAGATCAACTTGCAAGAGATGGGAATTGATATGTTGGCGTGCGCAGGTCACAAAGGATTGCACGGCGTGCAAGGGACGGGATTTCTTGCGGCGAACAAAGATCTGAAACTGTCCCCTATCGTCTATGGCGGGACGGGGACATTTTCGGCATTGACGACTCAACCGACGGATATGCCCGAAGGGTTTGAAGCGGGGACTCTTCCCGCTGGTGGAATAGCGGCGCTGAAGGCGGGTGCGGAGTGGTCGTTTGCACATGCGAAAGCTACAAGAGAATTGTATGCTCAACTCACCAAAACGGCACTTTACAACCTCAAAACGATTGGTTGTACCGTTTATTGTGCAAATTGCGACAGCGGTATCGTCGCTTTCAATTTGGGTGACGTTGACAGCGGATTTGTTGCGGATATGCTGAACGAAGCGGGCGTTGCGGTGCGTAGCGGATTGCATTGTGCGCCTCTTGTTCATCGCCATTTCGGAACGCTGTCGCAAGGCATGGTGAGAGTGAGTTTTGGGGTTGAAAGCACAAATAAGGACGTTTTGTATTTTTCAAACGCGCTTGAAAAAATTGCCGCCAAAATTAAGTGAGCGGCAATTTTGAAAGTGTTTTGGATTTTATCTTCACAACCGAAGCACCTTCACCCCGTTCACGTCGCTCGCGGAACTGAGTAGCATCTGCTTGGCGAGTTTGGGGGAAATGTACCCATACTTTTGGCATAACAGGCAGCACGCGCCCGCAACGTATGGCGCGGAGGCTGAAGTGCCGCTCATCATTGAGTAGGTGCCGCCCGCACATATGCCTTTGATCTCCACTCCCGGCGCGTAAAGATCGGGACGAAGATTGCCCATGTAGCTGCCGCGCGAGGAAAATGACGCGATGTTATCCTCTCCGTCTACAGCGCCGACCGCAATGACTTCGTCGCTGATCGCGGGCGACTTCACGCCTCCCTGTCCGCTGTTTCCCGCCGCGGCAACCACAATAAGTCCGCTGCGGGCAAGCATATCCGCCCCCGCTTTGAGCGGGTCAGCGTAGCTTTGAGGCTCCGCGCCGAAACTCATGCATACGACTCTGATCCCGTAAGTGCGAAGTTTGCCCCGATATCATGTCCTCAAAGTGCACTATCCTTTCGCCGGGTATGGATATG
>CANQMD010000129.1 GCA_947624885.1 uncultured Clostridia bacterium
CGCTGTTCTTTATTGCCCATCTAACAGAGAATTTTGCCGTTACATCACAGGTGAGGACAAACTCAATATCGACCTTCGCGTCGCTTCCAAAGGTGTACGCTATGCCCATCATCGAATCTTTTATGGTTGCGCCCGTGCCGTTCATGGAGTTTTCGCCGCTTACATATGCGGTTTTGTCCGCATTTGCGTCTATCTCGGTAAACTCAAATGTTTCTGTCTCAAACGTGTAATTGACTTTTCCAAACGCCCAACCGTTGTTATTGCCTTCGATCGTCGATGCAAAGTCCTCTGCAAGATTTGCTCCGTCAAACTCTTCAGGCACCTCAGGCTCATCGCCGCCTTGCGCTTGATCCGAGGTGAACTTGCAATCGAATTCCGCTATAGTACTGTCGCTGCCACTCTCTTCAAAGAATATGATGTATATCTTGTAGTTTGCCTTGACTTGTACATTTTCAAATGTGGCAGTCCACTCGTTCTTTGTGGGGCTTCCAACGCCAAATGTTTCGAACTTTTGAACGCCTTTGCCGTCATTGTCGACTAAGACAATTCTCAGCGCGGTATGCACGGTCTTGCCCTCCTCTCCCTTGAAGGTCAGGTAGATGTTCACCGTCATATCTTGGTCAAACTTATACACGATAGTGGCGTTGTTCCTTATATCCACGCTGCCCGCCTTGATAGATGCGTCCTCGCTCTCCCAAGCCTGCGTGTCCGGGTTGTAAGTGCCTTGCGTATATGTGAAGGACTCTTTGTCGATTACGATCGCTTGATCTTTACTCCATGCATACTCCGAAGAGCCGTACTCCCAGTTGTTGGTCGTATCGCCGTCATGGAAGTCCTTTTTGAATTCCGCAAACGCTTCTTCAGAATTTTTTGCCAACGTATAAGTGTATGTGCATTGATCGCCGCCGTCGTCATGATTTATGAGGATGAACAGCGTATCTCCGCTGTTGACCGTTATCTCGTTTTGGAATGTCAAGCTTCCGTTTGCCGCATTGTCGCCGACAAAGCTTGCCTTGCCGTTATTGCCTACAATTGCGCCGCTCGAATTTTTGACTGCCCATCTTAAAGAGAACTTTCCGTCCGCGTTGCCCTCTGCTCTGTTCAACAAGAAGTTAATATCGATCGTTTGCGCTTCGTCAAAATGATATGCGATAGCCAACATTCCGCCGAGTGCCGCCCAATCGCCCTTGACTTCCATCAACGGGTCGTTGTTTTTGTAAGCGTCGCCTTTGTCATTTTTCTCGGTTATTGCCGTAAACTCAAAAGTTTCAGAATTGGCATCTTCGCCCCAATGATATGTTGCAAAACCGATCTCCCACCCATTGAACTTGCCTTGGCTTTCAAGATCGAAATCCTCCGCAAAGTCGGCAAACACGTCGGTGGTCGAGGGCACCAACTTCGGTATTTTTTCCTTCCAGGTCTTACCGCAGCCGTTGAGGCAAGTGTGCTCCTTTATGCCTTCTTCGGTCTCTGTGGGATCCTTAGTTATTTTGCCTTCGTCCCAGTTGTGCCCGATAGGATCGATCTCTTCTTTCTTTGTTTTGCCGCATTCTAGGCATGTATATTGCATCGTGCCGGGATCTTCGCATTTTGCGGCTTTCTCAACTTTTGCTTCGCCCCATACATGGTTGCAAGGCGCAGTCAGCGTAAAAGTAAATTCGCCGCCCGCTTTGCCCGTGTCGGCGTTTTCTTCAAACACGACCGCAAAGCTGTCGCTCTGCGCCAAGTCGTACGCATTTTCGGAGTCGTATTTCCAATCCTTTGCGCCGTTTTGATTGAGCTCTATCTTTGTAGTGTTGCCCGCATGGGTCACAAACAGATACGCCCTCACAACAGTCGCGCTTTCATCGCCCACAAAGGAAATAGCGACGTTTGCCTGCATACCTTTTTTGACAACTTCCTTAAAGGTGTACATCACCGCCGCATTCGCATTGTTTTGAGATATGTGTCCTTTGCTTATCTCAACGCCTTCCGCCTTCCAAGCGTTGCTGTGAGCGTCGATCTGGGTTATTTGAGCAAAGGTATATGATGTGGAAGCCGCGTCAAAATCCGCGACATAGCCGTATGACCAATTGTTTTTATTTGAGTCTGCAAGTGAAAAATAATATTGTTCCGCAAAATCTGCGTGCGCCTCGACGGATTCCGTCCTCGTCTCGCCGCAGCCTTCCGTCAAGCAAGTGTACTTCTTCTCGCCGGGAGTATAAAAATCCGGAACGACTGTGAGCACGCCCTCATCCCAATGATGGCTCGACTTACCCACTTGTTCCGTCTTGGTAGCGTTGCAACCTTCGTTCTTGCAGGTGTACGTCTTTGTGCCCGTTGCCTGACAAGTGGGTTGCTCCGTGATCTCGCCGTCGTCCCAGTTGTGCTGCGTCTTAGCGATGGGCTCGGTCTTGGTTTGAGTGCAACCCTTGACCGTGCAGGAGTACGTCCTCAAGCCCTCAGCCTGACAAGTCGGCGCTGTTGTGACAGTCCCGTCGTTCCAAATGTGATCGTGTGCGCCCACTGTGTCGCTATTGCAAGCTACAAGGACCATCGAAAAAACAAGGACAATTGCCAAAACAAAACTCAGCAATCCAAACTTTCTCATAATCTCCACCCCCCACAAAGTGTAAATAGCAAAATTACACCCTGCGAATTTATTCCGCTGTCATATTATTTAACACTACAAAATTTGTCAAGCAATTGTTTTTTATTGTGCATTTGCACACAACAAATATTAAAAAATTTGTGCATTTGCACTTGATTATCCACATGTGTCGAGCTATAATAATATTGTCAAAAGCTTTCCGATCATAGTGTTTAGTGGAGGAAATTATGAAAAAGGCTGTGACCATCAAAGATATTGCCGAGCAACTCAATCTCTCTCGCAACACCGTCGCAAAAGCGCTCAACGGGCAATATGTGCCCGAAAAGACGCGGGAGTTGGTGCTCAAAAAGGCGCAGGAACTCAACTACAAATCGCTCAACGCAAGGCATATCGACTTCGGCGCCAAAAAGTACAGGATATTGCTTGTTTCAGGCAAGCCGCTCAGCAACATCAACTACTTTGTGCCCCTCGTGCAAGGCATAGAAAACTTTTGTTTTGAGTGCAACTATTCCCTCTTTCAGCACACCTACGACGTCAACAGAATGCCCTTTTCGCACTTCGCCAATAAAGTCAAGGAGTTGGACCCCGACGGTATCGTCGCCATAGAGTGCTTTGACAAAAACTTCATTACGCGCCTCGCGGGTCTTGGCAAGCCGATATGTTTCATCGACTTCACCGTCTACGGCGTGTCGCTCAACCAAAATTACGACATCATCAACACCAACGACATCAAATCCGTGAGCAATATCGTCAGAATGTTGCACAACAAATACAAAATATCCAATTTTTCCTTCGTCGGCGACCCGCAACATTGCCTCAGCTTTCACGACCGCTATATGGGAATGCTTGAGGGCGTCGTCGGGTTTAAAGGCGTACATTCAAGAAAAGAGGATATCATCAAGGACGAGATCGGCTTCGACTACGGCGACGTCGAAATGCTAAAAAGCGAGATACTCAAACTCAGATATGCTCCCGAGTGCTTCATCTGTTCAAACGACTTCGTCGCCCGCAGCGTGTGCAAGGCATTGGACGCTCTCAACATCTCTGTCCCCAAAGACGCCCTCGTCGTAGGTTTTGACAACGCGCCCGAGTCCACCGAGTGCGCTCCCCTCATCACCACTTTTTCTGTCGACAAAGTGTTTTTAGGCAGAGAAACCGTGCATACCCTCATCCACAGGATAGAATCTCCCAATATCCCCTCCCGCATCATCACTGTCGCCGCCGATTGCATATTGCGCAGATCCACCGACCACCCCATCAAACAATAACCGCTTCCCCCAGAGTAACGGTTTCCCCAGCGCAACCGCTTCCCCCAGAGTAACGGTTTCCCCAGCGCAAC
>CANQMD010000130.1 GCA_947624885.1 uncultured Clostridia bacterium
ATCCCCGCCCTGGGCTGCAGCTTCCTGGGCGGCCTGCTGCTGCCGTTCCAGCCGGCCGCATAGGTAGCGTCATTTCGCGCATACGCCTGCCAATAGCCGGTCAGCCCCGGCTTCACCGAAAGCAGCAGCTCCTGCTGCTCCGGCGTGTAGTTTTCGCGAAGCTCGTCCTCCAAAATGGGCCGCGGGCCGACGATCGAAAGATCGTTTTTTATCAAAATATTGTAAGGAATTTGCATCAGCTCATCGAGGCTCAACTGCCGAATTCTCGCGCCGAAGCACTTGCTCCCGTCGCCCGGCTTCTTCCACCCGATCAGCCGCGGGTCGTCGCGAATTTTGTACTCCCGCTTGTACTCCTCGAGCTGCTCCGGCGTCAGCATATCCTCAAGCCGGTCGGCGTTTTTTCGCATCGAGCGCAGCTTCAGAATTTTGATCGGCTTGTGATTTCTGCCGACGCGCGTATGTACGTAAAACGGGTTCCCGGGGTCTTTTATCATGATCGCAACCGCAATTATCAGTATCGGGATCGCGATTACGATGCTCGCAAGCGCCGAAACCACAATGTCAAAAAAGCGTTTGAAAAATTCGTATACGGGTTTTGATTTGACCTCTCTCCGTTCATCTTGTCTCTGTAGGGGTATCGCAACTTCCGAATAAATCGTATTTCCTAAGCCCGCTTCAACTGGCTCTTTTTCAATCGTCGCGACGTTTCCATTTCTCATTTCCAACTCCGCCATTTCCTTAACTCCTTAATTATTATCCCGCGTTCCCGTCCAGCCGGACCCCTATTTCAGCCAGTTTGCAGACTTTTTCGGACTCCAGCCTGCCGCTGCGGTAACGCCTCTTCTGCGACCTCACCCACTCGCCGAGCGGATAGCCGTCCGGCGTGACAAAAGTCTGCGGGATTGGCAGCCCGCCGCCGCGTTTGCAGTAGCTCGCAGCGTATTTGAACCCGTTGTCCCACTTGCTGTCGTTCTGATTCCAAATCATGCCGATTTTATTTAACGATGTTATCCGTTCGTCGGTCAGGTTGCCGTTTTTGAACGCCTTTCTCTGCGCGGCTATCCAGTTGTTCGGCGTGTAGCCGTCGTCGCAAACAAAGTCCTGTGGCACGTTCAAATCGCCGTTTTTCTTATAGTATTCCCGCGCGTGTTCATAGCCGATCTGCCAACGATCTTTATTGCTGTCCCACTTTATACCGAGTTCTTCAAGCGCATTTTTTCGATCATCTGCGAGCTTCCCGGACCTGTACTTCGCCCGCTGATTCGCGATCCACACCCCGAGCTTGTAGCCGTCGGGAGATTCGTACTTCCCCGGCACATTCAGGTTTCCGTGTCTTGCATAATATTCTTTGGCATGGTTTATGCCGTTCTGCCACGCTTCTTGCATTACGTCCCAAGAAATATTTAGCGCATTTAACCGCTTTATCTGCGTCGGCTTAAGCTTTCCGTCGGCATATTTTGCGCGCTGACTTGCCACCCAAGCCCCAAGCGCGAAGCCGTCGTCAGCCTTATATTCGGCAGGCGGGTCGAGCGCGCCGTGTTCATCGGCATATTTTTTTGCATATTCAAACGCATTATCCCATTTTCCCGAGAAGCGTTGCCAAGACATGCCTATTTCGTTAAGCTTGTTTATTTGTTCATCACTCAAGCGACCCTTTTTGTAGCTCTCGCGCTGAGATGAAATCCACACGCCTAACTTTACTCCGTTTATTTCGTAATGCGCATTGACGTTCAGATTGCCATGCTCCGCGTAATATTTCTTCGCCAATTCGTAATAATTCGCCCAGTTGCGAGCCAGCACCGACTCCCACTCAACACCGATGGATTCAAGCTTGTCAACGCGTTCAGCCGAGAGATTGCCTCCGCGGTACTGATTCTTAACTCCGCGAAGCCAAGCGCCGAGAGCCGTTCCGTCATCTGTAACATACGCTGCGGGTATATCTAAACTTCCGTTAATCTCATAATACTTTTTCGCGAGCTCAAACTTCCGCTCCCATGTGTCCTCAAATTCCCAGATCATGCCTATTTCGGACAGCTTCTCAAACTGCTCGTAGGGCATTTCGTTCTCGCGCTGTCTCTGCCTTTGTTTTGTTAGCCAGTTTGACAATTTTGGGAGCATTTCCGCGCCCGATTCAAGGCTGCCGTGGCGTTCAAAATACGCCTTTGCAAGCGCATATCCCTCGTCCCACTGGCGCTCATGCAGCGTCCGCCAGTCCATGCCGATTGAATTCAATTTTTCAATTCGTGATGGGGTGATGCCCGACCCGTTTCGGTAGTTGATTCTCTGCGTGACGAGCCACTTTCCGAGCTTCATGCCGTCCTCGGTGACGTAATCGTTGCCCGGCAGCAGGTCGCCATACCTTTTAAAATAGGCACTCGCTTCGTCAAACATATAATCCCAGCTCGCCGAAAGAGCGGTTTCCAGCTCGTCGAAGAGCCTCCGGCAATCCTTGAGGTCGTCAAAAATCTCGAATCTCTGGTTGACAATGCTCTCGCCCTCGCCGAAATATTGGTAGTATCTTACAATTTCGCTCATCTCGTCCTGCAAGCTCGAAATGCTGTACAAGCCGGAAATGTTGTTGACTATGTCAAAAATTACGGGATTTTTTGTTGAAGATGCCGAAAGTGCTCGACCGATTTTCTGTTTATATATAATGGGCGAAACGGTCGGACGGAGAAGGATCACTCCCGCCACGTCATCGACGTGTATTCCTTCGTTGAGAGCGTCTATGCAGAAAAGCAAACGCAGGTGGTTACTGTTATCTGCCTTGAAATCTGCGAACGACTGCGAGGCTTCCGGATCGTCGGAATAGACAGAATACGCATGATAATTTTGGTCAATACTGCTAAACCATGCTTTGCTTTCAGCCATCATCTGGCGCATATGCTCGGCGTTGGCGCAAAAGACGATGTATTTGCCATGTGGGTCGGTCATATGCTTGGAAAAGATTTTGTCCAAACCGTCCGCCTTGTCCAAAGCCCTGCGGAGCGCTTCAAGATAGCGCTCTGCGGCGTCTCTTACCGCCTTATTTTTCGCGGTCTTTACGCGCCTTTCGTAGCGCTCCAAGTCCTTCTGATAGCTATATATAGATAGTACATACTTAGGCGGGTTAAGGATTCCGCGGACGATTGCTTCTCCTAAAGTCATTTCTGAAGCAATGTTACCCTCGAAAATCTCGTCAGCCATATCCCGCTGGTTGTCCAGATACCTTATATTAGTCGCCGAAAGCCCCAGAACAGGCACATCGGGATACGCATTCAGCAATTTCTGCACGCCCTGACCCCACATCTCGGCGCCAGCCCTATGAAACTCGTCGAGGACGGTATAGTCGGGGTGCAAGTCCGAAATCTCAGCATCGGAGAGGTTCATCAGCTTTGCATAAGTAAAGAACTTAATGTTCTTTGGCTCGTATCCTGAAGCCCTTTTCAGCGCTTCGAGTTGGGTCTTGAAGATGTATTCCGACGGGCTGAGCCAGCACACGGTTTTTGACGGATTCTCCTCACAAAGTTTAAAACCGATGAACGATTTTCCCGTTCCGGTGGGGTGGATAATGGCGGCTTTGCCGGTTGATGAGAGCATGGCAACGGCGGCTTCGTAGGCTATTCGATTGTGTTCAAAAAGCTTGATCATCGCCGTTCCTCCTCCCTTTAAATCGCCCCAACCGACCGCAATTTTTGCTTCCTATCGTCGCTCATTCTGCCGGATTTTGCCGACTGCTTCTGATTTGTCAGCCAAACATAAAGGTTCTGCCCGCTTGAATCGGTGTAGTCGGTCGGTATATGGCTATTGCCGTGCGTGTCATAGTAGTGCTTCAACTCTGCATACCTCTGCTGCCACCTGATGTCTCGCGGCTCATCGGCGGTCAAGCCTATGGAGGCAAGTTTTGCCCTTTGAGCCTCGGTCAATGTCTTCCCC
>CANQMD010000131.1 GCA_947624885.1 uncultured Clostridia bacterium
TACTCGCATATCATAGACGAGGATCGGAGACTGAACGCGCAGCGGTTTGAGGAAGCATTTTATTCCGGGCAGGGCAACGAGAGCGACCTCATTGCCTCATTTGGCGTGCCCGAAAACAGGGATCACAAGACGATAGTGAACGGCGAAGTCATATTTACTATCGAAATGGAAAACTGGTTTAACGCTGTGAGAGAACTTGCCGATTGGTATCAGAGAGGCCTCATCCGCTCCGCGGCGTTCACTCAACAGGAAAACGACTTCCTCGCAAGAGGTCAGGACGGCAGATACGGCGCTTTCTATTGGTGGGAAAAGGACACGGTGCTTTCCGCTAAAAAGAGAGGCGATTACATCATTGTTTTGCCCCTCAAGGACGAGAAAGGCAACCGCTATGTGGGCGTAAGCAACGAACTCGAAGTGGAAAAGGGCGAGTGCGTCATACTTGACTCTTGCAGCGACAAGGCGGGACTGCTGTCATACTTTGACAAGTTCTTCGAGCCGGAATACTCCGCGCAACTCAACTACGGATCTATAAAGTCGGGCGCATTCCTGTCTGAGAAGGTGAACGGAAAACTCATCCCCAACGATGATCACGGCGTGCAGAGCGCGGACGACTTCAGAATGAAAAACGCCCCTTACGGCGTGGTGTATCTGACGCAAGAGGTTTGGAACACCTCGGTGGAAATGGAGTCGAGAGCAAAACTCAGGCTTGAAAACCTGGAAAGTTATGTCAAGCCCTACACATATCCGGGCGCAACGACGATCCCCAACCTCAACTACACGCAGGACGAACTGATCACCCTCAACACCTATGAATCCTCGCTTGCAAAAAACATAGCGAGTTGGTTTACGGGGTGCATAACGGGGAATATCGTTCCGTCGGTTGAGGCATGGCAAAACTTGCTCAAAACAAACAGAGCGTCCATAGACACTGTTTTGAGGATAAACCAAGCGGCATATAACAGATATATCGCGGCGATTGGGGCGTAAACATACTGCAAAGTCGTAAGACGGCAGAATAGTAAGGAGGAATTATGAAAGGACTCAGAGTGATTGGCGATTATGCGGCCGAGTTTCTGGTCATAACCCTTCTTGTTGCCGCTTCCGCGCTGTCGGTGATATTTCTTGTCCCTGTGCTTGTGGGAGTGACGGGATACTTCTCAAGGGAGCTGGACGCGCGCCGCTTCAGGGACATATTCACCACGATCGGCAAAAATTGGAAAGTCATTGTGTTCTACACGATATTCCAGCTGATAATCATCGTGTTCCCTGTGTTGAACATCTACTTCTTCAACACACATCCCGACAAGACAAACAACTTTGTCCTTGCCATATCGGTCATAGCGTTGCTGTTTGGCACAATATATCTTGCGACTTCGCCGACTGTGATAGTCAACATGAACGTGAAGTTCAGACAGCTGCTCTACAACGGATTTATGATGCTATTCGGGTCGCTTTGGCGCAGTATCATCTCAGTCCTGCTGCTCCTTGGAATCGTGGCGCTGACGCTCACATATCCATACGTGCTGGTGCTGACGCTGTATATAGTGCCTATGACAATATCAAAGTTGATGAAAGAAAACTTCTACAAACTTAAGGCAAAGGCGCTCAATACAAGCGTTGAACAACTGAAGAGAAAGGAAAAAGAGGACGACTATCTCGACGAGAAAGGCGCGGTGAAACCTGCCGACATTCACTTTGAAGGGACAGAGAACTCGGCCGAGGGAAGCGATGGCGACGAAGCCGCGTCGGAAGACACGGACGAAGCCGCGTCGGAAGACACGGACGAAGCCGCGTCGGAAGACACGGACGAAGCTGCGTCGGAAGACACGGACGAAGCTGCGTCGGAAGAATCGGGAGATGTTGAAAAAGCCGATATCGAGGAGCAAAGCGAGGGCGACGAAGCCGAAGCGGCTGAAGATGTCGACAAAACAAATGTCGAGGAGCAAAACGAGATCATCGCATCAAATACAGAGTCGAGCGATAGCGCACAAAACGAATAGGGGGATGGGCGTAAAAATATGGAGAAGAATATGAAGAAAATCGCATTGGTTGCAATATTTGCGCTTTTGGTTGTGTCGTTCACGGGGTGTTCGGCAGATACTGTCGTACAACAGAACGGCAAACCCTCTGTCGTTGGCGTCAAGGACTTTGAATGTATTGTCAACACCAACATAGATTTTCTTGACGGCGTAGCGGCGTTGGACTACGAGGACGGAGATATCACAGACCTCCTCGAGATAAAGGTGTCCCCCGAAGTGCAGGTCAACGACGGCCGGGCATACTTCTCGCAAGTGGGAGAGTACGAGGTCAACTACAAGATCACGGACAGCGACGGCAACGTTGCCACAAAGCGCTCGTATGTGGACGTCGTTGACAGGGAAACCTACATGTCCTTCAAGATGCCAAGCGGCTTTTCGGTGCGAACAAACGGAAACGCGCAGATAGTGAAGAGCGGAATGGAAAACGGCGATTTCAAGCTGCAGGCAAACGGCGGAGAAGTGGCTGAGGATGTGATGCTGGATCGCACATTCACAATGCTATGCGGCTATCAATACACATTCACGTATGTCATAAATGTCATAAACAGTTCTGTCGCGGGCAAAGTCAAGGTTTTGGCGGACGGCGTAGATTGCGCGGAACTTGCCGTGAAAGAGGGAGAAAACACACTCGTCTTTGAGCATACCGCAAACAAAGCGGACGACAACGACGAGGCCGATGTGGAAATATCCGTATGCTTCGGCTACCTCGGCGACATGGAATTGACGATAAAATCCGTCGAAGCGGAGTACTTCTATCCCGAAAATATGAGAGGGACCGAGGCTGAAAGGGCGGAGGACTTCAACTTTGCCGCAAGAGTCAGCTCCAGAATAGACAATGACGGCAAAAAGGGGACGAAAGACATCATTGGCAACGCTTGGTCAGACAACGACGGCAAGGAGGCTTGCCTTGAGATAACAGGCGCGAGCGACGATCCCGAAGACATATGGAGAGGCGGAATGTTCATCAATACGGGCATCGTTCTCAAAAAAGATACGGAATACAATGTTTCGTTTGACATTTCCGTCGCAAAAAAGGGCAACTTCGAAGTCGTGATCCAAAACAGTCAATGGAACGAACATAAATTTGCCACATTGTATTGCGACAGCCCCACGGAGCGTCAGAGTGCGAGTTTCAACGTTGAAGGCTTTGACGGTTCGCTGTGGATATACGTTCAATCCGGCGCGAATATCAACACGATAAGGCTTTCAAACCTCAGCGTCAAGGAAACCTTGGGCGAGTCGGAAAAGCTGAACTATCCCATAGAGGACTTTGTTGCAAGCGGAGATGGCGCGGTTATGACCACGCATGACGGCGGCTTCACCTACAATGTAAGCGAGTTTGCCCCGACGGACAAAGCGCAGAAGATCACAAGTCCGTCCTTCTATATCGCGGGCAGCAGCGCCAACTATGTTGTGACGTTCAAGGCCAAGGCGACCGCTCCGATCGAGCTTATCATCGCCGCTCCCATATACGGCGGATGGGATCCTACGATAATGTGGTCGAGGATATATCTCACCGAGGAGGAGCAAGTGTTCACTTTCTTCTGCAACGGCAGTGCGTCGGATAAGACATACGTGCTTGAGTGGCAATTCGGCTCGGTGAACAATCAACAATACAAAAACGTAACGATCGAAATAAGTGAGATCAAAATAAGCCTGAGAAACGGAGAATCCGACGTCTAAGAATATGGAACAAGATATAGCGACCTTAAATAACTTCATAGCGCAGTCAAAATACCTTGTAAATGACGAGTATAGGTTGGCGTACCATATGATGCCGCCCATCGGCTGGCTCAACGACCCAAACGGACTCATCAAGTTTAAGGGTAGATATCACTTGTATTATCAAT
>CANQMD010000132.1 GCA_947624885.1 uncultured Clostridia bacterium
ATTTTTGTGCTTGGGGGCGCGGGCTGTCGCCCGCGACAATCCCCTCAGTCTGCGCGAGGCGCAGACGGCTCCCCTTACTAAGGGGCGCCTCAATGGGAAAAGCGGAGCCTTCTTTTTGTGGCGAGGAACGGGAGGGGTGCCTCTGTAAAGGGGATGTTTCGACTGCGCTCAGAATGACAAGATATACAAGCAATGCTCGGACAGGGCAGGGGGGATAGTAAGAGGGCGGCTCAGACAGAGGTTGTGCTATCCGCTCGGACTAGGTTAATGGCGTAGTTTCGTTGGGGACGGGGTACTACGGAGATACTCGGCGGAGTTGGAGCCGAGGGACTTTTGTTTGAAGATCTTGTTTATGGTGGAGATGGCGACGGGAATGAAGATGAGGACGCTGAGGGCTTCCGCGATGGGGAATGCCGTCCAGAAACCCGTGAGGCCCATGGGAGTGTATTTGGCGAGGACGTAGCCGAGGGGGAGCAATATGCCGATCTGGCGAAGAAGGGAGATGAGCATCGCCTTGATTCCGTGGCCGACCGCGTTGAACATGGCGATCATTATCACGCCGAACGCCGCGGGGAGGAAGCATATCGAGCAGAGCCTGAGCGCCTCGCTGCCGACGGATATGCGCAGGGCGTTGTCGCCGACGGAGAACAGCTTGAGCAACAGCCCGGGTATGGCGTGGAAGAGCGCCATGACGGCGAACATGTAGGTTGCGGCGATCATCATCGCCATGCGGAAGGTCTTGTCAAAACGCTTGCGGTTGCCCGCGCCGTAGTTGTAGCCCATGATGGGGATGCAACCTTGATTCAGTCCGAATACGGGCATGAACGCGAAGGATTGCAGTTTGAAATATACGCCGAAGGACCATACCGCCGCGTCTGAAAAACTGTTGAGGATGAGGTTGGCGACCATGTACATCACGGAGCCGATGGAGTTCATCACTATGGTGGGTAAGCCTACCCGCAATATGCCGATCAGAATGGACTTTTTGAGTTTGAATCCGCGCGTGAAGAAAATGTCGATGTCCCACTTGCCAAGACGGGAAATGATCACGATCACGGGAATGAACATCGCCACGATCTGCCCTGTGACAGTCGCGATCGCCGCGCCGATGGAGCCTAAACCTATCACGGAAATGAATATAGGGTCGAGAATGATGTTGGTCACAGCGCCTACAAGCTGCGAGATCATGGGGACGATCATGTTGCCCATGGATTGCAAGATGCGGTTGAGCATGATCTCGATCATCATGCCAAAGGAACAGCAGGTGCAGATGGATAGATATTTGTAGGACATCTCGTAGACGACGTGCATGTCCGCTTGGGCGCTTGCCATTTCGCCGAGCGTGTACGCGCGAACGAACGCCTCGGATACAAAATAGCCTATCGCGGCAAAAACTACGCTTGTGATGAGCGAGAGCAATATGCCCGTCTGCGCCGTCAGCGACGCGTCCTGCCGCCTGCCTTCGCCAAGCAATCTGGAAATGAGCGAGCCGGCGCCGACCGCTATGCCTATCGCAAACGCGTTGACAAGCAACTGCATGGGCAGGGCATAGGAGAGCGCAAGCACTCCGTTGACGGCATCGTAAGCGCCGATGAATATGCTGTCCACAATGTTGTAAAGCGCTTGCACAAGCATTGAGAGTATCGCCGGACCGCTCATCACAAAGATGAGTTTGCCTATGGGCATGGAGCCCAACTTTTTGGATTGCAACAAGGCGGAGTCCGACATCTTTCACCTGTTTACGACAAGATTTTTCACAGCCTAAAGTATAGAGAAACGTACAAAAAAAATCAACCGAAATTGCGGTCGATTTGTCGATTTTGCGCCTTTGCGGCGATTTTTTGTTTGGAGAAGAGAAAACTTGTCGAATGGCGGCGGCTTGGGCGCGAGCGCGACTGCCCGTGCGGGCAAGTGCGCCTACGTGTGTGTGCGCCTGTTTATCAATCTGACTGTCTGCTGCCAATTTAAGCAAATAGCCTACATTCAATTGACTGTCCGCTTACCGCTCAAGCTAGTATGCTTGCGTGTGGGGGCGCAGGAGCCCTCAATTTGAATGTCCGTCCGGGGCGGAGTCGCTTGGCGAACTCGGAGAGGGCAGGCAAGGCGCGTCGGTTGAAGGCGCGTCCGAAGAAGGAGAGTCGCTTGTTGGAATGGAAGGTGCGGAAGGATCGGAGGCGGCGTTGCGAGGATCTGCGGAGGGATCGTAGACAGCATTCATAAGCCCTCGCAGACGATTTTCGCGCTTCTCGATGTTTTGCGCCACCTTGAGTGATACCGGGATCATGCCTTCGCCGACGATCTGAGAGGATTCGGGCGGCTCGTTGCGGTAGGACAGCTTGAGAAGTAGAGGCGCGAGTAGGGCGGACAATATGATGAGTATGAGCACGAAGGGCATGATCGCGGGATCTACAAGGCCGCTGTCGATGCCCTTTTGGGTGCATACGAGCACGACCTCGGCGCGGACCATCATGCCTATGCCGACGCGCAGGCTGTCCTTGGGGGTGTACTTGCAGCAGAGCGCCGTCGCCGAACAGCCTATGACCTTGCCAAGCAGCCCGACCGCCACCAGCGCCATGCCAAAACCTGCCATGCGCGCGTCTATGCCCGAAAAGTCCGCCGTGATGCCGAGATTGGCGAAAAATACGGGGACGAAGACCATGTAGCCGCTGACCTCTACCTTGCGGTCGATGTACTCGTGCTCGCGCACGGTCGAAAGTATGATGCCCGCGACGTACGCGCCCGTGATGTCGGCGACTCCAAACCACTTTTCCGCCGCGTATGCCAGGAAAAAGCAGGTCGCAAAGCCAAGTATGGGCAGTCGGCGCGTGTGCGGATGACGATTTTCGATGAAGTTGAAAAGAAAGTGCAACGCGATCCCCAGCACTCCCGCCGCGGCAAAAAAGCCGATCAGTTTGCCGATGACTATCCCGACTTCCTTCGCGCCCGTTCCGCCGTCCAGACTGATGAACAGCGAAAGCAATACCACGCCTATGATGTCGTCGAGGATCGCCGCCTCGATGATGGATGTGCCGACTTTGGTGTTGAGTTTGCCCAACTCCTTGAGCGCGGCAACCGTGACGCTGACGGACGTGGCGGCTAGGATCGTGCCGTAAAAAAGATCGACGATCGCCATGTGCGAGGTCATGCCTCTGAAACCGCCGTTGAACGCCGCCGCAACCGTAAAGCCGAGCGCGAGCGGAACGGCTACGCCGCCTAACGTGATGATCACGCTGGGTACGCCGCACTTTTTGAACTGCTTGAGGTCGGTTTCAAGCCCAGCGGAAAACATGATGAAGATGACTCCGATCTTCGCGAGAAAGGACAGCCCTTCAAGCGTTTGCGACGTGAATACTGTCTGCCCCGGAATGAGTTTGATGAGGCCAAGCAACAGCCCCGCAATCAGCATGCCTACAACTTGCGGAAGCCCCAACTTTTTGCCCAATATCGAAAAAAGCTTGGTCAAAAGCAGAATGAGTGCAAGCGGCAACAAAATTTCAAAATATGCAATTGTCGAACTGAGTACGTGCGCCATATTTTCCTTTTTCGTCAAATTGGTATACACCACTTTGAAAGGCAAGTCAAGCAAATTGGCAAATGTGAGGAGCAAATTTGTTGTGAAAAATATTGGGTATATATTAAGGGGATGGAAAAGGGGACGGGGAGGGGTGCGTGTAATGGGAAACAATCCCCTCAGTCCGCTTGAAATTGCTCAGGACTTAGCCAAATTGCGACAGCAATTCGGCACAAAAGCCCACCGCAATTTCTGCGCTACTCCGCGCACAAAAAATATACGCTTCGCAATTCTGCATTTAGCAAGAAGCGAGCCTTTGAGGATAAAATGCTCATGG
>CANQMD010000133.1 GCA_947624885.1 uncultured Clostridia bacterium
GCGAAGCATTTGTCAATGGTTATGATCCGCACCTCACGTTTGGCGGCCTTGCGGTGAAGGACGTCGGCATATATCCCATTCCGTGCGCGGTGGGCAACAGCAGCGGCAACTACAACATTGTTGTTCGCGGCGGAAATCTGCACATTCAGCCTCGTCCCGTGACAGTCACGGTGTGTGACAAGACGACGGAGTATACGGGCGACGACATCTCGGTGGGCAACGAGGAAGGCGCTGATTGGCGCGTCACGGTGGGCAACGTCATAGCGAGCGACAGCTTGGGCATCGCTCTTGCCGTGGAACGTTTGAATGGTAGCTTAAGCAATGTCGGCGAGTATGTGATAAGCGGCGTAAGCGACAATCCGAACTATGACGTTACGATCGTGAACGGCGCTTACACTGTGACCAAAGCGGCCAACAGCTGGCTGAGAGAATACTCCGTAAGCGATTTTGAGGAGGACGCATTCAGAAACGGCGGCGAGTTTGACGCAGACAGCTTGCCGCAGGCAAAGTTTGGCGATTGCGTCATCACATATTATCTGGACGCGGAATGCACAAAACTCTACGAGGGAGATATCCGCGACGCTTTGGAGGGCACATATTATGTCAAAGTGACCGTCCTCGACACCGCGAATTGGAGCGGACTCGAAGACGTGTATACCCTGCACGTGCTTTACAACTATCTGAGCACAAAACAGGATATAGATATCGGTTCATATTGCGTGACGTTGGCAGTGGAATTTGTTGCGGGTCTGCTCGCATTGATCTTCGTAAGACGGCGCAAAAATAAATCAAACAATAAATAAGGCAGGTATAAAAGATGGAAAACATTTTGAATGTGGTTTCGATTTTCGGACACAAGATCGACTGGGAACTTGATACGGCTCTGTTCTGGCTTTTCATAGTGCAAGCGGCGCTGGTCGTGTTTTTGGTGATAGTATTTGCAGTGCTCTTGCATCGCGTCGGCAAAAATAACTCCACCGTGATCGTGCAGACTACGGCTGAAAAAGCCGATAAGAATGTGCCAAATGAGGAAGAGCAAAAACTCGCCGAGGACTCTCACGTCGTCGACGAAACGCCTGTCATGACAGAGGACGCGGTGCAAGAGGACGCAAAGCCCGAGGAGGAAGGACCTGCAACCGAAGAGGAGAACGAGATCGACGCTATTGAAGAAACCAAGGCGGACCTCGAAGAGCAACCGGACGACGAGCAGACGGACCTCGAAGAGCAACCCGAAGACGTGCAGACGGACATAGTTGAACAAGCGTCCGACGCGGAGGCGCAACAGCTTGAGCCTCAATGCGAAGAGGAGCAACCCGAACAAACTTTCTTTGCAGATGATACGGAGCCGCAAGAAGAGACTGCGCAGGAACTTTGCTTTCAGGCAGCTTCGGATTTGCAACAAGAAGAGCAAGAGGACGAGTCCTTTGTGACAATCGAGAGCGTGGACGAGGAATTTCTTGACGATGAAGGAGCGACGGAGGAAGGCGTTTTGCGCTACAACAAGAGTTTTACCGCAAGACTCATATTGTCCGACGACAATGTGAAAACATGGTATACAAGACTCAAAAACGAACTGCTTTCCTACAAAAAAGTCAAATCGCGCACGAGTTGGAAACACGAAACGTTCCGCCTGGGCAGAAACATCGTCGCGACCCTCGCATATCGCGGACGTACGCTTTGCATCTATCTTCCCCTCGCCACCGCGGATTATGCGGAGAGCAAATATAAGGTTGAGGATGTTTCCGATCAAGTCACTTATGCCGACACTCCGTGTATGTACAGATTGAAAAATCAAAAACGTTTCCGCTATGCGGAGGAACTATTTGCCGCAGTCATGGAGAAGATGGGCGGCGTGCGGATAGATCGCGCATGGGAAGACTATTATCTTCCTTGTGAGAGCATAGACGAGTTGGTGGAAAAAGGGCTTGTAAGGTGCGTCGTCAAAAGTAGCGCGGACGAAGCTGTCTTTTTGCACAATGCCTCGCAAAAACAACCTTCCGTTGCTTCAGCGGACGCAGATGTGACATCTGCCGCTGAACACCCCGAAACAGATGTCGAAATCGAGGAAGAGCAGATCGCCGCAGGGAAACTTTCGTCAGATGAGCCTGCCGATAAGCCCATTGAAGATCAAAGCGAAGAGCCAACCGCTGTTGACATCGAAAGGGAATATGAGGATGATCCCTCATCAAAACAGGACGAAGTCGACATAACCGAGGATGAAGGTGCCAATGCTAATGATGAGGACGTGGAAGAGATCGCCGCAGATGACATCGGAACGGATGCCGCTCAGGATGCAGAGGATCTTGACTTGTATGCTTCGGACGCAGAGGACATCACTGACGATGAACTCGATGATGACGCAGAGCCCGTTCAAAGCGGGGAGGAGCAGTTTGCGTCGCAAGATGAAATGCTTTCAAACAGTCCTGCTCCGCAAATCCGTTGGAATGGCAAAAACCGTAAAAAGCATAGGAGCCACAGATAATCAAAACCGAAGATAAAGTCCGATAAAAGGCGGACGAATGCCATAGACGGCAAGCCACGCAGTTGTTTTCGCCTTTGATTGGGAAACATGACGCGATCACAAAGCAGAGCATCTGAAAGGACGCTCTGTTTTATATGTGGGATTTTTACGCTGAAATTTAATATTGAAATGCGCCGTATGGTTGCCGACGCTTTGAGGAAGGCAAGAGAAACAAAGCAAATGAGTTTTGCACACAGGTTGACGATGTCAACAATAAGCAGTTGCCATGTCAGAGCAACGTGACTTCGAAAAATTACAAAGTGAATTTTGGTGTGCAGATATTGGATCCCCGCAAAAATATGCAGTGTTTTTGCGGGGTATAATATGGTATGCTCGCAGGGCGAGGATATAGGCTTTTGGGGAAGAGTAAACTCTTATTCTGCGCACTGCTTTTTGAATTTGACGAAAAATACGATTATCAGGGCGGCGGTGACGACGATGGCGACGCTGTCGGCGATGGGCGCTGCCCAAAGCGCCCCCATAATTCCGTCCATGGCGACGGGAAGCCCTATGGTGAGGGGAATGAAACATATGATGTCGCGGAAGAGGGACGCGATCATCGCCATGACGGGTTGTCCGACCGCCTGAAGAAATACGGAGGACATCTTGATTGTGCAAGTGAATGTGACAAACATGAGGAATATGCGGAAGAGTTTGGTGGCGAACTCGTCGTAATAGTGCGAAGGGTCGCCCTCGCCGAAGATGCGGTATATCGCCTGCGGGCACGCCTCAAACAGCACCGTTGCGAAAAGCCCTACCGCTACGGTCAGCCCAAGCACGATGAGAAATGTGTCGCGTATGCGCTTGAAGTTGCGAGCGCCGTAGTTGTAGCCAAAGATAGGCTGTGCGCCCAGCACGATGCCTATCACGATGTTTACCACCACTGTGAAAACCTTTGTTTCGATGCCGATGAGCGCGATTGGGACATCGGGTCCGTACTTGGATTGCGCTCCGTACTTCGCGAGGATTATGTTGCCGGTGAGCGATATTGCGACGATGGAGATCTGCGTGATGAACGAAGATACGCCAAGTTTTGCGACAGCGGGCAAAATTTTGAGGTCGGGGACAAAACTTCTCAAGCGCAGGCGGAAAGTTTTGGTGCGGAAAAAGTAGATGAGGCAGACGACAAAACTTACGCATTCGCCTATCGCGGTCGCCCATGCCGCGCCTTTGACGCCCCAACCCGCGCCGTAGATGAACGCCGCGTCAAGCGCTATGTTGGTGACAGCCCCCGCGATCAACGCCAGCATCGCAAAGCCCGGC
>CANQMD010000134.1 GCA_947624885.1 uncultured Clostridia bacterium
CGGCATGCACGCCGCCGTCATACACTTTGTTTACATTTACAAGTTTTACAGATGCCATTTTATTTTACCGCCTTTTCGACTTTATTTTTGTTGCCCATTGCAGAGATCGCACCGTAGTGCGTCGTCGTGTATGCCCCGCACTTGCAAGCGAAGTCGAGCATACTCGCGAAGTCAAAACCGCCGTCAAGCAAGTTTTTGACTGTTGCGCCGCAGCCAATAAGCTGGGCTATGAAGGAGCCGAAGAACGAATCTCCCGCGCCCGTTGTGTCGACGGTCGCCACCTTATAACCGGCGCAAGCCGCCCGTCTGCCGTCTGAGAGGTACAATTTTGCGCCCTTGCCCCCGCAGGTGACGAGCAACAGCTTCAAATTGCCGCCGAACATCGCCTTTACCGCTTCCTCGCCGCTGAGTCCCGTCAAAAATTCCAACTCGTCCTCGCCCACCTTTATGATGTCGGCGTAAACGGCAAAATCCTTGACGATGCTCTTAAGTTCCTCTTTGTCCTTGTACAGGTTGAATCTCAGATTGGGATCGAAAAACACGAGCGCACCCGCCTTTTTCGCCTTGTCTATGAGATACCTGTGCGTATTTCGAGCCACTTCCGTCTGAAGCGCCACGCTGCCGTATTCCAGTGCGTCGCCCTCGCAAAACTCCACGTCCTTGAAGTCGTCCTCCGTGAAGTACAGATCCGCCGCCGCTTTTCTGAAAAACACAAACTCTCTCTCTCCCTCTTTGGTCAGACTGACAAACGCAAGCGAAGTGTTGTACTCGTTGCTTTGAGATATGTATCCCACGTCAACGCCCTCATTCTTCAGCGTTTCGATGAGGAAGTCGCCAAAGCCGTCCTTGCCCACCTTTGTGAGATATGCGGAGTTTATGCCAAGTTTTGTCGCCTGTACGCAGACGTTTGCAGGCGCGCCGCCCGCCTTGCGCTCAAACTGCGCCGTGTCCTTGAACGACGCCCTGTCAAGCGGCATAAAATCTATAAGGAGTTCTCCTATCGCATACAACTTACTCATAAATCGCTATATCCTTTATCTGCGCTCCCGCTCCGTTGGAGTAGAATGCAAAATTTGAATTTTTCATATCTGTGATTCTTGCGGTTAATGCGATATCACCTCCAAGATACACAGAGATCACTTCGCCGTCGATGATTACGTCAACAGAATAGGTTTTGCCCTGTTCATAGTTATACCCAACGGTCGCAAGCGCGTTGCCGTATCTCAACTTGTTGGATACATTATTATAACATGTTACGCAATTATTTTCAAGGTCGAAAGCCATCACTGCGCTGCCGAGGCGATTGTTGAATGCGCCGTCAAGCCCAAAACTCAGTCCGAAATTGCCTTTGTTGCCGGTGGCAGTCACGGTGAAGCTCATTCTTGTGACCTTTTGCGCAAGTTCACTCGCTCCAAACGCGACAAACTTGCCTTCTTCAAACGTATAATCGCTCAGATCCTTGCCGTCGACAGATTTGTATGCCGCCTTGTGGGTGAAATGATCTTTGTAGTTTTGGGGCATCACCGCGCAAAGCTCGCCGTTTTCCTTTTGAACAAGTTCGTGAGTGACAAGGTTTCCGCCCCAGTCAAATCCGCCCGTTGTGCCGCCCGCAAGCCTTGCACACCAAGCGAAAGCATACAACTTATCTCCCGCCTTTTCAAGTCTGCCTGCATAAAAGCCGCTTGCGTCTATGCTATCTCTTGCAAACTTGTGCCACTCGGGGTCGTCATGGGAGGTCTTATAGCGATAGTGTGTGACTCTGTTGTTGCCCTGCTCGCTGTATGCTAGATAGTAGTAGCCGTTGTACTCAATATAGGACGGGCATTCCATGTTGTAGTCGCCCTCATCGTTGATGAAAAAGTTGTCCTTAAACTCCCACTCGTCCGAAGTTGCGTCAAGCGAAGTCGCGGTAAATCTTCTTATCACCGCAGGACTGCCGCCGCTCGCATAATCCCTTGTGGTGACAAGCATATAATAGCAATTGTCCTCGCTGTCCAGGTATACATACGGGTCTCTGAAGTCGTCCTCATATCCGTACAGTTTGAAATCCTCGTCCTTTGTCCATGTCTTTTGATCGGGGCTTTTGGCGTGGCGAATGACTTCGACATGCGGCAATCCTTCCTCCAGTCCTTTGTCGTTGTGCCCCGTGTAGAAGCAATGATATATGCCGTTATTGTCCTTTATGAATGAGCCTGTGCCCAAAGCGGCGTCGACAGACTTGATTGCGTCGGGATCCTTCTCGTCGGCATAATTCAAAGCGATCCCCTCGTCGGTATAGTGGATGAAGTCCGTAGTCGTGATGCGCGCTATGGGGTGATAAAAGTTGGGGTTGTTGCCCGAACTGTTGCGCAAATGATAGATATTCATCACGCCGTTGTCGTAAAAAGGCATAACGTCGCCCATTGTCACTGCCAGCGAGTCCTCGTTGGTTGAAACGGGGAATACATTGGCAGAGTCAACGTTTTCAGACTTATTGCATGCCGTCATCATTACGCACACTGCCGTCAAAATAAGTATGAGCACACACAGTTTTTTCATTGTCTTTTACCTATTTCCTTTATATTTATTGCGCTCACATCGCCGTCTATATCCAAGTCGTAATCTCCGTCGATGTAAATTCTGCTGCTTATGACCTCTCTTCCGTCTGCGACAAACACTTCTATGCTCGACGCGTCAAGCAATATCCTCACGTCGCAACTTTGATATTCCGCGTCCGTATGCCTCACGCACCCCACCAAATTGTTGGCGTTTAAGGTGTCCAGATAAACATGTCCGTCGTTGCCCACGGTGACCGCGCCGTTGTCGCCCTTTATCCTGATATACCCTTTGCCGCCGAAGTGTGCCCTGATGTCTGCGCACCTTGGCACTCTGTCGCCCCCCACGTCGCAAAGGTAATTTTGCAAGCTGCTTACGGGAGCCTGATACAACTCGCCGTCTTTCATCGTCAGCTCTCTCGGAATGGTAAATGCGCCGACCCATCCGTGATTTTTCTCTCTTGTGGGATACTTCCTTTCCCACATTTCCAGCCAGCCTATCATGACGGGCTCGCTTGTTCCCCTTACAAATTGTGGCGCATAGAACGAGTCGCCCTTGTCCACCTCTCGTATATAGTCGACGCTCATTCTGCCCTTTTCGAGATCCAGATCGCCAACTATAAACACGCTTGAATTTATGTTCTTGAAGCTGTTGTCCCTTGCGGGAACATTGCAGCCGCACACGACAAACACGTCCTTGTCGCCCATTCTCATATAGCTTGGGCATTCGGCCATATCGCCGAGCTCGTAATAGGGTCCCAATGTGAAGGCGTATTCGAACTTGTCGGGAGTTTTGCCCTTCAGCACCACTATCACGCCCTTGTTTCGTACATTTCCGCCCAAAAACAGATAGTACGTATCGCCCACCTTCACGGGGCATGGATCCCTGAAATCCGTGCGGCTTATGCCTTCGGGCAACGTTTCGTTGTCAAACACCTTTTTGCCGTGGCAGAAACATGATCCATCTTTGGACGCTGCCCTGTACACTTCCTCGCGTTTTCCATCCGCGTTTTCCGTATGCAGCGTGTAATACGCATATATCCTGTCGTCGACTTCGATCGCCCCGCCCGAATAGGCGCTTGCGTCCTCTGCGTCGGGCTTCAGAGCAACACCGTCGTCCACATATGAGATGAGATCCTCCGACACAAAATGTCCCCAACACATCCTCCCGGGCGCACTCGCATACGGGTTGAATTGATAATACAAGTGATATCT
>CANQMD010000135.1 GCA_947624885.1 uncultured Clostridia bacterium
GAATTTGCAAGGCAACAAAAAAACGCTCGCGTCATGCGAGCGTTTTGAAGTAAGTAAAATTATTTTTTCTTTTCCTTGATATTCAGCGATTTGAGGAAGATGAGCGAGAATATCAGTTGCAACAATCCCAACAGTGCGGGCGCAAACATCGCGTACTGCTTCCCATCTCCCAAATAGAGTTTGAAGTAATCCGCGATCGTCAAAGTTACGGATTCATCGGTTGCAATGGTTTTCGCAGTTATGTATGACAGGAATATTATCGCCACTGCGAGCACGAACGTAAGTATTGCCCAAATCACGTTGAACGCTCTGCTGTACTTTTTGCCAAGTGCTGAGATGAACGCGACGATAAACGTGACGCCGGCAAACACAAACAACGCCATAGGAACGACCGCTGCGATGCCCAGCAGGATGTCAAGTTCAAACAGTTCCTTGAAGGAGGCGAAATCCTTGATCAAAAGTTCAAATCCTCCGATGCCGTCAAACATCTGCAAACCGAATGCGTTTTCGCCCATGGAGATGGTCCCTTTGCCAATGAGATAGCCAACCACGCCCAGCGCGATAAACAGCAGGGAAATCACCATCATCAACACGTTTCTGCCCACGCCGGATCTTTTCTTGTTCTGCTCTTCTCTGACGGGCACGGTCGCTTGCTCCTCAACCTGTTGAGGCATATAGTCCGAGTCGTTGATCGTCTGCATAACGGGCGCACTGGGCTGTTGCTGCACGTAGTCGCGAGCCACAGTATTCAATTTTACGCTAAGCGTCACGCCGCATGAAGGGCACTTGATGTGATGCCTGTATGTTTCCGGCAGCCCCTCGATGTTGTCCGGCGCCGAAAACTGCACTTCCGACTTGCACGACGGGCATCTTGTGTACAAAAGTTTGTTCGGCATATTTCTACGCTCCTACATCTAAAAATTTCTTTAAATATATTATATTATTATTCGCGCAATAAGTCAATAAGACTTGTCAAAAAAAATATTTTGGCAAAAATTTACGTCAAAAGTTTTCTCCCTCTCAAAAAAACTCTTCTCTCTCGGCAGATTTTTGTTGCCATTGTCCCGCGCCCGTGGTATGATACGACCGTCGGGTGCGCGCGAGAGCGCGAGAATAGGGAAGGCGGTGCAAATCCGCCGCAGCCCCCGCTACTGTGAGCTTAAAAGGGACAAAAGCCACTCGCAAGAGGAAGGCTCCCGCCGAGGCCTCTCTCGGTAGCAAGTCAGGAGACCTGCCCGCACGCGCCGCGTAAATCTATACATGCGCGGCAAAATGCTCGGAGGGAGCCAAAGCCCAAAGCGGACGCGTCCGCGTTTTGCCTATTCCCTCCGAAGAAGAACATACGGAGGGTTTTTATGTTCAAGAAAGGAAGCAAAATTTTTGCGGTAATTGTCGTCCTTGCGCTGATAGCGTTGCTTGCGGCGACGTTTGTCGGGTGCGGAAATTTGGACAAGCTCGGCAAGCCCGTCATTGAGACGGGAAGCAAACAGGCGACCGTCATCATCGGCGAGGACAGCTATCTCGTCAAGACGGACGCCATCTATGTGCACGATCTTCTGCTTGAGCTCAAAGAAGCGGGAAAGATCGAGTACAAGTTCGACATGGGCGAATACGGCGCGTTTGTCACCAAGCTGAACGGGCTCGTCGGCACGGCGGACTACAAGCAGTGGATAGGCGTTTATGTGGACAGCGACGACGCCGAGCTCATAATGCCGGGATATGACGAGACCGTAAACGGCAAGACCTATCACAGCGCGAGTTTAGGCGTGAGCGGCTTGCCCGTGCGCGACGGTGTGACATATCTGTTTTTGCAGCAAAGCGCATAAATCGGCACTTTATCATCTGTATTTGCACGTATAAACCATGAGTTTTGCGCATAACGGCAAAAAAAGCAAGGGCAGATCCGTCACCGTTTTCATAGTTCGAGTGGCGGTGCTCGCCGCCATGCTGACGGTGGGCAAACTTGCGCTGTCCTTCATCCCGAACGTGGAGATAGTGACCCTGCTCGTCATCGTATACGGCTCCGCGCTCGGCCCCGCGTATGTGCTCCCCGCCACGCTGATCTTTTGCGCGGTGGAGATGGCGCTTTACGGCATAGGCACGTGGAATGTTCTCTATTTTGTGTATTGGCCGCTTCTGGGTTTGTGCTCCTGTTTGCTCAGAGGCCGCCGCTTGCCTCTCGCTATTTTGCTGGGCGCTGTGGGCAGCGTGGCGTTTGGTGCGCTCGACGCGTGCGTCAACACTCTGTTTGTGGCGGGCAAACTCGCCCCCATATCTCTCGGCAACTATTTTGTCGTATACTATCTGCGCGGGCTTTACTTCGACCTTATTCACGTGATCTCGTCGGCTGTCACGATAGGATTTCTTTATCTTCCCCTTGTCAAAGTGCTTTCGGCCGCCATGCGCGACGCGTATCTCAAGCGGCGACTTCGTTCGTCGGCGGCGGCGTACCCCTACGTTTACAAGCGCGAGGCTAAACTGTCGGCGCGGGACATTTGTGAGGGGAGTTCGCAGGATGAAAGCAATCGGGACGAGCGCGTTCAGGAAGAGAGTGTAGGGTGAAATTGCGGCAGATCGAATCGTTTTGTGCGCAAGCGGACGTAAGCGGAACATATCGGGCGCAAGCGCGTCCGACATTGCGGGCGGCGAGGCTTGAAAATCGTTTGCGGATGTTTGTATATTTGACGTGCGCGCGTCACGCGCCGGGATTTTGTTTTGCGCTGTTTTCAAGCAGGTTTCGCACCGACACGTAGTCCGCGGCAAGTTGAATTATGTAGCGTTGCCTCTCCTCGTGCGACAGGTTTTTCAGCGCGTTTTCATCCGCGAGTTGGGCGATAGGGTTGACCACTTCCGCGCCCTGTTTTTTGAGTTCGCACAATTTGATGTAGATTTCTCTTTGTCGCGGCGTGATATTTGCTGGCGCGACGGGTGCGGAGTATTCGCCTTTTGACAGGCGTTCCTTTGCCTTTGCGGCGAGATCTCTCATTGGGCATTTGGGATGTTTGACGTTGCTCATGTGTTTCACCTTCGCCTCATCCTACCATATATTGTGTGCGAAGGAAACAAGACCGCAAAAGCAGACATTTTGGCTTGAATTTTATAAAAATCGGGCAATTTTCAAACGAGGCGCGGTCAAAATGCGCCAAATGTGATCAAAGCGAGCAAAATCGCTGCGGAGATGTTTGTCATTTTGCATTTTTTTGACCGTCTTTGGCTCTTTTTTTGCGGCGGGATATTTTTCTTACGAGCAAGGGCAAAACGCTCGCTCCCAACGCGTACGCGACGACGCCGTACAATTCGGGTTTTCCGCCCAAAAAAAACTCGCAGCAAGCAAGCGCACCCGCGCCAATGGCGAGTGTGGCAAACAGATCGCACAAAATTCGTTCGCTCGCGCTCGATCTTCTCAAATACAGCAGCCCGACGATCCCCGCGACAAGCCCCGCCGCAAAGCACAGCCCAAACGCCGCCGCCTGTTCCCCCGCGCGAGCGCCCAACCAGATTTCCGCGATCAAATTTGCCGTCATTTGAATATGCGTTTTACAAGCGACGCGGAGCCTTGCGAGGAGTATTTCAGGCTGTGCACGCTGCCCGTCACGCTCAGTTTTCCGTTTTCGATGTCGAGATTTTTGA
>CANQMD010000136.1 GCA_947624885.1 uncultured Clostridia bacterium
AAAGGCAATAAAAAAGCCCCGCAGGGGGTTGGGTTATTGGCTCTCAATGCCTTTTACCAACGCTCCTGCGAGGCTCCTCCTGTCAAGAGGGATATTGAACTTTTTGCGCATTCATCACACCAAGGTGGTTTTGTTCAAAATTACGTTGGAAATTGCTCCAAGACCGACTGCGAACAGCGCTCCGCCCGCGACGCACATAATGACTTGAAGTATGCCCGCATTGAGAGGCGTGATCATGGGTATCATCGCAAACAACAACATCCCCGCGCCGAGAGTGCAAAGCACGGACAGCCACACCTTTTGCCTACCTACGCACGCGAGGGTCAAGGCTATTGACACAAAGACGAGCGCAAAGAATATTTTTGAAATGAGGCAGGCGATTATGCTGCCCGCGTTTGCGCCTACCGCCGCAAGGTCGAAGGACAGCCCCGCAATGCCGCCGCCTATCATTGCTCCGACGAAGAAGAGCAGGAACATTCCGACTGCCGCCGTAAACAGAACTATGGTTTTGGATAGGACATAATCGAGTTTCTTCGAGCGCACGGTGAATATGTTTTTGGCGTAGCCGCTTCTGAAATCCTCGCCGACGAACACACACACGAATATCGCGACCAAAAAATACAGCAAGTTGATGTTGCACATGCTTGTGAGATCCATACTCATTGCGCCGCCGCCCGCAGAGCCTATCGCTTGCCACGTGTTTGTGAACATTGCAACCGCTTCGCCCGTTTCGGGATCCGCTCCGCTCATAAATGATGTCATAACAAGAATAAGTATGGGCAGCGCGAGGCTCACGCCGAGCATGATGTAGACGGTGGGCGTCAAAAACAGCCTGCGAAAGTCCACTTTGAGCATAGTTTTTAATCGCTTTTTGAAATCGTTGTTTTTAATATCCGCGCTCATATCATTTGCCCTCCTTCATAAGGTCGATATAGTATTCCTCAAGGCTTATCTTCGCCGTTCCGAGTTCCGTAACGGCTATGCCGAAATTACTGAAAAGATAACTTGCCGCTTCCTCCGCGGACAACTTGTCGTATATCCTTATCTCGCCTCTCTCCTCATCATATTTCACGTGCGCGAACGCATTATTGCAGACCGCAATAGCCTTGTTCATATCCGCCGCTTTGAGATGAACATATGTCGGACAACTTGCGTTAAGTTCCTGTGCGGTCATCTCTTTGAGAAGCCTTCCGCCGCGAATAATGCCGTAATGGGTTGCGATTTTTTCAAGCTCGCCCAAGATATGCGATGAGATAAGCACCGTGCAACCGTGATTTTGCGTGAGGTCAAGGAGTATCTCGCGCATTATGCGCATGCCGTCCGCGTCCAGTCCGTTTATAGGCTCGTCCAAAACAAGCAACTTCGGGTTTCCCAGCAACGCGAACGCTATGCCTATGCGCTGTTTCATGCCGAGCGAACAGTTCTTGAATTTATTGCTCGCCGCGCCGTCCATGCGCACGAGGTGCAAAACGCGCCGTATTTCCTCGTTTTCGTTTTTTATGCCGAGGTTTGCCGCCTGCAGCTTCATATTGTTCCAAACGCTCATGTTGGGGAAGCAACCGGGCGCTTCGATAAGCACTCCTATTTTGCCGCGCGCTTCCCCGTCCTTATGGTCTTTGCCGAACAGCTTGATCTCGCCGCTTGTGGGCGGTATAAGCCCGCATATGCACTTTTCCGTGGTGGATTTGCCGCTGCCGTTCTCGCCGATGAAGCCGTATATCGCGCCTTCGGGCACGGTCATATTCAGTCCGTCTACCGCGCGTTTTTCGCCGAAATTTTTATGTAAATTTGTGATCTCTATTGCATTCATAGTCATTCCTCCTCAATAGACGTCCCTCTTGTACAACACTATCGTGCCGAGAATGTTGTATATCACCGCCCACACTACGGAGCAAGCGAGGCACACAAGCACGGATATGAAATTCGCGGAGAGGCAGGCATACACGGACGAGCCGTACAAGAAGATGTTGAGCGCCGCGCTGTTGCCGACAAGCGCCGCCGCGCCTATGACGGGTATGCCCGTGCCGAGGACGAAGCATAGGGCAATGGATATGCCGAACTTTCTGCGGAAGATGATGTTGATAAACGTGTATAGGCTCGCCCAGCCGAGGCTCATTATCATCTTTCCGAGTATGGCGCAAAGCAAAGCCCCCGCGTTTATTGCAAACGGAAGTCCGCTCGCCGCGCCCGAGATCATACCGCCTATCATATACGTCACGCACATGCACGTCATTGAGAACGCGCCCAAGAGCGTCTTGCTTATCATATAGTCCTGCTTTTTGGCGTGAGTCGTGAAAAGTTGCTTGACATAGCCGCTCTGATAATCGTGCCCTATGAAGATGGACACCATTATGCCGCCAAAGATGAACACCATGTTCATATTGGCGTATTCTCCCATATTGTGAACGATATACAATGGGCTGTCTGCGGCAATGATCTGCCAAGCGTTGGTATACATTGCGCTCTCTCCCTGCGCTCCGCCCATAAGGACGAGCGCGGGAATGAACGCCGCTATGGCAATAAATATATAAAACAGCGGAGTGTGAAACAGCCTGTAAAAATCTACGCCAAGCATGCCTTTGAGTCTTGCAAAAAAACTCGGTTTTTCAAATTGAAGAACGTTTGCGTTTTCCATTTTTACAACTCCTTTTCGCTCATCAAATCGATATAATATTGCTCAAGTCCCACTTTATCCTGCTTTATCTCACAGATAAAGTGCCCGTTTTGCAACAAATATGCCGAAAGCGTACTCACATCGTCCACGCCGTACACATTCAGATATTCTCCGTCGTACTCCGTCTTGAAGCGCCCTGCAAGCAGTCTTGCCGCGCCCTGCATATCCGCTGTTTTTACGGACACATACTCTCTTGATCTGCCATCCATCTCCGCCGCGGAAATTTCCTTTATCATCTTTCCTTGACGTATAATGCCGTAGTGCGTAGCAATTTTTTCAAGTTCGCCCAAGATGTGCGAGGATATGAGCACCGTGCAACCCAAATTTTGCGTTATGTCAACGAGGATCTCGCGCATGAGGCGCATACCGTCCGTATCTAGGCCGTTTATAGGCTCGTCCAGAATGAGCAGGGCAGGGTCGCCGAGCAGCGCCATCGCAATGCCTATCCTCTGTTTCATGCCGAGCGAGCACTTTTTGAACGTCAGCTTTGCATTGTCTTCCATGCGGACTATCTTCAGCACCCTCTCTATCTCGCCCGCTCTGTCATTGACGCCGAGGTTTATCGCCTGCATCATGAGGTTTGAATACACGCTGGAGTTTGGGAAACACCCCGTGTTTTCGATGAGCGCGCCCACTCTCGCTCTGACGCCCGCGTCCGTGTATGGTTTGCCAAACAGAGTTATACTGCCCTTGTCGGGCACGAGGTGTCCGCATATGCACTTTTCCGTGGTGGATTTGCCGCTGCCGTTTTCGCCTATGAAGCCGTAGATCGCACCCTGTGGCACGTTCATATTCAACCCGTCCAGCGCGTACATCCCGCGGAAACTCTTTGTAAGCCCTCTTATCTCAATTGCGTTCATAGCCGCCTCCTTCGTTTGATATTTATGTTATAAAACCTTTCCCCTCAAAACACCACAACACAAAAGCCGAAA
>CANQMD010000137.1 GCA_947624885.1 uncultured Clostridia bacterium
ACAATTATCAGCCGGATTATCGTCCCATGACTCCCCAGACCACAAACAATTACGGCGGGCAGCAGTGGACGTGGGATCGTCCCATGAACGATCGCGACAACAGGCAAGGGGGCTATGACCGCTCCGACCAATCCCTCTACAGCTATGCGGCGCAGGAAGGCTACGACAGGAGAGGCGAGTTCGACACCAAACTCGGCACCAACGTGTATTATGACAGGACTCAGGAAAAAGCCGACGCGCAAGTCGCGGCGCAGGGCGCGGTCAAAAGAAAGCTGAAGATGAACAAAAAGGCGATATTGATCGTGTCATTGTATTTGGCGGTAGTCGTTGCGGTCATAACGCTCATCGGAGTGAACGCAGGCAAGATCAACAGCGGCAAGGCGGTAGTCCCCGCTGCGCAGGTGACGGCGCAACAGAGCCTCAGCGAAAAATAATGCAGTCACAAATGCTGTCATATGTGCGAGAGTTTCAAAATAAACTCTCAATATGAAGCAAAAACAAGAGTTCAACCAACAATATAACCCAACAAAAAGACTTCCGGCAGTTTTGCTGCTGGTTGTCTTTTTATTTCTTGCGGTTTTTGCCAAGATGATCGCGGTTATGATCTTTGACGGCGCGGCGTTGCAGAGTCGAGCGCTCGATCAATGGTTGAGAGATGTTCCAACGGACGCGCCGCGAGGCAGCATTGTTGACGCAAACGGCGCAGTTCTTGCCGCCACCGCCACGCGCTACAACCTTTACGTCCGTCCAAACGACGCTCCCGACAAACCTGCCGTTGCGGCTCTGTTGAGCGAGGTGTTCGGCTATGACTATGACGACGTGCTTGCAAAGATATCCAAACGCGCGTCCGAAGTCACCGTTGCGACGCGCGTTGACAAAGAGCAACTCAACCGGATCTACGCGTCTGGGCTGAAAGGCATTTACTATTCTGAGGACAATTTCAGATATTATCCGTACGGCGATTTTATGACGCAAGTGCTCGGATTTTGTAGCAGCGACGGCTATGGGCAGACGGGGCTCGAGGCGTATTACGACAAATATCTCACGGGTGTAAACGGCAGGTTGCTCACGCCGTCCGATCTTGTCGGCAGACAGCTTGACGGCAATTCCTATTATCAGCCGTCTGTGGCGGGGCTTACCCTTGTCACGACCTTGGACAGCGGCGTGCAGCGCATAGTTGACGGGGCGATCGCCGCGGCGGTCGCAAAGTTTTCGCCCAAGGCGGTGCAGTGCATAGTCATGAACTACAACACCGGCGGAATAGTTGCGCTCAGCGAGTACCCGTCGTTTGATCTCAACGCCGTTCCGCGCGACGATCTCGAGGCGCTGTTTTCGCGTTCAAAAAGCAACTGCGTTGCGTCGGTATACGAGCCGGGCTCCACATTCAAGATACTCACTGCGGCAGCGGCGCTCGACAGCGGAGCCATCTCTCCCACTGACAGATTTTACTGTAACGGCGCGAAGATAGTCGACGGCAAGCGCATTCGCTGTTGGAAGGCAAAGGGGCACGGCTCCATCGATTTCGGAGGCGGCGTAGAGGGCAGTTGTAACGTCGTATTTATGGAAAGCGCATTGAGGATGGGCACGGCGACTTTTTACGACTATCTTCGCCGTTTCGGGCTTACGAGCAAGACGGGCGTTGACATGACGGGGGAAACAAGCGGCATATTCATTGCGGAAAAGGACGTCAAAACCGTCGATCTTGCACGCGTTGGATTCGGGCAAGCCGTAGCCGTAACGCCGATCGGGCTTGTTGCGGCGACCTCCGCAGTGATAAACGGCGGAACGACCGTGACGCCGCATCTATATTCTTCTTTGAAGGACGCGGACGGACGAGTCGTCGCGGGTGCGACGCAGACGGAGGGCGAAAGGGTGATCTCATCTTCCACATCCGACGAGATGCGTTTGTTGCTCATGCGGGTGGTGACCGCGGGCAGCGGCAAAAGCGCATACGTCCCCGGCTACGAGATAGCGGGCAAAACGGGCACCGCGCAAAAGTACAAGGACGGCGCGATAGCAAGCGGCAAGTACATCTCGTCCTTTCTCGGCTTTTTGCTCAACGACGAAACGCCGTATGCCGTGTTGTTCATCGTCGACGAGCCGCAGGGCTACATGTATTACGGCTCGCTTGTCGCCGCGCCTCTTGTGGGGGACATCTTCCGCAGCGTGCTTGCCTACAGATGCGTGACTCCGCATTTCACGGGCGAGGAATCCGAAGTGATAGGCGATCCCTTTTCTCTCCCCGACTTTACGGGCATGACTCTCACTCAGGCAAAATCGCTGCTTTCCAAACTTGGGCTGTACTTCGAAGTAGACGGCGAGGGAGGGGAGGTGCTTGGGCAATATCCCGACGCAGGCGTGACGGTAGACAAGCGCAACGCCGTGTTGTTGCTCACCTGACGGCGGACGGCTTGCGCGATCTGACTCCGTTTTTGTTGCTCAAAGCGAAAAGAACTTCCGTTGGTGTCTAGTTTCGCCTGCCTGTTGCTAATCCTTTTTCCGACTATTATCATAGTTATATCAAACTTCGGAGGGACAGCATGAAGCTGAAAGATCTTTTGAAAAATATCGACGTGCTCGGCACAAATGCCGATATGGACGCTCAGATGAACGAAATCAGGATAGACTCCCGCGCTGTGGGAGAAAACGACGTGTTTGTATGCATGGAGGGGGTGAACGCGGACGGCAACGACTATCTGGGAAGCGTCAGCGTCCCCTTTGTGGCGGTGACCCAAAAACAGCCGCCGGAGGGCACGACTTACGTGCTTGTAAAGGACGCGCGTCTTGCATACGCCATGATGTGCGAAAACAGGTTTTTGCACCCGCTTGACGACATGCGTTTTATTGCGGTGGTAGGCACAAACGGCAAGACCTCCACGGCGCATTACATCTCGTCCATTCTCACCTTTGCGGGTTTCAGATGCGGGCTTATTGGCACGGACGGTCACTACATCATGGGCGTCAAAGTTGGCGAAAGCCTCACCACGCCCGATCCCTACGAATTCAACGACTTGCTGTTCAAAATGCGAGCGAAGGGTTGCGACGTCGTCATTGCCGAGGTCAGCGCCCACGCGATCTATCTCGAAAAACTCGGCTGCGCAAAAGCCGACGTTGCCGTTTTGACCAACATCTCGCAGGATCATCTCGACTTTTTCAAAAGTTACGAGCAGTATTGCGGGGTCAAAATGTCCTATTTCACACCCGACCACATTCGCCGCGCCGTCATAAACGTAGACGACAAGAGCGGCAGGATATTGCTTGACAGGGTGCAGTCGTCGGGGTTGCCCTCCGTGAGTTACGGGTTGAACAATCCCGCGGACTGTTTCGCGGTCAACGTGAGGGAGGACATGGACGGCGTAAGTTTTGTCGCCAACCTGTCCGACGAACTTGTGGAAGTCAAGTCGAGGCTCTACGGCGAGTTCAACGTATACAATCTTCTTGCCGCCATGACCGTCGCCCGCGACATGGGAGTTGACGGCAGGACGCTTGCGCAAGCGGTCAGGCGCATACGCCCCGTCAAAGGCAGATTCTCGGTTTTACGCAGTGAAAAGGGCACCATCATCATCGACTTTGCGCACACGC
>CANQMD010000138.1 GCA_947624885.1 uncultured Clostridia bacterium
CCATCCCGGGCCTCCTTCTCCTCCCGGGTCAGCTGGCCCGGCATGGCCGCCGCCTTGGTGCCGGGCACGAACAGCACAAAGTATTGGATCGCCTTTGGAAACATGTATACGGGCATATATGCGCCGATAAAAAAGCCTATCGCCGCGCTCAAAATGCCGCTTGCCCCACCGTGCGCGGATTGCGTGCGGAACAGCATGCAGACCACAGTGGTGAACAGGCTTGCCGACAGCACCGACATAAGCAGCGCCGCTATGATCTTGCCAACGTCCGCGCCGCTCAAATACCACCCCGTCGCGGCGATATATATGAACGCTAACACCGTTATTATGCCGACTATCACCGAAGTCACGACAAGGTTGACCACAAAGTAACTCACGCTGAGCACGCCGCGCTTTATGGGCGAGGTCAACATATCCTGCATCGCGCCGCCCTCACGGTCGCTGATCATGATATATTGGGCGCAAAACGACACCGTCACACACGACGTTGCAAGCGCCCCGGCAATCATCCAACAGTTGATGAACGCATGCGTCGCGCCGTCGTTCACGGGCAGATCCCCAAGCCGTGCAAGCACGGAATCATATTGGATGTCGCCGAGAAACATCAGGTACAAAAACAAAATGATAAACGGCGACAACAGCGACAAAAACACCGCCATTTTGTCCGAAAGGTACATCTTGAGTCCGCGACGGATCAGATTGCCGAGCATCAACAGATCGTTTTTCATTTTTCGCCTCCCAACTTTTTGCCCGTCACGTTCAAAAACACGTCGTCCATATTGCCCTTTACAAACTCGAAATCGTGCAAAATGTCACTGTTTTTCACAATAAATTCAGCCGCGGCGACGCTTGTCGGCACGCTTATCTTGTAAAAATTGCCCGCATATTCAAACGAGTAGCCCTCAAGCCTGCGTTCTATCCGCTCTGACGGGGGCGAATACAGCTTGACGCAATCGTTGCTGTATTTGTTTTTGAGCTCGACAGGCGTGCCCGTTGCCGCCACGCGTCCCTCATCCAATATCACCACTTTGTCCGCGTCGGAAGCCTCTTCCATATAGTGCGTGGTCAAAAACACGGTCATTTTGAGGTCGCGCCTCAGTCTGTCGATTATGCCCCACACCGTTCGGCGGGTCTGCGGATCAAGCCCCGTTGTCGGCTCGTCCAAAAAGAGTATGCGCGGCGAGTTGAGAAGCCCTCGCGCCACATCCACGCGCCTGCGCTGCCCTCCGCTGAGTTTGCCGTATGGTCTGCCCATGACGGAGCCGAGATCGAGCATCTCCTCAAGCTGTTTGAGGCGGGTCTGCTTTGCCTCTCCGCTCAAGCCGTAAAACGACGCGCGCGTGGACAGATTTTCGCGCACGCTCAGCCTTGCGTCCAACGCGCTGCCCTGAAACACCACTCCGATCCGAGAGCGGATCGCGTCCGCCTGTGTGAATACGTCAAGCCCGCACACCTCCGCCTCGCCGCCGTCCGCGGCAAGCAGTGTGCACAAAATGTTTATGGTCGTGCTTTTGCCCGCGCCGTTCACCCCGAGAAACGCAAACAAACTGCCCTCGTCAACGTCAAAGTCTATACCCTTGACCGCCTCTATATCGCCATAGGACTTTTTAAGCCCTCTCACTACAATCGCCTTATCGCTCATATCCTTCAAATATCCAAAATGTGTGACGGCGCGATCACCGAAAGATCATGCCGTATCATGCCGCCGTCCGCAATGATCATTGCCCCTTGTTTTTTGCGGCGAAGATCGCCTCCGCAAACTTCACGTAGTCCTCATACTTGGCGATGGCGATGCCCCTCTCTTTGTCGCCGAGAAGTATGAGCGTGTCCCCTTCGCATATGCCAAACACGTCCCGCGCCTGCTTGGGTATGACGATCTGACCCTTTGCGCCAACCGTCGCCGTCCATATAAATTTGCTCTCGTCCATAATGCCTCCATGCAAAATGGGAAAACAAAGCAAACTTAATTTTCCCACTTGTCATACTTTTCTGAATTATCATACCATGAAAGACGTTGTTTGTCAACAACATTTTGTTGCGCTGGCAAAATCGACAGGTCCCCCCCCATTTTGAAATTGCGGGTGTGAAAGCCTCTCACTTTATCATATATAAATTACGCGCACGCTATGCGTACGCGCACATATAGGTGCTTGGGGGCGCGACAAATATGCTCACAACATCCATTTCGTGCCGGGATGGGGATGATTGTGCGGATAATCATCCGACAAAAACACAAACTTCAACTCATCCGCGCCAAGTTTGGGCGTGGACGGCAAAAGATCAAGTACGTCTGCGGCGTGAAATTGCTTTGTTGTGGCGGCTTCGTCCACGTGCTGCACGGTAATCCTGTTTTCATCCGACGGATCCGTACAATTTTTGTAGCCTATGGCGGAATCCAATCTGTGGCACATTCGGCTCAAAAACGCGATCGCGCATATCCCGTCGTCCATATGCGGCGAGTCGCACATGATATTGTCAAAAAAGCGCATGAGCGCGTCCTTTTGCCCGCTTTTGAATGCGTCGAACGATCTGCCAAGCAGATCCGCGATCTTTGCATACCGCACTTGCGCAACAGACAGCCCGTTTGTTTCGGCATATCTCTTTTCCAAAGCGTTGTAACCCGCGTCGGCATACGGCACATAGGTCAGATAATCCGCCAATGTGAGAAACTTTGCGTCCATATCATCCGCGGCGCTTTCGCAATACACCGACGTGTAATACAGCGTCGCGCGCTGCGCCGCACGCCATCTGTCGTTGAGGTTGCCGCCGCAAACCGTCGCCTTTCTGAAGTACAACTCCACCGCGAACTTAAGCAAAGTTTGATACTCATCCGCCGTAAAATGCCCGTTGCGACGAAGCGCTATCGTCCTTCTCCGTGAACTTTCCATAATTAAAATTCAGCAACGCAAAAAGCGTCGCACCCCCTATAAAATTTTCAAGATAATTCGGCTGTTTGTTTCAACAATTTTTTGACAATTTTCTTCAATAAAGCGCACAAACACTTGATTGCCTCTTGATTAAAGTTGATTGTGCTATTATTTTAGCACATTTTTTGAAAGTATCAATAGTTTTCAACAATTTTTTTAAAAATTTTTCAACATTTTTAAATTGGTGAAAAATTTATGTCGGTTTTCTGCGTATTCCTCTTTTTCAAATTTTAAAAACAATTTCAGCCGATGATGCCAAAATCATTGACAATCGATTTTTTTTGCGCTAAAATGCTTTTACAAAACCAATGCGGTTATGGCGGAATTGGCAGACGCGCTAGATTCAGGTTCTAGTGAGCAGTACGTTCATATGGGTTCAAGTCCCTTTAACCGCACCACATACGGGGGCTTGGCTCAGTTGGTAGAGCGATGCGTTCGCAATGCATAGGTCAGGGGTTCGAATCCCCTAGTCTCCACCACTCGCAATCTAATTCGAACATAGGGATTAGATTGCTTTTTTTATTCCGTAAAACGGCAAATAGATTGGCGCATAACCGCGCGTAAAAGGCTTTGAGGCGTTGTTTGCATTATCAATGATAAACTGCACAGCGGGCAAATTATC
>CANQMD010000139.1 GCA_947624885.1 uncultured Clostridia bacterium
GAAAATATTTTGCAAAAAACTCCCGAAATGCTTCCCGTCCTCAAAAAGGCGGGCGTCGTGGACGCGGGCGGCAGAGGCTTGCTGACCATCTTCGACGGCATGTACAGGACTCTCGTCGGCGAGGAACTCGTGTTGCTTTCCGGCGAGTCCGTCACGGTTGAGCCGGCGAACGCTCCCGCGCTTGACAGCAGCGATATGCTCGAAAACGACTACGAGCACATCACTTTCCAATATTGCACGGAGTATTTCATCACTCACCTCAAAAACGAAGTGACCGACGCGGCGATCGACCGCTATCGCGAATATCTCACGACCATCGGCGATTGCGTGCTTGTTATCGGCGACACCGATCTTGTCAAGACTCACGTGCACACCAACCATCCCGATCGCGCGATCAACGCGGCACTCAAACTTGGCGAACTTGACGGCGTAAAAATCGAGAATATGGTGGAGCAACACCGCAAACTTCATCCCGAAGAGAATGAAAATTCCGACGATTCCGAAAAGAAGCCATACGCCATAATCTCCATATGCAGCGGCGCAGGTATGGCGGCGATCTTCGAGGATCTTGGCGTGGACATAGTCGTTGAAGGAGGGCAGACAATGAATCCCGCCGTTGACGACATTCTTGCCGCTGTCAATCGCGCGGAGGCAAAGCACGTGTTCGTGTTGCCAAACAACTCCAACATTGTGCTCGCCGCGGAGCAGGCAAAGGCGCTTGCAAGGGTAGAGGTGCACGTCATTCCAACGTCGACCATGCCGGAGGGTATCGCCGCTGTCCTTGCGTTTGACGAGGACGAAGACGCGGGCGTAAACGAAACCAACATGCGGGAGGCGGCGCACAACGTCGTCAGCGCGGAGATCACTCATGCCGTGCGTTCCACCAGGATGAACGGATTTTCCGTCAAAGAAGGCGACATCATCGGCATTTGCGGCAAAAAGATAATCGCAAAGAGCAATTCGCTTGAGTCCACGCTCAACAACACCGTCAAAAAGATCGCTCTCGACAAGGATATGCTCACGCTCTATTATGGCGACGCGGTGAGCGAGCAGGATGCTTCCAATGCAGTCGAAGCGCTTTCGCGGCAGTATCCCGAACTTGAGATCGCCTGTTACAACGGCGGGCAACCGCACTATTATTACATAATTTCTGCAGAATAAGCGGAGGACGCGATGCTCACTCTCGGCGAGATAAAAGGCGTGGGAGAGGCGACTCTCAAAAAACTTGAAGAGCTTGACGTAAAAAGTGTGTTCGAGCTCTTTTCATATTTGCCGTCGCGCTACATCGATTTGAGCGAGCCTATCCCCGCGTTTGAAGCCGTACCGTCACAGCTTACGCTTCTCGAGGGCAGAGTAGAAAGGGTGTCAAGCGTATCCCCGCGCGGAAAGCGAGCCTTTTATGTGACATTCTCGGATCTGCGATCCAAAAACAACGTGCATTTCAGAGCAACCTTTTACAACTTGCCCTATATGCACGACAGCTTCGAGGTAGGGCAGGAATATCGCCTGCTGGCAAAACTGTCAAACGATCCCGATATGCTGAATTTTGTCAACCCGCAGCTTGAGCGCAAGGACAAATTGCAAAAACTCAAAAGCGGAGTTTACACGCAATATCCATTGCGAGGGACGATGGGACAAAACGCCTTCAAAAACATAATGTACTCCGCGCTCGACAGCGTCAAGGACGCGACCTACAGCGGTCCCACCGGCGTGGTAAACAGCGACATCGCCCAATGTTTTGAGTCGCTGCACCGTCCCGACAGTTTGGATGATGTGCTCGAAGCGTTGACGCGCCTCGCCTCGATCGACCTCGCAATTGCGCTTTCAATCTACAAAAACGTTTCAAAATGTTCATATTTGCCTCGCAAAGTATTCTACAAAACTTCAATAAATAGAATACTTGACTTCAAAAATGCAATTCCGTTTTCCCTTACTCAAAGTCAGGAAGGCGCAATGAGCGACATCCTCAGCTCCCTGTCCTCTGACGAGTGTATGGCCAGGATCATATCCGGCGACGTGGGCAGCGGAAAGACCGTCGTCGCCTTTTTTGCAATGTACGTTGCGTGCGCAAGCGGACATCAAGCGGCGATGATGGTGCCCACCGAGATACTTGCCAAACAACACGCGTCGGCTTTTGCTCCCATCGCGGAAAAACTCGGCGTAAAGTTTGCGGTTTTGACTTCCTCCATGCCCACGAAGGAGCGCGAGGCTATTTTGCAAGGGCTGCAACTCGGCGAAATAGACTGCGCGATAGGCACTCAGTCGCTCATTTCAAAAAACGTAGCGTTCAAGGATCTTACGCTTGCTGTCATAGATGAACAGCACAAATTCGGCGTTGCGGAGCGCAAAATGCTTGAGGAGAAGGGCGCTGTGGACGTCATATCGATGACAGCTACGCCTATTCCGCGTTCAATGGCGCTCACTTTTTACGACGATATCGACATTTCCTACATCCAAAAGAGGGACGAGGCAACCACAAACGTCGCCACACAGATTATCGGCGACGCGGAACTTGGCGTAAAAATGGTGACGGAGGCTTGCGCCCGCGGCCAACAGGCGTTTATCGTATGTCCCGCCATTCAGGACGCGGAGGGATATGAATCGGCTTCCGTTGAAAGTTTCACGCGCGATTTCAGATCGGAGTTGTCAAAATTCCGCTATGCGGCGTTGCACGGCAAACTCAAAGACGAGCAAAAGGAGCAGGCGATGCGCGACTTTGCGGAAGGAAAACTCGACATTCTTGTTGCGACCACCGTTGTGGAAGTCGGCATAGACACAAAAGCGTCCGAGATCCTCATTCTCAACGCGGACAGATTCGGGCTTGCGTCCCTGCATCAACTTAGGGGCAGGGTGGGAAGAGATGGCTCTGCCGCGCATTGCTATCTTCAATCCTCAACAACCGGCGAAAAAGCGCTCAAAAGGTTGCAAACGCTTGAGAAATGCAATGACGGACAGCGCCTTGCAGAAGTCGATTTTGAAATGCGCGGCGCGGGCGATTTTATAGGCACAAGGCAAAGTGGGGCGCGATTTACCCCCATATTCGGGCTGAGGTTGACATCCTCCGCGCTCGCCGCCGCAAAGCGCTACAGTCAAACGACATTAAGCGGCGTGTCGCTTGATCGTCTGCTTGCGCTCACCCGCAGGGGCGAAAGTCGCGTTCAAGCATTTTTGGACAGTATAAAAAAGGTTACTCTAAACAGCTGAAATTGTTGTTTGCTCGATTAGATTGTCGATTTTTTTGGAATTTAAGATAATTCTTACCGCAGTTTGTTGACATTATCGCGCGTTTGGTATAATATATTATCGGTGGCGCAGTATTCTAGTCAGATTTCACCGCTTCGAAGACGGGGGTAAAATATCGTCAAAGGGCATATCGATGAAGTTTCTGGTGATGGCTTCTTTTGCCCAAATTGGGGCTGTTGCTGGGAGTTAAGGATCTTGGGCGGCTTGCAACGGCATGCAAACCCCGACCCAATTTCCGTGGAGACCCAACTCGGTAGCTTTTGCTACTGACTGGGGTGAAACCTGTTTATGCGG
>CANQMD010000140.1 GCA_947624885.1 uncultured Clostridia bacterium
GCAAATCATTTGCGGAGTAAGAAACAGGATAAAAAAATTTTAATGGTTTAAAGTATTATATTTATATAGTCGAAACGATATAGTCGAAACGGTTTAGATCCGCTCCGAATCATTTTGTTCCGACCGCTGTTTTGAAAAGCGCAAAAAAAGAGAGTCGCAAGCGTCCTGGCGACCCTCCATCTTTTCCATTGTCAAAAAACGGTCATTGCTCGTCCTCACCGTCCTCATCATCCGCGATCACCTCGTACTGCACGCACTCGCTCACGGCGTTCACGATCGCCTGTTCCGTCGCTCTGACCGTCGCCGCCTGCAGAATCGCCAGATCGAGCACGGGCTTTGCGCCTCTGCTCAGGCAAAACATGGTGTCGCCGTCGTAGTCGGTATGCACGGGGCGTATCGCCCTCGCCAACCCGTTATGCGCGGCGCTCGCCAGCTTGTTCGCCTGCACTTTGGTGAGTTTTGCGTCCGTAAGTATGCACCCAATGGTGGTATTTGTGCCAAACAGCAACTTTGCATACTCGCCGTCCACCAAGCATTTTTCGGTGTCAACAAATCCGTTTTTGCCCTTTGCGCCCGCTATGATCTTTCCCGTAGAGCAGTCGATCACGTCGCCCATTGCGTTGACCGCCACGATCGCCGTCACATATGCGCCGCCCGCCTTCACCGTTGCCGCTCCAACGCCGCTCTTGCACGCGTTTTTTATGCCGCGTATCTTGCCCACCGTCGCGCCTCTTCCAACGCCCACATTTCCAAAACCAGGAGTTTTTGTGGCGTTTTTGCACGCATAAACCCCGTATTGTGCGGTTGGATAGTGATATTCCTTTTGATTGAGGTCAAAGATCACCGCCTGGGTCACTATGGGTACGATCTTGCCCGCCGTCCTATATCCCGCGCCCTGTTCGCGCAGATATTCCATGACTCCCACGCTTGCGGCAAGTCCGTATGCGGAGCCTCCGGACAGCACGACGGCGTTCACCTTGTCCATCATTTTTTCAGGACGCATCAAGTCCGTTTCGCGCGTGCCGGGAGCGCCCCCTCTCACATCGCAGCCTCCGCGAGCGCCTTTTTTTGCGAGGATCACGGTCACTCCCGTAAACTCGTCCTCATAATGTCCCACTTCAAATCCGCCGGGAATAACGACCTTCATACACTCCTCCTCCAAAACATTTTCATTCGATGCCTTCATTTTAACATATTTTGCCAAAAACACAACCCGCAGAGCACAAATTGTTCGCACGATCGCTTTTGCGCTTTGAGATTTGGCAATTCGCGCGGATTTTGCTTGACTTGAGGCGCTTTTGCGCTTAATATGAATTTATAGTAGTATTATTATAGTACAATCGATATGCTATATGATATGCGGCATTTTGCCCGCACATCTCAGGAGGTGCACATTGTCAGCGTCCTCAACAACAAAACTCAGGCTGGCTTTTTCAATTATGCTTGCCGTCTTGACGGTGCTTGTCGGCGTGGTGTTCATCGGCGAGATCGCCGATCTTTACTACAGTTCGCTTGGGTCCGGCGCGCCCGCCTACACCGTAGACTCGCTTCGTCCGCGGCTCATCGCGCCGTTCGTATGCCTGTTTTTGTGGGCGGCGATGATCGTCGCCGCGTACATAGTTTTCGAGGTATACCCCGCCAAAGCGGAGCGCACCGTCGTCAAGGACGACTCGCGCACTCTTGCCCGCCTGCGCAACAAGATCCCTCAGCACGGCTCCTCGCAAGCGTTCATCGAGGCAAAGCAAGGCGCAAAGCGCATGCACAGCGTCCGCACGTGGGTGTGGAGCGCCGCGGCGGCGATATGCGTTGCGGGCGCGATATACGCGCTTGTCTATTTGCTTGATCCCTCGCACTATCACCCCACCTCGCTTCACGACGACGCGATGGATCTCGTGCGCCACATCATAAGCTGGACGGCGGCAAGCCTTATCGCCTGTTTTGCGGCGGTAGGCGTAGAGATATACGCCGTCAAGCGCGAGTTGAGTTTTGCAAAGATCGCCATCAAAACGGGCGATCGCAGCACGCTTCCCACCCCACACGTAGCCCGTCCCCTCTCCAAAAAGGCGAGGACGGCCATTCTTTGGACGGTACGCGCGGCGGTCGCGGCGCTGGCGGTGGCGTTTATCGTCGCGGGCGTAAACAACGGCGGAGCGGAGGACGTGCTTGTCAAAGCCATAAACATCTGCACCGAGTGCATAGGATTGGGGTGAGTCTATGAAAAACGCATTTCTGAAAGTTGCAAATTGGGTCAAAACTCACCTGCCCACAAAGCGCAGATTGATCCAGATATACGCCGCGCTGCTTTTCAACGCCAATCTAAAGGGCTTTGTTTCGGGCAGAATTTACACTGGCAAAACCAAGTACGCCTGCGTCCCGGGCATGAACTGTTACTCCTGTCCCGGCGCTGTAGGCAGCTGTCCTTTGGGATCGTTGCAAAACGCGCTCGCATCGAGCGGCAAGACCGCTCCATACTACGTGATCGGCATACTTGCGCTGTTCGGGCTGATACTTGGTCGCACCATCTGCGGCTATCTCTGCCCCGTGGGGCTTGGGCAGGAGTTGCTTTACAAGATCCACACTCCCAAACTCAAAAAGAACAAATTCACCCGCGTGCTCTCCTATCTCAAGTATGTGCTTTTGGTAGGTTTTGTGATCATCATTCCCATTCTGTACGGGCAGCAAGGCATCGCTGTGCCGGGATTTTGCAAGTATGTCTGTCCCGCGGGCACGTTCGGCGGAGGCTTGGGACTGTTGCTCAACCCCAACAATCAGGACTATCTTGCCATGCTCGGCCCCATCTTCACATGGAAGTTCTGTCTGCTCATGGTCATAATGGCGGCGTGCGTATTCTGCTACCGTTCCTTCTGTCGTTTCCTCTGCCCCCTCGGCGCGATCTACGGCTTTTTCAACAGATTCGCGTTCATCGGCGTGCAAGTTGACAAGGACAATTGCACGGATTGCGGGCTTTGCGTCAGCCATTGCAAGATGGACATCCGCCACGTAGGCGACCACGAATGCATCAACTGCGGCGAGTGCGTCGACGTATGCCCCACCAAGGCGATCAGTTGGAAAGGCAGTCGCCTCTTCCTGCGCCACAACGAGGTGGAAGGCGCAACCGACAACCCCGTCAACCTTCTCAACGAGGACGCTTCCCAAAAAACCGACTCCTCTCTCTCGCAAGCCGTCGCCTATTCTACATCACCCAAACTCGGCGTAACGATAGACGGCTATGCGGGCATATCTCCCGCGGCGTTCAACCGTATGGCGCTTGACGGCGCGGGCATAGCTTCCCCCATGCTCATCCCGGACGCAGGCATTCCCACGGGAGGCTCCGCAAACCAAAACGACGTCCGTCCCTCAGCCTCGTCGCAGGACGGCGCAAAAAATGATGTGAGTGAGGATCCCTCCTCCGAGGCGACTTCATCACCACAGGATATCCTTTCCCCCAAAAGCGACAAGACCCCCGCTCCATCATCCAAAGACGACTCCGACGCGGGCGCTTC
>CANQMD010000141.1 GCA_947624885.1 uncultured Clostridia bacterium
TGCGTATCGTCCCCTCCCAGCGATTTGAAACATTCCCCTCGGTCGGGGCACTTGCCGCAGTAGCCTTTCGCCACTTCACGCGACAGCCTGTCCGCCGTGAACACCGAGGCGGAATCCACCGTGTTTTCCATATTTTTGGAAAGTTCGTAAAACACCGCGCTTGCATAGTCAAGCCTGTTCGCCATTGCGCGAGCCTGCCTGCTCACTATGCCCGCGTATGACGTTCTGTCGTCCGTCCCTGCGATAGCCCTCAGGCGCGTCACAGCGCCGCCGGGGACAAACAGGCAGGCGATCGCGCCTATCGCCGTCATGACAAGCGCTCGCCAGCCCGCGCCCGCATACGCCTCCGTCAGCCACATAACGCCCTGCGCCGCGATCATTCCAAGAGCGGACGCCCACTTTGAAAACGGCGAAAACGTCACCGCCGCCACGCCCAAAACGGCAAGCCCCGCAAGGCACGCCATATCCCGCATATTCAGCGCCGCGCCAAGCCCCAAAAGCAAGGACAAAAACAGCGTGATCTGCGGCTTTGAACATTGCGAGGTCAGCAACAGCGCCGCGCCCGCAACAAGAAATATCGCTCTGAATCCCCAAAAATTCGCGCCGCTCAGCGCGTAACCGAACGCCGCGATCGCAACTCCGCCGGAAATGAGTTCGTCCACGCTGACATTTTTTGGCGATCTTCTCACCAACAACGCATACGCCGCAATACCGCAAACAAACGTCCACACCAGCGCGATCATTGCGGCGACGGCGACGTGCACATACTCTCCGCCCACCGCCGCGCCCACAACTATATACGGGATCATGCCCGCAAGCGCCGCCAGCGCCACCGCCCACAAAGGGACGTTGCGCCTCAGCCTGAAATATATCGCGTACAGCGCAAACAGCGTGACGATCGGAGCGACCGCAAACAACAGCGTCCACCAACTCAAACAAAACACGCAACACGAAATGACAAATGCCGGCGCGAGGGCGACAATGTTTTGCCTCGCAAACACAAATCCGCAAAATATGCCCAGCGCAAGCGCAAACCCAAACTCATCCACGGACGCAAGCAAAACAATGCAAATGCTTTCGATCGCAAATTTGACAGCCGCCGACGGAGCAAGTTTGAGTTCAAACGACGGAAAAATTTTTCTTTCTGCTTTGAGCGTTTGACGTTTCATAGCAAAATCATAGCCCTTCGCGCAAACAAAAAACTTCCGTTTTTATGCGCAACATGTCGCAAAATTTTATTTGCTGTCTTAACCGAAAACGGCGTTGATCCACAACAAAACGCAACTTTAACATGCGTTTTGCAAAAAATTGCGGAAATTTGTCGAAATCAAGCAAAAACTATATACAGTCCCCCCAGCGCCGCAAAAAGCGCCGGGACGGCAACAAAAACGCCCATCTTCAAAAAGTCGAGATACGAAAATTTTATGCCCTGCGAGTTGAGGATCGAACTCCACATTATCCCCGCAAGAGCGCCGATCGGCGTGAGATACGCGCCCAAATTAGAGCCTATCACCGTGGCAAACACGGCTTTCATCGCGCCGTCGCCCATGTTTGAGATTATCGACGAAAACAGCACGCTCATAGGAATGTTGTTTATCAGGTTTGCGGACAAAAACGAAGTCGCGCCGTAAACCAATATCGGTTGTTGCGCGCCAAAAAAGTCCGCGATCGCGGCGCACACGCCTTTGCCGTCAAGCGCCACTATCATCACAAACATCGACAGCACAAACGGCACAAGTTGATATGGCGTTCGCTTTGCAACGCCGACAAGTTCGACGGGTTTGCGCTTTTTGATCGCCGACGCGATCAAGACGCACAGGATGAGGCTGCCTGCCGAGCACACCGCGACAAGCCACATCTCCACGCCTATATACCCCGCGACGGCGAGCGTCAGCGTGCATACGGCAAGGTGCGCCACGCCGATGATCAACAGCGGCTTATCCTTGATTTTGACCTCCTCCGCGCTGCCTTCTATTGGCGCGGAAAGCTGTTTGCGAAACATCAAAAACAGCGCGCCCAATGCGACCGCACCCGCAAACAGCGACGGCAACGCGCTGATTTTGAGGTACTCCAAAAACCCTATATCAAACGCCGAAGCCAGATATATATTTGTGGGATTGCCAATTATCAGCAACATGCTCCAGGTGTTTGCCGCGACAAATTCCGCCGCCAGATACGGTGTGGGACTTATCTTTGCATTTCTCGCAAAATAGCAGATGAACGGTGTGAACGACAGCACAACTATGTCGTTTGACGTGAACACCGTCAGCACCGACACCACCGCGAAAAGCAAAAAGAACAGCGTCTTTTGCCCCGCGTGCGCCTTTTTCAGGACAGCGCTCGCAAGATAGCTGAAAAAGCCGAGTTCGTCAAGAAAGATTGAAAGCGCCGTCATCGATATGAACAGCGCGAGTATCTTCAGCGGGTTGACGGCAGTATCGCTTGTCAAAGCGTTTGCCAGCGTGCGCATATCCACCTGCCCGCACGCCATCAAAACAGCCGCGCCCACAAGCGTAACGATCCAAAAAGTGCTTGCGCTGAGCCTCCCAAGCCTTATTCTCGGAAAGAACAGCACGCTCAGGATCATGACCAAACAAGTCGCTGCACAAATTATGACGGTAGTCAACATATTGCGGGGATATTTGTCCGTCCCTTTCGGACATAATGCGCGTCAGGCTCGCGTTTTTGTCGCGAGCGGATATCCGTTACAGCAGTTTTGTTTCGCAATAGCGGCACTTGAGCGATCCGTCCGATGTGACGACGCTCATCGTTTGAAGGTCCTCGTTGTTGGTGATACATTTGGGATTTGGGCACTTATGCTCGCATTTTTTGCCCTGAGGCAGATTTGACGGAGCATTTTTTGCCCTGTCGCTCAGCAAAAACAGCAACAGCGCCTCCCTCATGAGTTTGCCGTTCATTGTCTGGCGGAAGTACGCCGCGCGAGGATCGTCGTCCACGGATTTTGCGATCTCGTTGACTCTGGGCAGAGGGTGCAATATCCTCATAGACGGTTTTGCGTTTTTGAGTTTGTCCGGGATCAGCACATAGCAATCTTTCACCGCTTCATACGCCTCCGGCGACAAAAAGCGTTCTCTCTGCACCCGCGTCATATAAAGCACGTCAAGTTCTTGCATATACTCGTCCAACGATTGCGTTTCCACGGCTTCCGCACCCGCGTCCTCAAGCGCTTTCAGGGTGTATTGCGGCAACCTGAGCGACTTTGGCGAGATGAGGACAAACCTGATGTTTTTGTATCGCAACATTGCGTTGATGAGCGAATGCACCGTTCTTCCGTAAAGCAGATCGCCGCAAAGCCCCACCGTCAGATCGTCCAATCTGCCAAGTTCGCGATGTATCGTCAGCAGATCCGCGAGCGTCTGCGTAGGATGGCAATGCCCGCCGTCGCCCGCGTTGATGATGTCGCTGGCGTCAAAGCACATATCCGCGCTGCCGTCCGCCACGCTATACACTGT
>CANQMD010000142.1 GCA_947624885.1 uncultured Clostridia bacterium
CTGCGCGAGGCGCAGACGGCTCCCCTTATAATCACCCCAAAAAATCACGTTGTAATTTTTTGGGGACCCCGAATGGGCGCCTTGAGAGGAGGAATTGGGGTCTTGGGGGCGAGGAATGGGTGGGGTGCGTCTGTAAAGGGGATGTTTTGACTACGCTCAACATGACACGAGAGAATAAGGGGCGCTTGGACAAGGGGATTCTTCGACAGGGCTCAGAATGACAACTGAGAATGGGGACGCTTGGACAAGGGGATGTTTCGACTTCGCTCAACATGACAGTTTATACGGGCAGCGCTTGGACAGAGGTTGCGCTATCCGCTTGGACAGGGGGATGTTTCGACTGCGCTCAACATGACAGGAAAGATTGAGAAACTGTTGGACGAAGTTTCGTTAAGTTGGCGGAAGGGGCTATTTGGCGATGAGGTAGAGGCGCATGAGTTCGTCCATTTCGCGGACGTCCTTGGAGCAGAGTTTGCGGTCGTTGAGCATGAGGCGCAAACCCTGCCATATGCATTTGATCATGAGTGAGTCGCGGGAATCAAGCGCGGCGGCAAGACCTTCGATCATCATGAGGAGGTCGCCGCGGCTGTCGGGAGCGATGTCCTTGACGGCGTTCATCATGGAGATGAGGTGGTGTTCCGTCTGCGGGCGCAGGCCGTTGGGCGCTAACTCCGCAACGCGCTTGATGTTGTGTGCGCCGTCGTCAATGCCCTCCCACACGAAGTCGACAATGGCGCGTTTGAACGGCTCGATGACCTTTGCGCAGAATTGAGAAAAACTGTCCTGCTTGGATTCTGTGGGGTAGTAAGCTACGGCAAAACTCAATATGTCGGACTCGCCTGCGTCGAACTCCAAAAGCATGTTGGAAACAAGCGCGACGAGCGCCTTTTGCTGGTTGGGCAGACGAAAAACATAGGTGTCGCCGATGCGACCGAGCGCACGGGCTTTTTCCGCCTCGTAGTCAAATCCGCGATAGCAGATGGTCAGAACGTTTTTGAACTCCTCATAATAGGAAAGGCACCGAAGCAATGCGCGTAGGCGCAGATCCACATAGATGAGGGACGCATTTTCAAGATCGTCAACCGCGCACACCAGCGCGTTGACGCCTTCGCCGCTGTAAGCCATATTTACCTCCTGAGCGGGATATCGCAATGAGAATTGTTGTTGATGTTTGCCAAAAACGCGCATATGTCGCGAGTTTTGGGTGATTTTGCGTTGTGTTGTCCGCCATAGTGCGGACGGATAGGATCGCGGCGCTCGCAGTGGGGAAGTCATTGAAAATTGAGGACAATCCGAACTGCCGAAATGGACTTCCGCGATGAGGGCGGGTCATGCCCAACGTGCGCGGGGGAAAGATATTGCCGAGGCGTTGCGAGAGGCGTCGCCGCGGGAAATGTCCGAAACCGCGCGGGCAAAAAGTGCGAAGATCACCACTTGTTGTGGACTTTTTCCGCAAAGCAGAGCACGTTGTCGAGAGTGATGACTTTGCCGTCGTCAAGGATACACTTTCCGCTGACATATCCGAAAACTTGGTGCGGGATCATGCACATCACTTTGAGGTCGAAGGGCTCGTAACGGTCAATGAGAGGATGGAAAGTGCAATCAAGCCTGCCGTCCTCGGAGGTGAATTTCCAATCCTCCATGTAGCGGGGCGCACCCTCCTCGTCGCCCGGAATGTGGAAAGTGGTGCGCTCGATCTTGTGCGACTTGCCGTTGTAGAAGAACATGTCCTCGCTTGCAGCCTCGGTGTTGCCAAAGCCGTAGCCGATGTTCCAGCCAAACGTGCTGCCGTCCTCAAGGCGCGTCTGCAGACTGCCCCAATACCACGTGTTGTCATACGTCCAGACACCGCGCCCCCAATCCAGAGTGCCCATGCTGTCCGCTTTGTCAAACGCGTAGGTCTTGTCGCCGAGCGTCAATGTGCCTTCCGCCGTCATGCAGTTGATCTTTTGATTGAAATAAAAGTGCTTGTCCTTGTCAAAGGGCGTGGCGATCACCATGCTCTCTTCAGGGAAATCGCTCAGCGTGATGTCCCAGCTGACCGTGGTGCCCATCTTGTCCGCGTTGGGATAAACGCCCGTGAGATGTCGCGTGGTACCGTCGTTGGTGATGGTCATTTCAACTTTGCCGTTTTTCCAATGTACGTCGCCTTGCTCGCTGGTGCGCGGCATATTCAGCTTGCCCATGGGGAAGAGGAATATGGACGTGTTGGTGAATTGCGCAGGCGTTTGAAAATCCATCACAGTGAGGCTGAGCGCTCCTACAAACCCAAGATCGCTGACCGTGACGCAAATGGCATACTTGGAGTTGCCGACATAATAATAGTCCCACTCCTTAAGACGCGTTTTGGGCGTTTTGACGTTGTCGCGGTTGTAGACGTAAAGCATCTTTTTGGCGTAGCCCGGCACCGCGATGTTGCCTTGTTCGTTCAAAAGGTCGATTTTTTGAGTGATTTCGTTTTGCATAAAATTTCCTCTTTGAATGATTTTATCAACTAATTTTAACACACTCCCGCGCGCATATCAAGCGACATTGCAAAAAAAATGCGCCGTTTGAAATGCGCGGGGAAAATTGTATTTTCAAAATTCCGACCAAATGCAAAAAAATCCAACCACGGAAGGGAGGAAAATGGCGGGAGGGTCACATGACGCGGCAGAGGGCGCAGGCGACGACGGTGCCGAGAAGGGTGCAAAAAAGTGCGACGGGTACGGCATAGCGCAGCTTTTTTGCCTTGCATGCCGACAGGTATATCGCCGAGATGTAAAACACAGTTTCGCTTGCCCCCGATATCACTGCGGCGCATCGCGCGACGTAGCTGTCAACGCCGTATCGAGCGATGATGTCCTCAAGCAGCGCGATTGCGCCTCCGCCGGACATGGGCACCAACAGCATAAGCTGGGTGATCTCGGCGGGGACTCCAAGATAGGAGAGAGGCTTTTGCAACACGCCGCTCAGCCAATCAGCCGCGCCGCTTTCGCGGAAAAGCCCGACGCATACGAAGATCGCCGCGATGTAGGGGAATACGCTTTTGACGAGGGATAAGCCGTCCTTCGCGCCGCCGAGGAAACAGTCGTAGACCTTGACGCGCTTGACGGCGCAAATGACAAGCAAAACGAGGAGCAAAACGGGAAGGATGTAGACGCTCATCAAGACTTCCTCATTTTGGCGATGTATTTGCTGAAATCGGACTTTATATGTGCATAATCGCGGGATAAAGCGCGTGTTTTGGGTGTTCGCGGGTCGCTTTTGAGCGACAAGGTTTTGCAGATGATTATGCCTGCAAGAGTAGATAATGTGGTGGCGATAAGCGTGGGGAAAAAGACGGAGGAAGCGTCCTCCGATCCCGCCGCGGCGCGTAGGGCGATCACCGTTGCGGGGACAAGCTGTACGGACGTGGCGTTGATCACGATGAGCAACGCCATGTTGTGCGTGATCCTGTCGCTGCCGTCC
>CANQMD010000143.1 GCA_947624885.1 uncultured Clostridia bacterium
CGGGGCTTTCTTATTGCCTTTTGGCAAGAAGCCTACAACGCTCCTTTCTCCCGTAAAGAGTCTTTCGCGGCATAAACCGCTAGCTTCTCCCCGCTTGATATTTATATAGCCTATCTCCGCTATCGCGTAGCGCGCATATGTCGTTTCACATCCGCGCCCTCAATGCCTTTTGCGGCGTTTTGCGCGCTTTTCAATGGTATTTTTGATGTATATCGCCAATTTTTGCAATTATTCGCCGCTATCGCCGCATTCGGCTATATTATAAGTCCAATTCGCCCAAAAATCAACATTCATATTGCCCATACCGCTGTGCAAGTTTTTTAACAATCGAAACTGCATTTTATTGCCGGCGCTCCCAACAGGGATCGCTCGCATTATCGCATAATGCGCAGGGTGGCGCGTACGCCTAATGCAAAAGCCCGCCGTGCGGCGAGCTTTTCGGCAATCAAAGTGTATACGTTGTCAATTTGCATATTTGGGAATTTCAGTTCATCACATTCATTCTGATATAATGGACATCTTCCATAAGCTGTTCGCTTGTTTGGTTGGATTTGGCAATCAGAGAATTTTGCAAACGAGTCGCGTTCAGGTTTGCGAGCATAAGGCTGTTGTTTGTCGCAATGCCCTGTTGGATGGTGCCGTTCAATTTGTTAAATCCCGAATTGATCGTATTTGTGAGGTTGTCGAAACACCGTATCATGGTGTTTTTTATCATCATGAAACCGTCGTTGATCGTAGTACAAATATTTTGAGACGCCTCTTTGATACTTGCAATGATCTGTTGGGTCTGTCTTTCTTTGTCCGCCAAAAGCAAGGCGTCACGAATATTATCTGCGCGCCCCGTCTCGAAATAATAGATGATGAGGTCGATCCATTTCCAATCGCGCGGGTCGAGCAGGCTTGAATACTCCGCCACCAAAGCCACATAAACGGCGTCTCCAACGACTTTGTAAGGCGCGATTTTTTTTGAGTAATACTCGGATCTATTGTCTTTTACTTCAATATATTTTTTGCGAGCGGCGAGATATTTGTGGATGGACGCTTTGCCGCTTTCCAGATTTGCATTTGCTTTTTCGGCGGTTTGCGCAGATTCTTTTGAACTGCGTTTTTTATTTGCTTTGTCTTTTACTATGGCAATGCACAAAATTATGACGCCTATGATGACGCTTCCGCCTATTCCCAATATATACCCCAAAATGTTGCCGTCGAATATTGATTGCGTGACAAAAAACGCTATGACCGAAAGTACGGCGGCGATGAGTATTGCAACGGGAATACCCACCTTTAGAGCCGAAGTGGTCTTTTGGATTTGCGGCGGCGTTTGAGGTTTGGTCTCGAGATATCGATCTATTTGTTCCTGCGTGTCCGCGCTTTCGATATAATGCATATATTGATCCCGATAAACTGTTTTAGCACGCCGTTTATGATATGGAGTGTAATCGCTCATCCTTCCTCCGAGAATAGGGTGGTTGCTAAGTCTGTTGCTGACATCGATTGCCGATTTTGTGTCGGAGTATCTGCTTTTTCTGTAAATTTTGAAATGTTCGTAATCGGCATGCGCAATCGTCCATGGCTGTGGAAGTTCAAAATATTCACAATGATCAGGGCTTATTTGACCTTTATTTATTATTTCCAAATAGATCGTCCCCTTAGTATACGTTTGTACAGTATTGTATCGGTCATTGAATTGCGGGTCTGCGAAGTCCTTTGTTGTAACGTATTTTGCCGTTGCATTTTCGGAATATTTAAACTTTTGATCTATATTAGTCAAGTTTTGGATCGCATTTTTGATGATCTCGGCAGTTTCGGTATCATAATCTTCTATCACCGATGAGTTGGCTTGCAATTCTCTTATATAAGTAGGCGCCGTTGCGTCATTGCGAAATTTTGCGATATGATCGTTCGGATCATCGTCCGCGCCGATTTTCGCAACGGGGACTATGCCCCATCTCGCCTGATAGATGTCACAAAAAGAATCTATCATTTTATCCTCGCAATCGGAAAGATCGTTTGCATAAATATCCTTATTTTTGCAAATCTCATCCTTTTGCTCGGATATCACGGAAAGCCCTGCGCGCAAACCGTATAGATTGCTCAATACTTCTTCTTTTTCCATAGTTCTCTTCTCCTTATTTTAATAATTATTTTGCGGCTGCTAAAACTTGAGGACATATTATTCTTCGGGGTAAACTGCGCGGGTCATGCCGTTTTAGAAACGCTATATACTTGCTTGATATTATTTGTCCGTAGCTTTAATCGGCGGTCGCAATTTCCGAACGGATGCATAATATCATCGCAATAATATTTTATGAGCCATTTTGTCTCATGTCAAGTAAATTGAGACATTTTGTCTCATCATATAAGTATGTTCGGTAAAAGATTAAAGGAATTGAGGATAGAGAAGGGCATGACCCAGCAACAATTGGCGGAGTTTTTGGGCGTGGATAGAACTGCCGTGATGAAATGGGAACTCGGCGAAAGGGAGACGAATTTCGGCATGCTCATCAAAATAGCAAAATATTTTCAAGTTACCACAGACTATTTGCTCGGGTTATCCGACGAGTGGTGACAACAAAATTTAGAGGAATATATCGATCTCGAATGACAAAAACGATGCGGCGGACAAAGATATATTGTCCGCCGCTATTTTTATTTCTTGAAGAAAATGATAAATCCGAACCCATCGCCAACAGGCACTACAAGGTTCGGATTATTATCATTTGGTACGCCAATCCCAACCTATGTCGAACCGCATAGGTTGGAATTTTTATATATAGGCAGATTACAGAATGAAGTTATGAAGTGCTGTTTTTAGAATTGATTTTGGATTTATTGTTGCGGATTTTGTCGTTTGATGGTAAGATTATATAAAAGTATATTTGTATTATGGTAGCCGAATAGAACCAAGCGATGGGCAACTCTGGTTGTCTTAAATGAGAAATAGGTGTATCGCTCTTATAAAATTCGTTGTGCGATAACGCTTCCATAAATACATAAAGCAAGGAGATGGCTATGTTGCCAGACAACAACTATTCCGAAATCGTAAAAATCATTCAGGCCGCACGGGAGCGCGCGTATTATAAGGTGAACGAGGAGCTCATCAACATGTATTTGCAAATCGGCAAATATGTGTCCGAAAACTCTCGCGACGCGGCATACGGCGACAGCTATGTGGACGGACTTGCGGATTTCTTTGCAAAGAATTATCCCGAACTTAAAGGTTTCACCCGCCGCGGACTGTATCGCATGCGGCAATTTTATGAGCTTTACGGCGAGGATGAAAAAGTGTCACCACTGGTGACACAATTGAGTTGGGGTGAATTATACTTTTAAGTGCAACACCTTGAGTAAAATAAAAGGTTCATATGCAAAGTCCAACTGTTATAATAA
>CANQMD010000144.1 GCA_947624885.1 uncultured Clostridia bacterium
TATGCCAAAGGATATACCGTGCGGCCCTACGACAGAGGCAATACGTCCGAATATTACACGTTCAACTTTTTGCAAGCCAATCGCATCAATCGCGACACATTCCTCATTGTGTTGCTGGTGTTTATGTTTGAGATGGCGGTCACTTGGGTGTCGCTGTATCAGCGCATAAGCTACGCCTACTTTGTGCCCGTCATTTTGATCGGCGCGGCGCTCTGCCTCATCCCGACCTTCATCTACTTCATGCATCCAAACAGACGAACGCGGGCGAATTTCAGCTTTAAACTGTCGATCCTCAACCGAAGTATGCTGTTTATCGAATTGACCGTTGTGTGCATCCTCATCGGCTTTTTCGCGCTGGGAGCGAGCATTTATGATATCAACTTGATCATCATGTCGATAATCATCCCCGCGGTCATACTGTTTAATCTGCCGCTGAGTTCGATATTTTATTGGTTGTTGTATAGGACGCACAAATACCACATCGCCTGAAAAACGGCGCTATTTGCCCAAATACTACGTCAAAGCCCTTTGATTTTGCCGTCATGTACACAAAGTACATTAGGCGGCTTATCAAAGGACTTTTCCTTGTCTTTGAACAAATATCGCCGTTTTTATTACTCCAAAATTACAAATTCCAATGTCCGAGCGAAATCGGGGTCCCCAAAAAAACTACGTAGTGGTTTTTTGGGGTGAACTGAAGTACGTTCGTGCTCAGAAAATGTGCGTTTCATTGCCTAGCATCTAAATATCGCCGTTTTGTAAATAGTACTGCTTTAGAAACAACGCTCGGACAAGGCTGAGTACTTGTATAGCAAAGCACAAACAAGGGGATGTTTCGACTACGCTCAACATGACAGTTGGGACGAGGGACAATCCCCTCAGCCCGCTTGAAATTGCTCAGGGCTCGCTATTTTTTGCGCTTGGGTGTGCGGGCTGTCGCCCGCTTTTTTTTGTGGCGGACAGCTCCCCTTACTAAAGGGAGCCTTAAATGGAAAAGTGGAGGCTTTTTGTGGCAAGGAATAGGCGGAGTGCCTCTGTAAAGGGGATTCTTCGACTACGCTCAGAATGACATGAAAATGAGAGAAACTTGTGTAAAACATCTATAATGGATGATGTTTTGACTGGGCTCAGAATGACAGAAATATGTGGTGCTCCGGGTGGTGGATCAGATGTCGTCGGGGATCTCTGTGATGGGGATCAAAGGTGCGGTTGAAGGTCTGGGAAGCGTCTTTTGGAGTTCTTTGATGGCGGTGCGGGCAAGAAGGTCGCAACGATTGTTAAGCAGGTTGTCGGCATGCCCTTTCACCTTGACAAATGTCACATCGTGCTCGTGTGTGAGTTGAAGAAGAGTTTGCCAAAGATCGACGTTTTTGACTTCTTCCTTTGTGGATGTGCGCCAACCGCGCAATATCCATCCTTCTATCCAATTTTTTAAAAAGGGATCGACTGAATAGGCGCTGTCGCTGTACAGCGTGACTGTGCACGGCTGTTTGAGTTGCTTCAGCCCCTCGATGATCGCGGTCAATTCCATACGGTTGTTGGTCGTGCCCTGCTGTGCGCCGCTGATCTCCTTTTTGTGCTCGCCATAAAGCAGAACTGCAGCCCATCCGCCTATGCCGGGATTGCCCGAACACGCGCCGTCTGTGTAGATTTCAACATGTTTTTTGGTTGCCATACGCATATTATAGCATACGCGAGCGGTTTTGCAAGCACGATTTGTCCAAATCGCTCTGCGAATGCATTATTGCAAATCTAAACTCAAAATATGTGCCCCCGCAACATCCGCGGCTTCCCTGTACAACAAAAGCCCTGATGATCTTTCATCAAGGCTTTTGGCAGGGGAGACGCGATTCGAACACGCAACCGACGGTTTTGGAGACCGTTGCTCTACCGTTGAGCCACTCCCCTAAATTGTTGGCTTTATTATAACAAGAGCGGCAAGATAAGTCAAACACTTTTGACTTTTTTGCAAACGAATATATGCGCCAGACGTTTTTGCAAACGGCAACACAAAAAACGGTTGGCGACAAAATAGCCGTTGCGCGTTTGCCAATTTTATGCTTCGTATGTTGACAGCTTGAAAAAAGATTTTGTTTGACGAACAAAACGGGCGGCTGTTGACAGCTTGACGCGCATATGATAATATAAAATCAACAAAAAACTTTTGGAGGAAAATATGAGTTTTTACTATCAAGGAAAACTGTATTATAACGGTGACGACATCAAAGATATTGCGGTTGAGTCCGCACAGATCCGCGAGAGGTTGAGAGCGCACGACAGCAGCGCTTTTCAGGCGACGGCAGATTTTGCGCGTAGAGCATTGACGCCAATATCATCTACGGACGCAAACAGCTTGATAACTTCCGCAAGATACTACTCGAAGAGTCTTAATTATGACGCAATGATCTATGATCTTGAAGAATATTGCGGCCGTGTCTTCAAAATTATGGTTGAAACCATACAAGAACGTAAAAGAAGAGAAGAAAACGGCACATTCTGATTTTGTAGCGTATGTTGCAAAAAGGTCGCTAAATGCGACCTTTTATTATGCTTGAATTTGCTTGCCGACTTTGACAGTCCGCACTTTGGGCGCTGCGATTTGGACATTCCGCACTCGAATTCTCCACCAAAAAATGCAAAAACCTATTTTTGGGCAACCATAATCGGCGCATAAACGCGTCGTTTTGTTGCATTGATGCAAGTATAAAACAGCGAAGCCTTGTTTGGCTTCGCTGTGAAATTTGCATTTGATGCCGTAGATTTTGCGATCAGTCTTGAGGTTTCTCGTCGTCCGCAAAATCGATGTCCAGACCTTGAATGAGATCGCCGAGCGACGCGGATCCTGTGCCGCTGAGCCACTCCTTGGGCTCGTTGGAGGATTCCTTTTTGGGCTTGCGCTCTTTTTTGCCTTCGCCGCCCTCTGCTCTCTTTTCGAACTTCTTTGCGCGTTCGCTGCGACGTGCGGCCTTTTCCTCCTCGGTCGCTTCATGCTCCTCCGCCTCGCCGGTCTGCTCAGGCTCAGGCAACACGTCCTTGATGGAAAGCGTGATGCGGTTGTCGTCAAAGCTGATGATCTTTGCCTCGACCTCTTGGCCGACCTTGAGGACTTCGTTTGCATCCTTCACCCAGCTGTGAGAGATCTGCGATACGTGCACGAGGCCGTCTACGCCGTCGTCAATGGAAATGAACGCGCCGTAAGAGAAGATCCTCTCCACCCTGCCCTTGATGATCGTGCCGACGGGATACTTTTCCTTGGCGACTTC
>CANQMD010000145.1 GCA_947624885.1 uncultured Clostridia bacterium
GACCCCATTCTTGCTCGGACACACTTTGGTGATTATAAATTTTAGGCAGGCAGAAGTGCAAGACGCTCGTCATGGCTTGGCGATTTTTGCGCTTGGGGACGCGGGCTGTCGCCCGCTTTTTTCGGCGGACGGCTCCCCACATCGGGGTCCCCGCAAAATGAGTTTGTCGAATTTTGTGGGGTGAATCTAAGGGGCGCCTTTTGACGGAGGACGATGGGGAAATGAGTATAAAAAAACGAGGGGGTTGCCCTCGTTTTTTTTGATGTTGTGTGCCGTGGCACGATTGTCGCAATGTTTTTGCTGTGCCTTACGGTCGTCGCGAATGCGTTGAATTACGCTGCTTCGCTCATGTCGAAGATGACCCAACCGTCAGCTTCGGTCTTGTTTGCGCCAATGTCGGTTTGCGCGGCGGGTTGCTTGTTGATGGTGATCGCAGACGTGTATTTGAGTTCTACGCCGGCGAACTTGGCTTCGACTGTCCAGCCAAGACCGTTGGTGAAGTCAAGGACGATGTTTGCGTTGAGGCTGTTGAGGACTGCCTTGAGCGTGTAGTGCAAATAAGTTTCATTTGCGCCGCGATTTGCGATGTCAAAGCCGTCTATCTTGAGGTGTGCATAATCCTCGTTTTGATCGGTGGTCTTGAACACTTCCTCAAGAGTTGCCTCGATCAGCGCCTTCGCTTGCGTGCGGAGAGGCTCCTTTTCTGCCTCAGGCAACTTGCCGAAGTCTTTGGTCTTGAAGCCTGCGACGATGTCGATCACCATCTTTTCGGCTTCGTCAATGCAACTATCCTTGGTCCATTGATCGTTCTTGCCGTTGTTGAGGAACTTGTTGGCAATGTCGCAGACGGTTTGCAGAGCGTCGGCGCTGGCAAGCGTGATCTTGCCCTCGGAGAGGTCCTTGATCGCGGTATCGAACGCTGTGCACACTGTGCCGAGGATCACCTTCGAATCGAACTTCCACGGCTCCTCCGCAGAAGAGGTCGCGGGAGCGGAAGGTTGCTTCTCTTTGCCGGATTTCTCGATGTTTGCGACGATTGCGTCAACTGCCATCTGATAGATGTCCTTGGGGCTGATGTTTGTCCAACGAGCGCCTTGGAACGAGTCTTTGATCGCTTTGTGATCGCCTGCTACGCCGCCCTCGAAGAATGCGTCTGCAAACTTCGTGAGGCCTGCTTCATCGCCCTTGAAGAATGTGGTCTTGATGAAGTTGTACGCCTGATCGCCAAAGCCGCTGACGAGCATGTCAAGCACTTCGTAGTCGCCGATCGTGTCCGCAGTGCGGTCGATGGTGACAGAGAGGTTGCCCTTGACAAAACTTGCTTCGATCAGCTTTTTGGTGCCGTATTGGAGATAAACGTTTGCCTGAGTCTTGTTTTCCGCAAGGTTTTCTGTTTCAAGATCGAGGCGTGCGCTTGCAAAGAGAACAAGTTGTTTGCCATCAAATTTTTCGTTGTTGAGAGTGACGCCCTTGAGGTCAAGAGTTTCTTTGATCTCGAGTTGCGCGTCCTTTGAATACTCGCTTGCCGTGGGTGCGACAACGGTGTGCGTGCCGTCGCCAAACTCAAGGTCCTTGATCTGGACGCTGACGAACGGGTGTGAAGAGCCGTTGTTGAGCAATGCGCCCTTTCTGTAGCTTGCGTTGACATCGTCAAGAGAGATGGTCACGCCGTCTTTGAGCGCGCCGTTCTCCTTGTCAAAAGAGAGTTCAAGAGTGACCCTGTCGCCGCCGTTGGCTTGAGCGATCATGCCTTGGACTGCGCTGGTGATGGTCCTGCCTGCTGTTGCAACATAGTGCTCGCCTGTCTTGGTGCAAGTGAAGAAGTTTGCAAATCCCTTGTTGGCGAACGCTTGCTTGACGCTGATCGACTGAGTGTTGTCGGGGTTGGTTTTGAGGATCATGTCCTCAAGACCCAAGTTGAGGCCTTTGACCATTTCAATAAGGCCGTTGGTGTCAAGCCCGAAAACGGGAAGAATGCCGTTGATGAGGCTGTCGAGATCCCAATCTGCGCCCATGCTGCCCGTGAGAGTGTTGAGAACAGTGTTGAACGTTTGGGCGTTGGTTGCCGAGAAGGGCTGGTTGATGCCCTTGATGAGCAGGGAGCCCAAGCTGGCGTTGGTGTAGGTCGACTCGTCAGACAACGTGACCGTGGTGGGTGCGGCGAGAAGGATCTTTGCCCCGTTGAAGTCAATGTAGAAATTGTTGGGGGTCGCAAGCGCATAGTACAGATCAAGAATGTGCTTGCTGCCGGAATACAGACCGAGTTTGACGGCTGTGTTTTTGCCCTCATTAGGCGCCGTTGACGTTCTGTCAAGTTTCACTTCCGCTTTGATGCCCAGCTCAAAAGCCTTTTCGTTGCCGCGGTTGCCGTCCCTGGTGCCCAGCTTCAAGCCGAGATCCGCCGAAAGATATACGTCCTTGCCGGACGCGATCGTTTCGTCACCAATGCCCTTGGTCAGATCCCAAAGTTCATTGAAATAATCCGACGTGGCAATGCTGCCGGGTGTGGCGGGTTTTTTGTCGTCGTCGGTCTTATTGTCGTCCTTGTTGCAAGCAACAAGCGCAAAGACAAGTACGAACGCCAAAACTGCAATCAGCACCGCCTTCCAATTGAATTTTTTCATAATAATTCCTCCTAAACATGACGTTTGCGCACGTGCGTCCGCTGTCTGCGGAGCCGCCCATTGCGCGCGTTTTTATTATGATAATATATAGTATATCCCAATCTTTTGTAAAAGTCAACAGCGACAAAAGAAAATTGAATGAGAGGAGTTTGTTGATTGCGGGGACGGGGTTGGTAGCGTAGTTTCTTTTGGGGACGGGGCAAAAATGAAAATGAATTTTCATTTCAAGCGGTGTTCCCCCCGTCCCCGAACGAAAATAGACCGGCGGGGTGCGTGTACAGCAACGCTTGGACAGGGGGATGTTTCGACTGCGCTCAACATGACAGCGGAGGGAATGGTAACGCTTGGACAAGGGGATCCTTCGACTGCGCTCAGGATGACAGCGGAGGGAATGAGAACGCTTGGACAAGGGGATCCTTCGACTGTGCTCAGGATGACAGCGGAGGGAATGGTAACGCTTGGACAGGGGGATGTTTCGACTGCGCTCAACATGACAGTAAAGAAAGAGGGACAATCCCCTCAGTCCGCCGATATTCGGCGGACGGCTCCCCGCATCGGGGTCCCCGCAAAATAAGCTTGTCGAATTTTGTGGGGTAAATCTAAAGGGAGCC
>CANQMD010000146.1 GCA_947624885.1 uncultured Clostridia bacterium
ATTTTGCCGACTTCGAGGAATTGCTTTGTGGGCTCATTCCACAAAATTATACGAAGAGAGAAATGCTGCGCGATACCACCGAAGGGTTCTATAATTCCTCAGCCTAAGCAGATTATAAAATTATGTGTACCTTTTATGTGCCCCCAACTGTGCTTTTTGGGAATCTGTGTCATACTCTACCGCCAAGGATGAATCCACCGCTCTGAATGAGGCGGGCAAGGGTCAAGTTGAATGCGAAAAGCCGCCCGCAAGATTTCTCCCACGGGCGGCTTGAAAGGAGGTCAACGACCCCATCCGAATAGGGATATTCTACCTCTTCCCTTGCTTTTGTCAACTTGCTATTCTTCCCCGCCTCAGCGCGGCAGAAAGCCGGGGATGGTAAGCAATGCCACCCCGGCCCTGCAAGCGCGCTCTGCGGGCTGCTAGGGGCTATTTTCTGCGGCGCTTCTTTGCGAGCTGATCCAGATGGTGATCGAGACGCTTGCGGATGAGTTCCTCAACTTGCGGCTTCCACGCTTCGATGGTTCGCGGCTGCATGATTGCTTGTGGTATGGCGGTTGCCCCTATCACGCGCGGCCGCTTCCAGTCCGGTTTGATGATATACGGCTTCAGATGTTGCTTCTCCCCGAGTACGAACACGCGATTTTCCTCGCTGGGCTCAATGGCCACACGCTTGCCGCTTATCACTTCGCGCGTGACGGTGTACGGCTTGCGCACGCGCTTTGTCTTTGTCCCGAGTCGCTTGCTGCCGCGCACCTTCACAAAGTTCGGTACCACCTGCCTATTTTTTGCCCACGTTGGCCAGTCGGAAAACATGGTGCCCGAGAATTCAACGTTGTAATCGTCGCCGTCCTTGTTTGCTACGACAATGGTATTGCCCCGCTTCGTCAGCGCTCGTTTCCCGCCTCCAATGAAGTTGTATCGCTTCACCGCTGCGAGCTTGCCCACTGCGTACGTCTTGCTCACGGCCGCGCTGATCGGCGCGGGCGCGCGCGTCGTAATGTCCGATAGCAATCGGCCTTGCACCTTGTCGAGGTCTCCTCGAAAAGAGGCGAGCTGCTTCCTCAGCTCTTGTGCGAATGAGCCCTTTGTGGATATGGTTATTTTTTTCATGATGTTTCTTAATGCTTATGTGGTTATTGGTAAGTACGGTTCAATCACGATGTCCCCAGTGCCTTCTCGCCTTACTCATCTTTTCCATTTCCTCATCATCCTCATCATCTTCTTCCTGATCATCCTCATCATCCAGGACAAAGTCTCCCTCAGCCCTTACCATCTTCGCGAATTCCTCCGGGTCATATTTCCTATTGGCGAGAGTGTTCAGTGTTTCGCAAATCGCCTTGCGGAGAACAGCATAGCATTCGTGCGCTGAGCCACAAGCCGCCAAATCCGGGGCTACGCGTGTCGGTAGAGCCAAGAATTCCGCCTTCATCTCAAGGATGTTTTCCGTCCAGATCGCCCGTATGTGCCGCGCCTCATGCAACTCATTGCGCCGCTTTCGCAGTTCGAGAAGCATGAGTTCGGCCTTCCTCTCCTTGTAATCAGCCGTTGCTTTGAGGCATCGCCTGTTCGCTTCCTGCGCGGCATCATCCCGCTTCAGGTAAAGTGCATACTGCGCCAGACTCTCCACCAGTAGATACCGAGGAGGCGATAGGCTATCGTCCGTCACAAGCGCTCCGTCAGCCCGTAGTTGTTTTATCCTGCGGGTCGAGACTCCGAGCAACTCCGCCAAATCCTTCGCCGTGCAATGGCGCGGGATCATTTCATCGTTTTTTGCTGTTGTTTTTTTCATGTCTGTGTGTGTGTGGTTAGTGGTTGTAAAGGGTGAAACAAAACTGAATTTTTTGCTGAGAAAATAGCTCTAGATCGGGGTGGAAGCCATGCGCCTCAGGCCGTGGGCGTCACAGTACCTTGGATTTTCGAGAGCGTGAGCAGGTTGCCGCCGGTGGTTATGCGCCTGAGTAGTTTAATGGCCATCCCCGCTCCCTTCTGCGCGCCGCCATAGCCCTTTTCGGTGAGCTGGTCGGTGAGGTCGGCGCTGTCCATGTATCCCGTGGTGACAATGGTGGGTAAGCCCTCGCGTTTCCGTTGGTCGAGGATCTCAAAAAGCCGCCCCACTTGCCAAGAGGCAGGCTCTTCGTCCCCGAAGTCATCGATGATCAAGACGGCTCGCGTCGCATAGTAGCTCACAATCTCCTGTAAGGGCTTCCCCTTGTAATTCTTCGCGTCGGTCAACTCGGTGAGAAGGCTCATATAGTTCACATACGTGACATTGACGCTACCCTCGCCGCCCTCGCCACGCATCAGCTCCACGGCCATGAGCTGCACCAGTGGCGTCTTCCCTCTCCCAGACTTGCCGCAGATCAGCAGATTGCCCGGGTTGGTCGCTGTCCGTCCCTGCTCGTAGCAATAGAGCCGGGAAACATATCTGCGCGCGGCGTCTCTGATCCGTCGAACGGTATCATCACCCAGCCTGTCATTATCCCAATCTTCGAGGTGTGCGTCGATGAGGGTTGCCGGAATGCCACGGCTTTTTAACTTCTCTTGAAGTTCTTTTCGCCGCTTGCGTTCAGCCGCCGCCTGCTCTGCCCGTTTCTCAGCCTCCCGGCGAGCCTCGCACTGCGGGCAGTCGCAATTCCAGAGGTAATTATACCCCGCAAGGCTTGGATCTCCATCATCCTCGGGCGTCCCTGCTTGCCGAAACATGCCCCAAATCGTTAAGCATTTCTTCGTGCCGCTCGGGCAAAGCGTGAAGAGCGGCTTGCCTCCGCTGTCGAAAGCTTTGAGGTTGTCGCCAATGTCGGTCGGTGTGCTTCTCCTTTTGGTTGTATAGTCGTTTGTCATGGTGTTTGTGTTTTGTTAAGATTGCTGTGCATCGGCAGGCCATACACCTTCGAGTTCTTCGAGGATTTCAGCCCGCCGTTTCTCTCGTTCCGCAGCCTCCGCGCGGCTGCGGGCGTTACCGCCGCCGCTGCCGCTGCGCTTGCTGTACCGTTGGAGGCGTTTTTCGGCAAAGCCTCTTGCCGTCGCTTGCCAACTGTGTATCGGCTCGCCTGTCGAATGCGTCCAATTCGTTTTTTCTCCCAACCTCAGATAATCATCAGCGCATTTGCGGATCTGCTCTTGCGGCATATCGGGGTATTCAGCTTGTAG
>CANQMD010000147.1 GCA_947624885.1 uncultured Clostridia bacterium
GCATAACCGCATGTTTATACATCTATTCCATTTGTTTAAACCTGCTTTTATGCAAAATAATGTGGATATATGAAGCGACGAAGTATGCCACATTTTTTGTCTGTTTGAGTTTGTCGCGGGGATCTGCTCTCCTCTTTTTTGCGCACACAAATATCTTGCGCGGCATACAATGCGGCAGGAGGGCAAATGGATTTCATTTTGGCTGACGAGCACGCCATGGATCTGATGGCGAAAGAGTTTGCCAGGCTGGGCGCGAGCGGCAAAGTGCGGGCGATGGCGAGCGCGTTTGAAAGCGCCTCGCAACCGAGATACATATGCGACGCGGACTCCCCTGTGGCAAAAGACGAACTTATATCCTTTGCGGACGCGCCCCAAGCGGGCGGCTTTTCCGCGTTTTCTTTTAATGTAAAAGAAAAAGCTGTCGCTCTGTACCTTTTATATCTTTACTTTGCGCGAAGTTTGGGCTATAATAATGGGTATGGAACTCAAATTTATGACTCCCCGCGAGGTGTGGGAGGACTACGATCCTACAACAGTGCCTTTAGAGCCTGCAACGGTATCCTCTGAGGAGGACGACAACGTCGTCTGCACGACCTACGGCTTTGCCGTGGACTATTCCGAGCAGGTGCATTTTCAAGCGCACATGAAAGTTTATTACGACAGCAGATGGCAAGACGCGCGCAGCGCGGCGCTTCTGTTGCCTACGCTTGACGATATGCCGTTGCAGCGCGTCATATCAACGCTGCTTGCTGAAGGGTATGTCATCGGCATTCCGGATTATGCCGGGAAGGAGGGGACGGAATTTCCTCAATCGCTCGCCTTTGCGCGCGCGGAAGAGTGCCGTCCTCATCTTGACGTGCTTGACGGCTCGGCGCGTCGTTCGCCGTGGTATGTGTGGAGCAAGATCGCCCGCAGAGCGGTCACCATGCTTGAGCAACTCCCCGTCGTAGACAAGGAGCGCGTCGCGGTGATAGGCATAGGCGCGGGCGGGCACATCAGCTGGCAGGTCGCCGCTATGGACAGGCGAGTCAAAGCGCTTGTGCCAATATGCGGAGGCGGCTATCGTTGGGCAAAAAACAAGCCTCGGTTTGCAAGCGGCAACGTCCCTACCACCGAGGAGGAGATCGCGTATTCCACGGGAGTAGGCGCTGAAACCTATGCAAAACTTGTGACCTGCCCCACTTTTTATCTGACGACAAGGATGTCGCAATATTGCGACGTGGACAGGGCGGGCGACATTCTCAACATCGTGAAATGCGACAACAAAAAATTGCTCATCATGCGCAGCATAGACATGCAGATCACAAAAAAAGGTCTGCTTGCCATGCTGAGTTGGTTGCGCAACTGTTTTGCAGGGAAGGACACGTCCATTCGTCCCACGATGAGTTTTGAGTCCGCCGACGGCGAGTTGTACCTGCGCCTGCACACCGTGCACAAGTCCAAACTCACGCACGTATACGTCAACGCGGGCGAGATATCTCCGTTTGCGCGGCATTGGACAAAGCTGTCCGGGTTGCAAAAGGTTGGCACGCACGAGTACACCGTGCACGTGCCCGTATACGATCCGTCCGCTTTGACTCTCGCTTACGCAACCATGACCTACGACAACGACGACGCAAGTTCCACCGAAGTGATCGACGTGATCCCCGAAAAGCTGGGCGCGACCAACGTTGAAACAGGCTCGGAGTGCTCGCGGATCATCTACGACAACAGCATGGACGAGGAGATATTTTCCGTCAAGACGGAGGACGCTGTGCTTGAAACCGGCTTGCTCTCCACGGAGAAAGGCCCGTTTGACATCAAGGGCGTTTGCGCCAAGGACGGCTCGCTGTTGCTATGCCGCGGCGAGAGGGAGTTCAAGTCGTTTGCCCGCACGTCCGCATTGCATTTCGACGTATTTTCACCCTCTCAGCGCGATTTGATCGTCAGGATCTACACAATTCCCGACGAAAAGTGTTACATAGCCCGCGCAAAGCTGTTGGGCGGCGAGTTTTGGCAAAATATCCTGCTGTCAAGTTCGGATTTCAAGTCAGAAGAGGGCCGCACGCTGACAACGTTCGCAAACGCCAAAGTGATCTCGTTTACGGACGCAAAAGGCATGATATTCAACAACTTTTTGTGGATATAGGCGCCCACGCCTCCATATAATTGAGTATGCAATTTGACGACGACAACATGGAGTTGATGGATCTTTCCACTCCCTCATCCCGCACAAAAAAGGTCATCATCACGGTGATCGTGTTTTTGCTTGTGGTGATTTTGGCGGTGACGAGCGCGCTTATTGTCAAATACTACGTGATCTCCACATTCGTCGTGGAGGGAACCTCGATGTGGCCGACGTTGGATGGCGGCGCGGGTGAGATGATGGACGACGACCTCACCAACGGCGAGATCCTCTATCTCAACAAACTCGCCAAAATACGGCGCGGGGACATCATCGTTTGCACTCCCGATTGGCCATCGCTGGGTGGGCGCACGATAGTCAAGCGCGTGATTGGCATCGAGGGCGACTCCGTGCAGATACTTGACAACAAGGTGTATCTCAACGGCGAACTGCTTGACGAGCCGTACATCAAAGAGGAAATGAACACCGCCAACGGCTTTTGGGAAATAGGCAAAGGCGAACTGTTTTGCATGGGCGACAACCGCAACGAATCTTTGGACAGCCGAAGCGGCGGCACCGTCGCGCTGTCCTGCGTGGTCGGCAGGTGCTTTTTGATCAAGGGCTTAAACGGCAAACTCCGCAAGCCTTGACCCTGCCAAACATCCAAACATATCGCCATGCCCGCCGCGTGAAAGGGCGGCAAAGCCGATTTTTCAAATGATAAAAGAAAAACGATCCTCAAAATTGCGGATCGCAAATCAAAGCGGAACGCCGCCATATTCGTCAAATTTTTTGAGATATCCTGTGAATGCGCCTCATTCAAAGGCGTTTTTTTGTACGCGGCAAAATTTACCAGACAAAGTGCGCGTCCGAACTTTCGCCGTTGTCTATCAAGACGTCCTGCGCGGTCATAGACTTGTTGACGACGGCGACAAAGTATATCCATTGGGCAATTTCGTCCGCAGTCGCCCACTTTTTCAAAGGCGTAAGCGCCATGATCTGCGCCCATTTTTG
>CANQMD010000148.1 GCA_947624885.1 uncultured Clostridia bacterium
ATATCTGGAACTCAAAACGGGCGAGAGAGCGGAAGGCATATGCTTTGCAATGCAGACGCTCATCAACAAGATAGGTATGGCGGTCGGCGCGTTTGTCGGCGTGCTTGCGTACTATCTTGCAAACGTCACGGCGAACGATCCGACGCAGTTGAAGCCCGAAAACAAGGACACTATGTGGATCATCCTCATGCTTGTCGCAACGATATCCTTCTTCCTGACCGTCATTCCGCTGTTCTTCTACAAGTTCAACGAGAAGGAACAACAGGAGGCAGTGGCGGAGATCAAACGTCGCAAGGCAGCCGCTCAGTCAAACGGAGAGGACAGCGCGACCCAAACAAGCGACATCGCGGTTGAGGAAGGAGCGGCGATGCCATTGTTCCCCAACGAGGACAGCCCCGCAGTTCCGATGGAAAAGCCGGAGGATGCCGCGGAGGAAAAGGAAGCCTGTGAGGACAACGATGCGGATACTGCCGCCGAAGAGCCACAGGAAACGCCAAAGACGACCGAGGAATGACCTCTGACACAATAGCGCCCCGCTCGCAAAGGGCGGGGCGGAAGATCACACACAATCGTGTGGCATATAGATACCAAGACTTTGAAGACATACATGACGCGCAGATATCTCTTTGCAACATGGGTGGAATAAAAAAAGGAGCCGATGCAAAATGAAGGATATTTTGGACAAAGATCTGGGCATCGTTTCGTTCTATCTTGTGGCGTTCAGAAAAATAAGCCGTGCGTATCAGGAATTTCAACTCAAAGCACTTGACGGTTACGATCTGTCGCCAAATGAGATCGTGGTGCTCAGTTCGCTGGATACGGTGTCGACCGCAAGCCAGATCGCGCAGGACTATGACGTGTCGAAAGCGCTGCTTTCAAGAAGCGTCAAACTGCTGAAGGAAAAGGGATACATTGTGTCCACGATTTCCGAGCAGGACAAGCGGGAACAGGACCTCGCGCTCACCGAGGAGGGACGCGTCGTCGCAGATGTGATCGCCGAAGCGAATCGCAATTTTTATGAAAAGATTGCTCGTGGCATAGAGGGCAACAGTCTTAACGTTGTCACAATGATGCTCAAAGTGCTCATGTCCAACCTTGATATTGGGGGATAATATGAAGGAGTGTAAACTTCCTTTTGACGCTCAGCATGTCGCCGCGGACGCGGCGGATGAGATCAAGTATATTTGCAAACATTTTGACAAGCGCTTTTCCGCTTCCGACAGCGAAAAAGCCGCGGCAGAATATCTTGCGGGCAGGCTTGCCGAGGGCGCTCAGGACGTGAAGACCGAGCCATTCAAGGTGTGTCCGCGCGCGTATTTCGGATGGATCACATTCACGGTCGTCTGTCTGTTGCTTGCGCTGGTTTCGTATTTCTTTTCCACATTGGTGTCGTGTATGTTGCTGATCGTTGCGGTGGTGCCGTACATGCTGGAGTACGTGCTGTTCAAGCGCTTCTACGATCCGCTGTTCAAGCAGAGCGAATCCCAAAACGTCTATGCTGTGAAGCACTGTTCGGGCGAAGTCAAAAAGAGGATCGTGCTGGTTTCGCATTACGACGCGGGCAATGAGTGGCACACCAAGTTCGCGTTTGGCACGACGGCGTTTGTGACGCAGCGGGCGCTGAACATAGTGGGCGTGGCATATCTTGCCGCGATCAACATCGCAAGATGGGTCATGGTCGGCGGGATCGGCGCGGGAATCGCCTACGGCAACATGCTGTATGCGGGACTTGCAGGGCTGTTTTTTGTCATTCCTTGGGGCGCGACGCTGTTTTTTGTGAGCAGGCGGATCATCGACGGCGCAAACGACGGTTTGAGCGGCGCGGTCACGGCGATCGCCGCATTGAACAGTCTGAAAGACGTACAATTTGAAAATACCGAGGTGTGCGTGCTGCTTGCGGGCAGCGGCGCGGTGGGTATGCGCGGCGCGATGGCGTTTGTGGACGCGCACAAGCAGGAATTTGGCGACGAAACGGTGTTTTTGGTCGCAAATATCTGGCGCGAAAGCGGTGCGTTGCAAGTCAACACCCGCGAGTTGAACGGCTTTGTGAAGAGCGACAAAAAACTTGTGAAATTCGCATTTGACAGCGCGGCGAGCATAGGCGCGAAATGCCGCGGGCATATGCCTGTGTTTTCAAACACGGAGAGCGGAATTTTTTCCGCAAACGGCTTGCGAAGCCTGGGATTCAACGCGATCAGTGCGAATTTGCCCGATTACTACCGCACGCGTTATGACTCTTACGACAACCTGTCGGAGGATTGCATAGGGCTTGGCTATCGCCTGGCGCTTGAGGTGATCGGCCGCTACAGCGGGGAATATCACTTTGTGCTTCAGCCGTCCGATGACTCGGCGGAGGCGCATACGACTTATGTAGACGACGATACGCCAAAAGATTGAGGACGCATTGCGTCCTTTTTATTATATTGTAAATATTATGTTGTAAACGGTTGACAAAAGTTATATAATTGGATAAAATGATATCAATATATTTTTATCAATAAAAATATAGCGAAATAATATGGGAGATCAAATTATGGAAAACAACGTTGAAATCATCAACAGTGAAGACAGCTTGAAACGGTTGCTCCAGCGCGTCAGGGCGGCGCAGAGGATCTTTGCCACCTACACGCAGGAACAAGTCGACAAGATCTTCTTTGAAGCGGCGATGGCGGCAAACAAACAGCGCATTCCGCTTGCAAAGATGGCGGTCGAGGAAACCGGCATGGGCATCGTTGAGGACAAGGTGATCAAAAACCACTATGCGTCCGAGTACATCTACAACGCTTATCGCGACGTTAAGACCTGCGGCGTGATCGAACGCGACGCGGCGTACGGCATCACGAAGATAGCGGAGCCTGTGGGCGTGCTTGCGGCGGTAGTCCCCACGACAAACCCGACATCCACGGCAATTTTCAAGGCTCTGCTTGCCCTCAAGACTCGCAACGGCATAGTCTTTTCGCCCCATCCTCGCGCAAAGAAGAGCACGATAGAGGCGGCGAGGACAGTGCTTGAAGCGGCGGTCAAAGCGGG
>CANQMD010000149.1 GCA_947624885.1 uncultured Clostridia bacterium
CATGCGTATGGAGGCCTGATTCAGCACCTCAAACAGCACCAGCACCACCAGCATTTCTATCGCGGGCGGAAACGGAATGCCCGTCGTCGCAGCCATCAACGTCATCAAAAATTTCAGCGGCAACAGTTGCAGATGAAAGGTCTGCAACGCGATGTACGCTCCGGGCAGCAACACCGTCAAAAGCGCGCCGATCACCCTGAACATGCGGATCATCGACGCTCTCCAGTCCCCTGAATAGTAGTCGTAGCCGTCCTGCACGTCCTCAAAGATCAAATAGGGAAGCGTGACGACGATGGGCGAGCCGTCCACAATGATCGCAACTCTGCCCTCGAGCAGTTTTGCGGACACCACGTCGGGCTTTTCGGATGTCCCCGCCTGCAAAAAGAACGACGTGCGCTTTGCCTGCACAAACGACAGCACGTAGGCGCTGTCTATCACGCCGTCCATATCGATCTTGCTTATTTTCTCGTATATCTGCTTGACAAGTTGCCTGTCCGCCACGCCCCTGATATGCAGCACCGCGACTGACGTGGTGGAGTATCTCCCAACCTGAAAGGTGCGGATCACAAGATCCGGAGTCTTGAGGCGGCGGCGCATCATCGACAGATTTGTTTTGATCTCCTCGATAAACCCCTCTCGCGGACCTTTCAGCACGCTCGAAGTGGGCGGCTCGGTGATAGAGCGCTTTTCGGGCTTTCTAAGCGAGTATACGTATGCGGTGTCCTCGCCGTCCACAAACATCACCGCGTCGCCCTCCGCAATTGGACCGGGAGCGCTGATCACGTTCACAGGCACCGCCGTTTCCGAAAAGTTCACGGTGCGTTCCAGCGCGTCCTCATACGGCTTTTCAAATGAGGTCGCCGACATCAACGGCTTGAGAATGCTTTGCTCAAACAGTTCTCTGTCTATGCCTCCGTCTATATACGCAAAGGCGCAGCGCACGTTTGCTACGGTGAGTTCGCGCACCTTCAAGTCGTCGCTGAAGCAAAACGTTTCTTGGATCTTTTTTGTAATTTCGTCTATATTCACAAAGGCATTATTGACAAAACAACGGTTTTATACGCGCAAAATCAAATCTTAAACCGCCGATATTGCAATTTTCGACAGAATTCGTCCTGCCCGCGCATATCTTGTGCGCGTAGTGTTTGTTTGGAATTGCAAAATTTTTGCTCTTGACAAATTCACATATCGTGCTAAAATTATCTATTATATTAGTATTCTACGCATTGCCTGTGACAAATCATAGGCGTTTTGCGTTTAAAAAGGGGGACGATATGGCACAGATGAACAAACATTTGAAGCGTTTTCTCATCGCGCTTGCGGTGATATTGGTTTTGGCGTCGATAGGCATTGGAGTGGCTTTCGGGGTTATGAACAACCTCAAGTTCATGTCCCACACCAAGGCAAAACTTTCGCGTATCGCGTCCGATTATCCTTCCTGTTCCGTCAACTTCATCGCGCATCGAGGGCTGAGCGAGGAGGAGTATCAAAACACCGAGGCGGCGTTCCTTCTCGCCGCGGAGGACGAAACGGTTTGGGGCATAGAAACCGACGTATGGGCGACAAGCGACGGCGGCTTTGTTTGCATGCACGACCGCAACGCGCTTGACGGCATAAGCAATGTGCGCAACGTCACGCTGGAGCAGGCGCTTTCAACGCCCCTCCGCCACAACAAAAGCAAGTATGCGCCCTCCTTTGACAGGTATCTTGAGATCTGCAAGTCCGGCGGCAAGACCGCCGTCATCGAGATCAAAGACGGAGATATGACTGAGGCGGACCTCGATCTCATCATGCAAAAGGTGGAAGCGAGCGGCGTAGAGTTCAGATATATATCCTTCCACATGGACAAACTCTCCTACATTCGCGGCAAACTGCCCGACGCAAAACTGCAATATCTTGTCGTCACCACCTACATCGGCAGCAAAAACCTCAACAAGGCAATATCTTTGCGGCTGGACCTTTCGTGCATGTACCAGCTTCTCACCAAAAAGGCTGTGAAAAAGTTCCATTCCGCGGGGCTTGAGGTGGGCGTATGGACGGTCAACAGCCCCCGCGACGCCATGTGCTGCGCCGTCGAGTTTGGCGTGGACTACATCACCACCGACATTCGCATGGCACGTGAGATCCAAACCTACATCTCCGGCGTCAAAAAGTGATCTCCGCACCTTTTTCAAATCCGACAACGGCTCCCCATGAGGGAGCCTTTTATTTAAGATGTTGCACTTGAAAGTATAAATCACCCTGTCGTATGTAAAAAGGTTAGTCCATGGGACTAACCTTTTTGGTACTCCCGACAGGAGTTGAAACAAATAAAGCATAATGCGAGGACAGGCCTCGCGTTCTTTGGTCGTAGTTTATCATAAAAGGCGGCCCGTATTTTCAACGGACCGCCTTTTTATGGTACGCCAATCCCAACCTATCTTGAACCGATAGGCTGGGCGTTTTATATATAGGCAGAATTACAGAATGAAGTTATGAAGTGCTGTTTTTAGAATTGATTTTGGATTTGTTGTTGCGGATTTTGTCGTTTGATGGTAAGATTATATAAAAGTATATTGGTATTATGGCAGCCGATTAGAATCAAGTGATGGGCAACTCTGTTCGCCTTAAATGAGAGATGGGGCGACAGTTGAAAAATCCATTGTACTCAAACGCTTCCATAAAGACCGAAAGCAAGGAGATGGCTAAGGAAGCCTTGACAGAGGAAGCAAAAACGCTGATAACACTACTGATAAAACGAGTAACGGTCTACAACGACCGAGTGGAAATCGAATATAACAGTCCATTGAGGACAAGCCCTGATATTGACGGTCAGGGCTTTATTTTTAGCCAAAAAGTATTTAAGATGGGAAATTACACGGCTTTGGTATTACTCAAACTATAATTTGCAGAATTCACAGCTATTTATTCCACGATACTCTTGACGGGAGCCTCGCAGGAGCGTTGGTAAAAGGCATTGAGAGCCAATAACCCAACCCCTGCGGGGCTTTTTGTATTGCCTTTTGGCAAGCAGCCTACAACGC
>CANQMD010000150.1 GCA_947624885.1 uncultured Clostridia bacterium
TCCTGCGTGTGTTTCAACACCCGCAAGACCTACTGCCCAAAGGACGGCGAAAGCGTGCTGGTCAGAGGATCGCTGGACTACTGGGTGAAGGGCGGGCGGCTCAACTTGCAGGCTACGTCGATAGAGCCGGTCGGGCAGGGCATGCTCGCGCTTGAGTTTGAAAGGCTGAAGGAACAACTTAAGGCGGAAGGATTGTTTGACGACGCGCACAAAATACCTATCCCGCCATATCCCAAAAACGTGTTGGTGGTCACCTCAAAAACGGGCGCGGTCATACGCGATATCGTCACTACGGTGAGGCGCAAAAACCCAATCATAGACATCGTTGTGCGCGACGTGCGCGTGCAGGGGGAGGGCGCGGCGCATGAGATCGCCGGCGTGCTCAAACGCGTGGACGGGCTTGGCTACGACGTGATCGTGATCGCCCGCGGAGGCGGCTCGCTTGAGGACCTCGCGCCATTTTACGACGAGGAATTGGTCAGGGCGATCTACGGCATGAGTACCCCCGTTGTGTCAGCGGTGGGACATGAAACGGATTTTTCGCTTTGCGATTTTGTGGCGGATATGCGCGCTCCTACTCCCACTGCGGCGGGCGAACTTGTCGCATATGACTACTACGAGTTGGTGAGGGCGATACAGCAGGACATAAGCAGGCTCACGCTGAGCGCAAAGAGAGCGTTTGAGCGCAAAAGCGGGGCGGCGCAGCTGGCGTTCAACAAACTCAGGGTGAAAGCGACTTCATTCTATGACGAAAAGGAACGGAGGGTGGAGCGCTATCTGCTTTTGGCGAAACAGGCAGTCGAGCGGAAGGTGGTCAATGCGGAAACCGCATGCAAACTGCTTGCGGGCAAGTTGGACGGGCTCAGTCCACTCAAGATACTCGGCAGAGGGTATTTCAGACTGCAAGTCGAAGGCAAAACTGTGAGCAGCGTAAAAGCCGTCCGTGTGGGCGACGAACTTAAGGCTACGGGCGGCGACGGCACGGTCACGGCACAAGTCACGTCGGTGCAAATAAACGATACAGATCAGTGAAGGAGGCTGTTATGGCAGAAATAAAAAAGTTTGAGGAAGCGCTGAAGGAGTTGGAGGCGGTCGTCAAAAAACTTGAGGGCGACGTTCCGCTTGACGAGGCGATGGACGATTTTAAACGCGGAGTGGAGTTGAGCAAACTTTGCTTTGAAAGCCTCAAGGCGGAAAAGGGCAAACTTGAATTGTTGGTGGACGACATCAACAAGCTGACGCAGGAATTTAAACTTGACTGACGATTGATATATTGCACAATCGGCAGTTTATTGAAGGATTATGATGGATAAAAAGGCGTTTCTTGCCGATTTTGAAAAATATTTTGCAAATACGCTTGACGGAAACGAGTCTGTTTTGAACAAGATCGCGCTTTATTGCGCCGCGGACGGAGGCAAAAGAGTGAGGCCTGTTTGCGTGTTTCTGGGGGCGCGTGCCGCGGGCGGAGAGTGCGATGAAAAACAGCTGCTTTCGCTTGCCGCAGGCATAGAACTTGTGCACAGCTATTCGCTTGTGCACGACGATCTGCCCGCTATGGACAACGCCTCCGAAAGGAGGGGAAAACCTTCCGCACACGTCGCCTTTGGCGAGGCAAACGCAATTTTGGGCGGAGATTTTTTGCTGAGTTTGGCGTTTGAAGAACTTACAAAACACAGTGAAATGTACGGAGAAAGGTTTGCTTCTGCCGCTGCGCAGATCGCAGGGGCGGCAATAGATATGGCGCATGGACAGGCGCTGGAACTTGCGGGGATACAAACCAAGGAAGACTATATCGCAATGTGCTCCAAAAAGACGGGGGCGCTCATCAAAGGCGCGTTGATGGCGGGCTCTATCGCCGCGGGAGCGGATGGACCGACTCTTGACAAAATATCGGCATACGGCAAGGCGGTTGGGCTGGAATTTCAAATATCCGACGACTTGCTCGATTCGGACGGGATCGTGAAGCTGATAGGCGAGGAAGAGGCGCGGCTTGAGTTGCAACTGCACTTGTTGCAAGCGATAAAAGCGGCGGAGAACTTCGACATTGAACTTGCGGAGTTTGCGACCGCGATCGCCAAACGCAAAAAGTAACGGGGCGCAAGCGGCAGAATCTGATCGCTTGCGGTTTGACTTTGAAATCTGTTTGCGGGCAGGCATAGCGCAAAGATGAACATAGAGGGCGTGCAGAATGCCGCCGAACATTGCGCGGTACGCAAAATCTTTTGCGGATTTATCGCAATTTTGCAAAAATCTGTTGCCAAACGTCAACTCTTTTGGTATATTAATAAGGCAATCTGTTTTGCGGGAGTGACTCAGTGGTAGAGTGTCACCTTGCCAAGGTGAAAGTCGCGGGTCCGAGTCCCGTCTCCCGCTCCACAATGCTTTCGCTGTTTGATCGAAAGCATAGGTCAGCCCACAGGTTATCCGCCGTGGCGCGATCGGCACCTTAGCCAAGTGGTAAGGCAAGGGTCTGCAAAACCCTCACGCTCCGGTCCAAATCCGGAAGGTGCCTCCAAAAGAGGCGGTACAGACGTACCGCCTCTAAACTTATCAAACGACAACAAAAGACGCACGACCTCTCGACCTGAAACATGGCAAAATGGATCAAATATAAACGACACCCGAAATACGCTGGTGTGGCGGAATAGGCAGACGAATGAACGATGTTTATCCCGGCGTCTGCCTCGGCAAGAAGAGCAAACTTGCGGCATAAAACATGGTATTGTAAAGGCATAAAGTAATATGCCGGTGTGGCGGAACAGGCAGACGAATGAACAATGTTTATCCCGGCGTCTGCCTCGGCAAGAAGAGCAAACTTGCGGCATAAAACATGGTATTGTAAAGGCGTATAGTAATACGCCGGTGTGGCGGAATAGGCAGACGAATGAACGATGTTTATCCCGGCGTCTGCCTTGGCAAGAAGCAAACTTGCGGCATAAAACAGGGTTGAAGGGTTTGAGCGTTCAAATGGACACAAAAATCTAAATTTAAGAATCAAGGCAGCCTAATTCAATGAAAAGAGC
>CANQMD010000151.1 GCA_947624885.1 uncultured Clostridia bacterium
ATCGCGAGGAATGGGTGGGGTGCGTCTGCAAAGGGGATCCTTCGACAAACTCAGGATGGCAGCGGGGGATTAAGAATCATTAATGGGTGGTCAATCCCTGTCGATATCCTTCACTTTGGGGGTAAGCGTGCGGGAATCCACAAGCACGTCGATCTCGGTGCCCATCGCCACAAGCTGCACCTCGTAGACGTAGTAGCTGGCGGAAGGTTTTGCCGCGTTGTACTGAAGGTCGCGGTCGATGTCGCGAAGGACAAGATCGTCAAGTTTGGTCACGAGGGGCAACCCCATTACGCTCTGCTGCGTGAGGTTGAACGCGAACTCCTGCGCGATCCTGCCCGCTTGCGCACGGTCCGTCCTGTCCGCCGCGGAGGCGCATACCGTCGCATGACCGAATACGCCAGCAAATATCGCGCCCAAAGCCACAGCAATGACCGCGACGACTATGAGCAGTTTGTAAAACTTACCAAGTTCGCGCTTCTGCCCTTTTATTCTTGCGGGTTTGGGGTCCTCAATGACGCGGGGACCGTTGTCCGCGGTGCGCAGATCCGCATCGTTCAAGCGGCTTTCAACATACGCTTTTTCCTCGTCGGAGGCGGTGCCCTCCTGCATATGCCTTAACGCTTCGTCAAAATCCATACGCAGCCTCCTAGTCGCGATCTATGTCATATTTGATCAACTCGACGTTGCCGGTGACGGTGTTTACGCGAAGCTCCACTTCGAGTTCGATTACGCCGGGACGCATGCCTGCGCCGATGAGCGCGGAACACTCCACGTCGATCTCGTAGTAATAATAACTTGAGCCGAGCTTTTTGTCGTTATAATGGAATTGCCTGTCGACGTCCTCGACGCGGATTTGATTTGCCTTGAATGTGCCCGGATCAACGCCGAAGTTTTGCTGGTTGGCAAGCACATAATCCAAAGCGCTCTGCTTGCAATGCTCAAGACCGAACTTCATGTTTTTGTTCGCGCTGCTCGCGGCGAAACCGAACACGCCGCCCAATATCGCGCCGAGCGCTACGATGATGACGAGCAACACGCATACGGGAATGATGATGTAGCGCTTTTTGAAGGACTTTTTCGCCTTTTTCACGTCGTCGCCGCTCGCCTCCTTGATGGGAGCGGACGCCATGCGCGAATCGTCTGAAAGAAACTCGCTGATCTGCGCCTCGACATATTTGCGCTCCTCGTCGGTGGCGCTGCCGTCCTCAACGTGCGCAAGCGCCTCGTCAAAGTCGATCTGAGGCTCGCCGGAAAGGGCGCGTCTTGCCTGGAGAACGCGCTGCTGGACAAACTCTATCTCCTCAGGGGTCGCCGTACCCGCTTTGACTTTTTTCAAAACTTCCTCAAAGTTCATACTATCTCTGCCTCCAATATAGATTTCAATTTTGTGCGAGCGCGAAACAGCAGAACTTTCACATTGTCCGTCGTTTGCCCCGTTATGTCCGCGATCTCGCTTACGCTCAGCCCGTCAAAGTAGTACAACAGCACCACCTCGCGATAGTTGTTTTTGAGTTTGCCTATCGCCGAATAGAGGGCGCGATACTCCTCCTTTTGAATGACGCTCTGCACAAGGTCGCGCTCGTCGGAGGACAAAGCCTCGTCAAGCGGCGCAACGCGCTTTGCTTTGCGCAGGTAATCAAAGTAGCAATTTCTGCTGACCTTGAACAGCCAATACTTGAAGGAATCCCTTTCCTCGTCGATGGAGGTCAGCGCCCGCGAAAACGCCTCCTGCACGATGTCCTCCGCGAGAGGAAGGCTGTGCGTGAGAGAACACACATACAAAATCGCTTCGTTGTAATACCTTTTGAATAGTTTTTCAAAAGCGGCGTTTTTCATTGTGCGCTCTCCTTTTTTGCTTAAAATACGGTTTGGTGCCGCGACGGTTACACTTTTTCCAAAATATTTTAATGCATATTGGGCGCTTTTTCAACAAAAATCCCAAAATTTGAGGGCGGAAAGGCATTTGTTGAAACGCGCGCTATTGAAATTTGAGTTTAAACAAAGTATAATGAGGGTGCGGCGGCGAAAAATGTCCGCATACCGCCGCGGAAACCGCGGACAAGAGGGATAGCGCCATGAAAAAGATGTCTACAAAGCAATTCGATTTGATGCGAGCGGGCAAACTGTACAACTGCACGGATCCATACATCAACAAAGTGCATATGCGCGGGTTGCTGCTTTCGGAAAAGTATAACCGCGTGCATATGTGGAATGTGCCCCGCCGCAACCGCATAATAAACAAACTCATCCCAAACCACGGAAAAAACTTTTGCATCTGGAGCGACTTCCACTGCGAATACGGCATAAATATCACCTTCGGGGACGACTTTTTTGCCAACTTTGACTGCACTTTTTTGGATATCTCGCCAATCACGATAGGCAAAGGCTGTATGTGCGGCACGCGCGTCACGCTTGCGACTCCCGTGCACCCCATGCATTGGGAGGAGCGCAAACAACAGCAATATCCCACCGGATATCACGATATCGAATACTCCAAACCAATCACGATCGGAAACGACGTTTGGCTTGCCTCCTGCGTCACCGTCTGCGGAGGCGTGACGATCGGCGACGGCGCGGTGATAGGCGCGGGCAGCGTGGTCACGAGGGATATCCCCGCCCACTGCTTTGCCGCGGGCGTGCCCGCAAGAGTTATTCGCGAGATCACCGACGACGACAAGATGGACTTGTGGCAGACTTACGTCAACGAAGAAGTTCCGATGCCGAAAAGAAAGAAGTGACGTAGGCGTTGAGGGTAACGCTCAGACAGGACTTTGGGCGGAGGATAGCAAACAGGCGTGGCGGCTCGGACTCGGACTAGGTCAATGGACAACCCAACCCCTCCCTTCGTTACGTGCAGCGATAATGTGAGTATAGATATAAGCGTAACGTTACGCCACACTCCACTCAGTACTCCCCAGCTATACCCCATAAAATTCGTTCCATGTGCTGTGCATTTCTACACTGTGTC
>CANQMD010000152.1 GCA_947624885.1 uncultured Clostridia bacterium
GCAGACTTCGCGAGCATCATCAATTCGGCGTGGAGTGCTACGGCAGCGATTCTCCGACAGCCGACGCGGAAGTCATTTCGCTTGCATACGCTTTTTTAAAGATGGTAGGGCTTGACAGCTTGCAACTGTCGCTCAACAGCATAGGCTGTCCTCAATGCCGCGCAAAATTCAACGCCGCGCTCAAAGATTACATAGGCTCCAATTTTGACAAGATGTGCTCGACCTGCCGCGAAAGATTTGACAAAAATCCGCTCAGGATCCTCGATTGCAAGGATGAAAATTGCAAAAAGATCGTTGCCGACGCACCAAAGATCACGGATTTCCTATGCGACGATTGCCGCGAGCATTTTGAAAAGTTGCAATCTCTTCTCACGCTGCTCGACGTTCCTTTCAAACTCGACCCGATGATCGTCAGAGGCCTTGACTACTACACCCGCACTGTGTTCGAGTTTGTATCGACCGACATCGGTGCGCAGGGCACGGTGTGCGGCGGAGGCAGATACAACGGCTTGGTGGAGCAGATCGGAGGCAAGCACATGCCTGCCGTAGGTTTCGGACTTGGGCTTGAAAGGCTTCTTCTTGTGCTTGAAAACACTTCAAAACTTGCCGCCGAGCCTGAGCATATCCAATATTACTTTGCGCCCATCGGCGACAGCGCGCGGGAGATCGCTACGCGCATAACGGCAAATTTCCGCAGCCTTGGGCTGAGCGCCGAAACCGACATTATGGACAGAAGCGTCAAATCGCAAATGAAATACGCAGACAAGATCGGCGCGGAATGGGTTGTTGTCATTGGCGACGACGAGGTGGAAAAGGGCGAAGCGTCAGCAAAAAATCTGCGCACGGGGGCAACCGCAATTTGGACGTTTGACAAATTGCTTTCGCCTTCCGCGATCGAGGTATAGCGTGCAACGGACAAAAGCCGTCAAAGTGCGCAAAAAGACCGAACGCGGAGTCGAGCGCGGAGTCGTCATAAAACTTGACGGCGAGTTTGCCGTCGTATCCTTCAGAAGGCATGCAAGGTGCGACATTTGTCGCGCGTGCAACATCGACAGGGACGGCAGGGGAGCGCTGGCGAAGGTCAAAAACACCTTGAACGCAAATGTCGGCGACGTTGTCAAAGTCGACATGAAGCAGTGCGCATTGGCGCTGTCCTCTCTCATCTATGTTTTGCCGCTCGCGCTTGTCTGCGCGGGAGTTGGCATAGGCTACAGCCGTTCGGCAGGCGCAGTCGCCCTGCTCGCCGCGGTAGGGTTGATCGTGGGGCTTGCGATATCTCTTCCTCTCGACCTTGCCGTGATCAAGCCAAGGCTGAAGCCTCGGATGAAGGAATTTTGCTCGCCCGAAGATGAAAACTCATAAAGACGGCGAATTGCAAGAAAAGCAGTTTATAGTGTAAAACCGTAGCGGTAAAATGCCTTTTAGGCAACAACCGCGCAAAATTGATAGGAGTGAAAATTATGGCAAGATCTTTGGATTACGACAACTTTCAATCGGCAACATCGTCAGGGCTTGTGCTCGTAGATTTTTGGGCGAGTTGGTGCGGCCCCTGCAAAATGCTTGCGCCCACAATTGACGAGATCGAAAACGATTACGCCGACAGACTGAGCGTTTGCAAAGTCGACGTTGACGAGTGTCCCGAACTCGCCGCACGTTTCAACATCTATTCCATTCCCACCGTGCTCATCTTCAAAGACGGCGAGGAAGTGGAGCACATGATCGGGTATCACCTCAAGCGGGAGTATGCCGCGCTCATCGACAAGCACCTGTAATCGAGCAAATAATTTTTAGCGCAATCCTGCGCGGACGGAGATTATATGATAGACCTCAACGCGATCAAAAATGTCGACGCAGAGCTTTACGTATCCATGGTCGACGAACTCAAACGGCAACAGCAAAATCTTGAACTCATCGCCAGCGAAAACATCGTGTCGCCCGCAGTCATGGCGGCATGCGGAAGCCATTACACCAACAAGTATGCCGAAGGCTACCCTTCAAATCGCTATTACGGCGGATGCCAGTTCGTCGACAAAGCGGAGGAACTTGCGATCGAACGCGCAAAACAACTTTTCGGCGCGTCCTATGCAAACGTTCAGCCGCACAGCGGATCAAACGCAAATATGGCGGCGTATTTCAGCCTTTTGCAGCCGGGGGACAAAATTTTGGGAATGTCGCTCAGCGCGGGCGGACATCTGACGCACGGCGCAAAGGTGAGTTTCAGCGGCAAGCTGTTCGAGTCTTTCGGCTATGGCATCAATGACGACGGCTACATAGATTATGACGAGGTGCTTCGGCTTGCCAAGCAGATCCGCCCAAATCTTATCGTTGCGGGCGCAAGCGCATATCCGCGCGTCATAGATTTTGCGCGTTTCAGGCAGATCGCCGACGAGGTAGGCGCGTATCTCATGGTCGATATGGCGCACATAGCGGGGCTTGTCGCCGCGGGGGTACATCCAAGTCCGATTCCTTACGCGCACATCGTCACGTCCACCACGCACAAAACGCTTCGCGGTCCGCGCGGCGGATTGATTTTGACCTGCGACGGCGACATCGCCAAAAAGATAGACAAGGTGATATTTCCCGGCATACAGGGCGGTCCGCTCATGCACATAATTGCGGGGAAGGCGGTTGCGTTCAAGGAGGCGCTCACGCCTGAGTTCAAACAGTATCAACAACAGGTCGTTGTCAACGCAAAGGCGCTCGCCGCAAGATTGCTTGAAAGGGGAATCAATTTGGTGAGCGGCGGCACAGACAATCATCTTGTCCTTGTCGATCTGAGGGGCACGGGGCTTACGGGCAAGCAGCTTGAAATTTTGCTTGACGCGGCGCATATCACCATCAACAAAAACGCCATACCCAACGACCCGCAAAAGCCTTCTCTCACAAGCGGCATAAGGATAGGCACGCCCGCCGTCACCACCCGCGGCA
>CANQMD010000153.1 GCA_947624885.1 uncultured Clostridia bacterium
CAGCGGATCGCGTATCGCGCCGCCTATGCAGGTCGCCGCGCCGCCGAACGGCTCTATCTCGGTGGGATGATTGTGCGTTTCGTTTTTGAACAGCAACAGCCAATCCTCGTCCTTGCCGTCGCGATTGACGGTGATCTTCACCGTGCACGCGTTGATCTCCTCGCTCTCGTCGAGTTTGTCGAGCAACCCGCGCTTTTTGAGCAACTTGCATGCGATCGTGCCGATATCCATGAGGTTGACGGGCTTTGTTCTGTTTATCTCTTCCCTCGCCGCCAAATAATCCTTGTAGGCGTTTTCAAGCAACTCGTCCTCAAATTTTACGCTGTCGATTGTAGTGAGGAAGGTCGTATGGCGGCAATGATCCGACCAATATGTGTCGATCATGCGTATTTCCGTGAGGGTAGGATCCCTCTTTTCCGACGCGAAGTAATCTCTGCAAAATTCAATGTCGTCGCCGTCCATCGCCAGCCCGTATTCCGCGGCAAATTTTTCAAGTCCCGCCCTGTCAAGCGAGTCAAACCCCACAAGCGTTTCCACCTTTTCGGGGACGGAGTAATTTTCTCTCAGCGTTTTGGGAAGTTCAAGCGACGCTTCTCTGCTTTCGACAGGGTTGATCACATAGCTTTTGATTTTTTCAATATCCTCGTCGGTCACGTCGCCGTAGACGATATACAGTTTTGCGGTGCGGATCGTCGGCCTCGCGCCCATCGAGATCAGCTGTATGCACTGCGCGGCGCTGTCCGCGCGTTGATCGAACTGTCCGGGCAGATATTCCACGGCGAATGCTCTTGCGCCCCGAATGTCCGCTTTTGACGACGCAATGTCAGTCTGCGGCTCGCTGAACACCTTGCCCACGCACTCTTTGAACAGTTCTCTGTCAAGCCCTTCCGCGTCATATCTGTTGACGATCCGTATCTTTTTGACGTTATCCAACCCCAAAAGTTCGCGCAGATCGGCGGTCAGCGCTTTCGCTTCGCTGTCAAACCCTCTCTTTTTTTCGACGTAAACTCTGAAAACCATCACTTGTCCCCCAATGCGAGCAATGCCCGCGCTCCTATATCCTTGCGCATATACGCACCTTCAAATTTCACCTTGTTGGCCAACGCATACGCTTTGTCGACAGCGTCGCGCAAATTTTCCGCCCGCGCCGTCGCGCCCAGCACTCTTCCGCCCGAAGTCAGCAACTTTCCGTCGGAAAGTTTTGCGCCCGCAACATAGATATCTTCCCCTTCCGCAGGCTTCGGCAGTTCGATCTCAAACCCCGTCGCATACTTTTTTGGATACCCGCTCGAAGCCACGATCACGCAACACGCGCTGTCCGAGGAAAACTTAACCATATCCTCTCTCAATTCCCCGCGGCTTGTCGCAAGCATGATCTCAAGCAGATCGCTGTCCAAAAGCGGCAGCACCACCTGCGTTTCGGGGTCGCCAAAGCGGCAATTGTATTCGATCACCTTCGGCCCGTCGCTCGTGAGCATAAGCCCAAAGTACAGACAGCCCTTGAACATCCTACCCTCCGCATTCATCGCGCGGATGGTCGGGATAAATATCTCCTTCATGCAACGCTCGGCGATTTCGGGAGTATAGTACGGGTTTGGCGCAACCGTGCCCATTCCGCCCGTATTCAGCCCGCGATCGCCGTCCAAAGCGCGTTTGTGATCCATAGACGACGCCATCGGAACGACGATATTGCCGTCCGTAAACGAAAGCACGGACGCTTCGGGGCCTGTCAAAAACTCCTCTATCAGCACTTTGTTTCCGCTGTCGCCGAATATCTTGTCCACCATTATCTCATTGATCGCCGCGCGCGCCTCCTCAAACGAGTAGACGATCACCGCGCCCTTGCCAAGCGCAAGCCCGTCCGCCTTGATAACGGTCGGATATTTGCATGTCTTCAGATATTCCACAGCATTCTCCGCGCTGGCGCAAGTCACGCTGCCCGCGGTCGGTATGCCGTACTTTTTCATGAGTTGCTTCGAAAATACTTTGCTTCCCTCAATGATCGCCGCTCTCTTGTTGGGGCCAAAGCAGGGTATGCCCTTCTCCTCAAGCGCGTCCACAGCCCCAAGCACCAACGGATCGTCCGGCGTGACCACGGCAAAATCAACGTCGTGCGTCGTTGCAAATTGCACGATCCCTTCGATATCAGTGGCTTTGATGGGATAGCACTCCGCGTCCGCGGCGATCCCACCGTTGCCGGGCAGGCAATATATCTTTCCCGTTTTGGGGCTTTTTTTGAGAGCCTTGATGACGGCGTGTTCTCTTCCGCCTCCGCCTATGACCAATATATTCATAACGTCCTCCTGCACAAAATGCAAGTTTATCTTTCAATTTTGTCAAATGAAGTTGCGATTTTGCAATTTTATCAATGATGGAACAATCTCATTCCGGTGAAACACATCACCATGTTGTGCTTGTCCGCCGCCTCGATCACAAGGTCGTCCCTCATCGATCCGCCGGGCTGCGCGACGTAGCTTACGCCGCTTCTGTATGCCCTTTCGATGTTGTCCGAAAACGGGAAAAACGCATCGCTGCCCAGCGATACGCCCTTGATCGTGCTCAGATATTCCGCCTTTTCCTCGCGGGTGAACGGCTCGGGTCTTACTGCAAAGTTGTTTTGCCACACCCCGTCGCCGACAACCTCGTCCGCGTCGACAGACAGATACAGGTCGATGATGTTGTTTTTTTCGGGTCTGCCAACGCCCTCCGCAAACTTCAGACCAAGCACCTTTTCGTGCTGTCTGAGGTGCCACAGGTCCGCCTTTTGAGCGGCAAGCCTTGTGCAATGGATGCGGCTTTGCTGCCCCGCGCCAACGCCTATCGCCTGTCCGTCCGTCGCAAAACACACGGAGTTGGACTGCGTATACTTGAGAGTTATGAGCGAG
>CANQMD010000154.1 GCA_947624885.1 uncultured Clostridia bacterium
CGTGATAATCGTCCACACAATTGCCGTCGATGTACAACTGAAGCCGTATTGGGCGCGCGCCCTCCGACCTGATCACGATGTCGTTGACGGCATACCCTATCGGCACTCGCAACGAGGCTTCAAGCAAAGTCCTCCCCAAAACTTCGCCGTGCAAAAGCGCGTCGGCGATCGAATCCGCTGAAACGTCGCTTTCAAACGCGGTCAAAAAGCCGAGATTCCCGAGGTTTACGCCGAGTATCGCAGCGTCGCTCCCGCACTTGACAAGCCGTCCCGCCGTTTCAAGCACAGTCCCGTCCCCGCCGAACACCAAAACTCTGTCGGCATCAGAAAACGCATCCTCGCCGCCGTCACAATAAACAAGCCTCAATGACTGGTTTGAACTCAGCCCGTCACACAGCCTTTTTATGTCGGCGTTTGACTCCGCGCCGTACTTTTTGATCACCGCGACCTTCATCATAATAAGCAGAGTCATTATACACTATTAATTTTTTTTATACAAGAGTTTATACAAGAAATTTTAAGTTTTTTGCGACATTTTTTGATTTTATGCAGTTGTTTTGCATAAATATAAATTGCGAATATGCAAAATTATGCAAAATAGACCGTGCGAAAAGTGCGCGTTGAAAAAATAGCGCTCAATTAAGCGCAAGGCGTGTGCGCTTTCAACTTTTTGGTTGACACAAAAATGATTGGTTGCTATAATTTTAGCATGATCGCAAATTTGATTGGAATATCCGAATTCGCAACGAAGTTGGTCGCCGGATTGGCGGGACTTTTGCTTGCGCTGGCGATCGCCGTCATAATTATTATTGTTAAAAAGAAAAATGACTGAGCGGCGAAAGTTGTTTGCATGATCATGGCTTTTGACTGTAAGGGCATGTTTTGCCCTTTTTTGTTGCAAAAAATTGATATCTGAAAATTGAGAGGATCAAACGTTGACGAGCGGTTTTGCGAGATGCAGGAGATACTCGACGTTCTTTTTTGCATACCTAATCGGCGAAATTGCGCTGCCCAAAGCGTTGAATCCAAGCGATACGGCAAACGCCGATACCTCGCCAAGCGCCCTCAACCGTGCGCTTTCATCTTTGACGATCCCGCTTGACGGGACTGCCCTGCCCAACTCGAATTGCGGCTTGACCAAGACAACGGCGTGCCCGCCGATTTTAAGAATGCGATATATTTCGGGAAGAACAAGTTTGAGCGAGATGAAACTGAGGTCCGCGCAAACAAAATCAAACTCGCCGATATCCGCGGGAAGTGCACGCACGTTGGCTCGCAAAAACGTGACTTTCCCTGATGATAGCAGGCTGTCGGGCAACGCGCATTCCCCCACATCCACAGCGAGCACGCTTGCCGCGCCGCGGCGAAGCAGCACGTCAGTGAAACCTCCGTTTGAGCAACCCAGATCCGCGCAGGAAATCCCCTCTACGCTCAAGCCGAACGCGTCCAGACCCGCTTCGAGTTTGTACGCGCCCTGCGACGCATAGCCTTCGTCGGACAATATGCGTATGTCCGAAGAGTCGTCCACATCAAGCGCAGGCTTGTTTGCAATTTTGCCGTCAAGCAAAATGCGCCCTGTCAAAATCAAATTTTCGGCATAAGTGCGCGACTTCAAGGAATATTTTTGCACAAGAAATTTGTCCAATCTCATTGTTTTGCCGCCGAGCCATCGTCGGATCCGTCGTCTTTTGAGTCGCTTTTTTTACGTTTGTCCGCGGCTTTCTTGCGAATTTTGCGCTCGTCCTTGTTGAAAAGCGCGAGCATCCTTGCAACAAACATCACAAAATCGCGCGAATTGTTGATGGCGATGTTTTTCATGAACGCCTTACCGCCTATCGTAAGCGCAGATACAATCGCGGATATGCCTATCGAAAGCCATCTTTGCCAACTCTCGCCAAGGCTCGCCGTGATCTTGATCACTATCGCGGCTGAACACGCGCCCGATATAATGCCGAAAATGTCGCCTATCACGTCGTTGCATATGCTTGACACCGTGCCGCTGTTTTTGACGAGCCATAGCGCCGTCTTTGCGCCGTAGATCTTGCGCGAAGCCATGCTGACGATCGGCGTCGAATCGCACGAGGTGACCGCAACGCCGATAGAGTCAAAAAGTATGCTTGCCGTGATGAGAAACGCGAGCAACAAAATGATGATCACAATGTGCTCGGCAGAGGCGGTGAGATCGCTCAAAAAGCTGAAAAACGCCGCAAGCACCAAGGATATGACCGCGGCTTTGATCCACCAAATGTTGTACTTCTTTTTTTGTTTCAGCTTCTTTTCCGGCTGTTTTTTTGGAACGGCGGAAACTTTTTCGATGCAAACGTCGTCGTTTTCGTTAAAAGCAAAATCGGACGCAGCTTTTGCGTCCTCCTTTGTCATATTGTCGTCATGAGCGTCCTGTTGTTTCAAAACCTCTCCTGAAAAATGTTCGTTGTTTGGTGGCAACTGTCTGGGTAAACCTTGCGCCTTAGGTTCGGTAGGATTTCCCTGCGCAACAACTTGTCGTCGCCGTCCAAGAAGTTTCCAATCACGTTGCACAGCACATATTGGCAACCGAATCGCCACTCAGAGCACACTATAATCCCCAAACAGTCTTTGTCGAACAGTCTAGAAGTTTTCCTTGGCAGATTTCTTCCGTCCTTATCTTTTTTTGCAAAGTTGATTTCGCAGGGCGATCGGCAGGAGATATTGGCCATAAGTCGTGCCGTTGTTCCCCGTTCCCTCAACATCACTCAAAGCAGGCTACACTGTACACAGCGCTGACGCACCGCATAAACAGGTTTCACCCCGGTCAGTAGTCGGGTATAAGCCACTACCGAGTCGGGTCTCCACGGAAATTGGGTCGGGGTTTACATGCCGTTGTAAGCCG
>CANQMD010000155.1 GCA_947624885.1 uncultured Clostridia bacterium
GCACGTTTTTGACGTACACGGTGTCCTCCCCTCCCGCGTTCATATCGTCCTTGTTGAACAACAGCGTAAGTTCGTATTCTCCCGGCTCGTCCGCGACCAGCGCGTAGCACCTCTGCCAATTCGTCCAATGCTCCGTTCCGGTGTAGCTGTACACCTCGTTTCCGGGGTCGCCGTCCTTGGCTATGATCACGTAGAAGTAGTCGCACCAAAGTTCCGTCGAATATTTGAGGTCAAACACCAGCGCCGCCTGCCCCATATCCTCGAGCATATCCCGTGTGATATTCACTTTTGTCTTGATCGTCGCAAACGAGTAGTCCACAAAGTGATTGGTGGGTTTGAGCACCTTCACGTCCTGTCCGCCCTCTCTTATCGTGTCCACCGCCCACGGCCAGCTGTACTTTGCGTCCTCTGTGCCGCTTTCGGGGTACCATTCGCCGTCAAAGCCTTCGCCGTTGATCGCCGCCTTGATAGATGCGCTGTCCTCCTGCGTGACGGTCGGCTCCACTCTCTCTCGTTCGGGTTGATCTTCGCTGCCGCCGCCGGATACGCCCGCCGTGTCCTGCACGTAGTCGTCCGCGGTATATTTTGCAAACATCTTCAAAAACACGTCCGTTCCCGACGAACTTGACGACATCATCGCCACCATGCCGTAGCGGTCGATCACCACGTTTGTAGGCAGCGCGTTCAGCCCCAGATATTGATAGAAGTACACGCCGTCCGTGCTGTCCGCAAACAGCGGGAACGACAGCGCGTTTTGCGACGCAAAGTTCCTCAACTCCTGTTCGGTGTTCCAGGCAAACAAAATCGAACTGACCGCCAGCACCTGCACCGTATCCTGATATTCCTCGTATGCGGAACTCAAACCCGGCATCTCTCCCACGCAAGGCGCGCACGCGGTATTCCAAAAGTTAATCAACACCATCTTCTTTTGGGTCAGCAACTCGCTCAGCTTATAGTTTTTGCCCTCTATCGCGTCTTTGATCTCAAAATCGAAAAATATATCTCCCTCGCGGTACAGTCTGTCCGTGCGGGGTTGCGCGGTCACTTGCGAGGGGAACTTCAACTCGATCATATTCTTCGTTTCCGTCTGCCCCGTTGCGTCCGCGGGATCCGCAAAGTAATATCCGTTCGGCAAATTCGACACGGCGTATGTGTAGTCCGCAGGATCAACGTCAAACGCGACGATGCCCATATGGTTTGTTTCTCCGCTGTCCACGATGTTCCCGCCAAGCGACAGCGTGACCGTCACGCCCTCCAGCCTTGCGCCGCCAACGCTGCTCACCGTGAAGTTTGTCAGCGACAGATCCACAAATTCCAGCTTCAGCGCCTTATTTTTATCGCTCGCCTCAAAGGCAAACGTCCCGTCGTTTGTCATTTGGTAGTTTGACGGCAGATCGGCGATATTCACTTCATACGTCGCCGCGGCAGCCTTAAAAGCAAACTTTCCGTCGGCATTCGTCCTTCCGTTCGCCACGGATTTTCCGTCTTTCAGTACGTCAACCGCCACTCCCTGTATGGGCTCGCCGCTCATGCTCACGATCTCCACCGTGAGGTCCAACGCGTCTTTATCGGTGTTATTGCACCCCGCAAACACCGCCGCAAGCAGCAGCGCCACAAGCGCTATGCACAAAATTTTGCTGAAACGTTTCATATCATCATCTCCTTCAGGCGGATGCCGCGTCCGCCCCAGAGCGCAGACTCTTTCTACTTTATTTAGTATATATAATACATTGCTACTACAATATATGTCAACCGAATTTCATAAATATTCATTTTTTTAACCGACTTTAAAACTTTTCCGCCGCCTTTATGCAATTTTCACCCAATTATACACCAAAATTTTGCATATTTATGCAATTATCCGCAACCTCCAAGATCCCTGTTCATATCGTCGCGTCGCCTTTATCCCCCTTTCCGCGCGTCGCCCTTCCCTCTTTGCAAAACAATTTCGCAATTTGCGATTATCGGTTGATATGGCGACAAATTTTTGCTATACTTATTGTCGGAAGGTGGATGTATGTTATGTTTTCGGCTTGAAAGCTATGATGAAACAAGCATTTTCGTGACGCTTTGGGACGACGTTGCGGAGCCTGTCAAAGGCGTGATACAGCTGTTGCACGGCATGGGCGAGTACGCCGGCAGATACGACGAACTGGCGCGTTATTTCAACTCCAAGGGCTACATCGTCTTTGCGGACGATCATCGCGCCCACGGCAGGACGGAAACGGACGCGTCCCGCGGCAACCATTTCGGCGACATATTCCACAAGACTCTCAAGGACGAACTTTTTTTCCGCGATTGGCTCAAAAACAAATATCAGCACCTTCCCGTCTTTCTTTTGGGACACAGCTACGGCAGTTTTCTTGCGCAGGCGTTCGCGCAACAGGGCACGGACGTCAAAGCGATCGCCCTGCTTGGCACCGGTCACATGAAAAGCATATTCACGCTCGGCAAGATACTCACCGCGCCCATCTGGCTTGTCGCGAGGGATTGGAAGCCCAAATTTGTCGACAAGTTCAGCCGCACGCATTACAAGTACAAGGGCGACAGCGGCGATTCCCAATGGCTCAACTCCGTCAAGGAAAGGCGCGAGGAGTTTGACGACGACAAGTACGTCCACGTTCCCATGAGCGTCAACTTTGACTACAGCATGATGAAAGCCGTCAGCAATCTTTACTCCAAACAGGCGCTCTCCCTCCTCAATCCGGGCACCGCGATAGGCGTCTTTTGCGGCGACGGCGACCCCGTCGGCGACTATGGCAAGGGCGCAAAAAAGCTGTGCGATATGTACCGTTCGCTTGACATCACCTGCGAGTTCCATACCGTCGAGATGGGGCATTTCGATGTCGAGGAAAACGAC
>CANQMD010000156.1 GCA_947624885.1 uncultured Clostridia bacterium
AGCAAAAAACCCATGATGTCGAATTTTCCGCGACGATAGCGATACGCGCTTTCTATACGCTGTTTTTTGAGCAACGCGCCGATAAGCTCGGTATCCAAACTCTTCATTATGCCTCACCTTCCTGCGCCTTATGCTCCGTCTCCTCTTCCGCGCGGCGTTCGCCCTCGAGGAAATAGCCTTCAAAGTCGAAATCGGGATCCTTCGTCATTATCTCGCGTATGTTGAGCGCGTCCACCTGCAAGCCGCGGCGTATGAGCACCACCCTGTCGCAGATCTGCGCCACATTGCCCAGCGCGTGCGAGCTGAAGATTATGCAATTGCCCTGCTTTGCATACTCCTTCATAAACTCGCGCACCGCCTTCATCGTGCGGGGGTCCAGACCCGTCAACGGCTCGTCCAATATCCACAGCCTCGGCTGATGCATAAGAGATCCCATCATGCATATCTTCTGCCTCATGCCGTGAGAATAGCTGCTTATCAGATTGTTGACGGCATCGCCCAGCCTGAAGACCTCCTCCAAACGTTCATAACGCTGCTGTCTCAAATTTTGCGGCACTTTGTACACGGTGGCCATAAAGGACAGATATTCCTTGCCCGTCATCTTGACGAACACCGCGTGGTTGTCTGTGACAAACCCCATATGCGCCTTTGCCGCGATGGGCTCCTTTTTGACGTCGTGCCCGTCTATGCGTATCTCGCCCTCTTCATACGGCAACATGCCCTCAAGACATTTGAGCGTCGTGCTCTTGCCCGCGCCATTGTGTCCCAAAAGACCCACTATCTCGCCCGCGTAGCAGCTGAAAGTGACGTCCTTTATGGCATAGTCCGCCTTTTTGGAGTACTTTTTGCAAAGCCCCTTTATCTCCACGACGGGGACGCGCTCCTCACCTTCGCTCTCCGCTCGCGCGCCCATGATATGCTCGACGGCATTTGCCTTGCCGCCAAGGTCTGTCTCGATCTCTTTTCTTGTTCTGTTTTTGCTCATAAGCCGATGTTTTTCCCGTAATTTTTTTGTCTCTTTTTACGACAACAAGGGCGGCGTACAAAAACGTCCCCTTGCTGTCTCATTTGCTGTTTTTTAACACCTACGCACATCAATACGTCATAGTCAGCGTTATCGTCACGTGACTGCCGTTCGAATCGTAGTTTATGCGCACCGTGGAAAGGCGTCCGCCCGACACGCTCATCTCAAGCATAAGATTGTCCGTGGGAGCGGTGAGCTCGCCCGTGATGCCAAACACGTCTTTGATGTTCGCCTGCTTGACGTTTGCGGTGAGCCCCGTCTCCGAAAGACGGAATCCCGCCTCGAAATATTGCTCATCCAGCTTGAGCGTAGGTTTGCCGTCCACCGCCTTTTGATATGCTTCGTCGATCTCGGTCGTGTCATACAGCTCGTCCGCGTCTGGGTCCGCGTCGTTCAGCCTCTTCTCCGTGCCCGTGACGGAATAGCCGTCCTCGGTCTTGGTGTAGGTCTTTTCGCTTGCGAACTGCGTGAACTCGCCCTTTGTGATCTCGATCTTCTGCTCTATCTCCTTCGCCAAACTTATATCGTTGTATTGCTGTTGAAGAAGCTGCGCCCCCGTCTGCTGCTCCGTGGGATCGCAGGCGCACAGTGTCGCGGCTATGACCGCCACGATCGCCAATATGGCTGCCAAAAGCAAGACTTTCTTTTTCATTACATCAATCCTCCTTTGCCGATCACGTACATCGCGGCAAGCAATATGCTCATCTCAGCCAGTGCGAACATCCACTTGATGGGCGAGTCCGCAATATTTTTTGCCGTGTCTATCACATCATCGTCGATGCTTGCGGCGTCATGCCACGTCTCAACAAGTTTCTCATATCTTGCAAGTTGCTCCGCTCCCGCTTCCTTGTCCTCTTTGGACAGCGCGTCGAGGATCGCCTTCACTTGCTTTACGATGCCAAAGTGCTCCTCGCTTGACGTCAGCGCGTCCGCGGTTAGGTCTCCGACAATGCCCTCAAGCTGCTCGAGCGCGTCGCTCAGTGCCTGCGAATATCCCTCCGCCGTGAGCACCTCAACTGTGAATGTCCTGCTGCCTGCATAGTTGTCATCCTTTATCGTGAGGACGATCGTGTAGGTGCCTGCGGCAGTCAGCGTGCTCTCGCTGAGCTCATAGCCCGCGATCTGCTTGAGGGTGTCCTCCATGACCCAGATCTGCGCGCCGAGCACTATATCCTCGCCGACAAACTTGACGGACCGCCTCTCTTCAACGTCCGCATCGTCGCCGATCGCAAGCATAAATATGACATCCTCTCCGTCGTGGACCAAGGTCTTCTTGGCAACTGTGTATGTGCCCGCCTTGCCATTGTTTTCGTCCTCGGTCGCCCAACTGCCTTCAAATGTCACGCTGTAATTGTTGTTGTCATAGGTCGCCGTGATAGCGTATGTCCCAGCTCCGTCCAGCGCAGGCTTTGAAAGTTTTACGTTCAGAACGCTCGCTTTCTCGCCGTTCGCAAGAGTCTTCTCGTCTACCGTCCACGCAGTAGTATCCCACTTGTATCCCTTTTGGAAATCGTATACGTCATCTTGATTGTTTATAGTCACCGTGACAGCCTTCTTGTTGACAGTGTACTTGGACTCATTGACAATGCTGATCGTGTAGTTGTCAAGCTCAGGCGCGTCCTTTTTCTCTTCACATTTGATATCGTACGTGCCCGCAGGAGTGGACTTGTTCACCTCGCAGGAGAGCTCAATACGCCCATTGACG
>CANQMD010000157.1 GCA_947624885.1 uncultured Clostridia bacterium
AGCGTCCTTGAACGTATGGGTAAACGCCGTGCCGACGGTGATGACCGCGACGGTGTTGTGCCTGCGAGTGAGAGAGTAAGACAGACTTTCATCCTGCTTGATCGCAAGACAGGGCGCGGCGACTCCCGGAGTGTACGCGAGAGAAAGCGCGTCCTTGCCGTCTACCTTCACGCGGGAGGCGACTTCGAGTTTGCCCGCCCATTCATAGTGCTTTTTGAGAGATTCCTGTTGATAATCCATGTTGACCTCGTGCGTGCGCGTTAATATTAATATACGATGAATTCTGTCGCCGAATTTTGGAAAGGCGCTCTGTCCGCTGTGTGCGCGTGCCACTGTGTGCGCGAGCGGCGGCGCGGCGTTTTCGGCAAAGCCTTGTGCATACGCGCATATGCACGCGGCGTTTTCAGGATAATATTACTACCTTTTTGCAAATTGCACAACTCATTGCTCAAAAGTCTTGAAATGAACGCGAAAAATAGTTATAATTTTGGGTATGAAAGAGATTTGTTGTGAGAAGATCGCTGAAGCTGTGGCGGAGTTGACATCCGCGTGTTTGCGCATCGCGCCATCCGCAAAAGAGGCGATGCGACGCGCGGCGGAGAGAGAATGTTGCCCCGCCGCAAAATTTGCGCTGGAAACGCTGCGCACTAACGCCGAACTGGCGGAGCGGGACGAGTTGCCCGTGTGTCAGGATACGGGGATGGCGTGCGTGTTTGTCAAGTTGGGACAGGAAGTTCATATCGTGGGCGGACTGCTTGAGGACGCGATAAACGAGGGAATAAGGCGAGGATATAGAGAGCACGGCTGCAGGGCGAGCGTGCTGGACCCCATCACGCGCGTCAACACGGGGGACAACACCCCCGCCATCGTGCATATCGAGATCGTTGCGGGCGAAGATCTGGAGATAACCTTGCTTCCAAAGGGCTTCGGCAGCGAGAATATGTCAAAGCTGTTTATGCTGACACCTTCCGCGGGGTTGGACGGCGTGAAGGACGCGGTGGTGCAGGCGGTCGCGGCGGCGGGCGCGAATCCTTGCCCTCCTATCGTGGTGGGCGTGGGCATAGGCGGGACCGCGGAAAAAGCTATGCTTGTCGCAAAAGAACAGCTGCTGAGAGATGTGGGCGAGCCAAGTCGCGACGAGGCGTTGGCGCGGTTGGAAAGCGAGATCCTGCAAAGAATAAACAGGCTGGAGATAGGGGCGCAGGGATTTGGAGGAAATAACACTGCGCTTGCCGTGCATATTGGGAAATTCCCCACACATATCGCGGGATTGCCCGTAGCGGTCAATATCCAATGCAACGCGGTCAGGTTGCAAAAGGCGGTGCTGTGATGGACGAGATCAGAGTGTGGTTTCCTTGCGATAAAGAGGCGCTCGCTTCGCTTGTGGCGGGCGATCGCGTGCTGATATGCGGGACGCTGTTTACGGGACGGGACGCGGCGCATAAGCGTATCACAGAGGCGGGCATAGACAACGCTCCCATACCTGTGGAAGGGCAGGCGATATACTACGTGGGACCGTGCGAGAAGGACGGGAAAATTTTGTCCGCGGGTCCGACTACGTCGTATAGAATGGACAAGTACGCGCCAGCGCTTTACCGAAAAGGGCTGAGAGCCACGATAGGAAAGGGCGACAGAAGCGAGGACGTGTGTGACGCGATAGTCGAGAGCGGTGGTGTGTATTTTGCCGCGATAGGGGGCGCGGGGGCGCTGTACGCGAAGGCGGTGAAAAAGTCCGAGATCGTCGCATACCCGGACCTCGGAACGGAGGCGATACATCGCTTCGAGGTGGAGGATATGCCCGCCGTGGTCGCCATTGACTGCAGAGGGGGATCGATATATAAGAGGCGGGTATGACAGAGGAACTTCGCTGTGCGCAGGATGTCGCGGATCTGGTGGATAAATGGGGATTTTTGCCGTTTTTTGCAAACGATATAGAGGGGTTTTCTATTGAGGAACACTGCCCGAAAGACCTTTGGTTTGCGGACGACGTTGACGGGCCCTGGGAGTGGAAAGCGCCTGCCGCCGAACTGTGCGGGGGCATGTACGGCAAACTCTTCAGGGGAAGAGCTGGCTACGTGAGCAGACTGTGGCTGCCGCATTTTGCAAACTTCAGGCGGGACGGCTACGACTTCGACTCACGCGTCGACGAGGGCATTGCGCCGCAAAAAGACGAATATGTCTACTCGACAATATGCGAGGAGGGCAGGGTCACCTCGCGGCGGCTGAAACAGCTTTGCGGATACTGTAAAGGCGGAAATAAAGGCTTTGAAACCGTGATAACGCGCCTGCAAATGCAGACATATGTGTGCGTGAGCGACTTTGTGTACGAGAAGGACAAGCAGGGGAAACCCTACGGCTGGGGCGTGGCGGAATATGCGACGGCGGAACTCGCGCTGGGGGAGGATCGCGTGCGGGGCGCATATGGCTTTAAACCGCAAAAATCATTTGAGTTGATGTTTGAACACTTGAAAAATATTCTTCCGCACGCGAACGACGCGCAAATACAAAAACTGCTGGGTGTGAAGTGAAATAGGACAGGGCTTTGGGCGGAGGATAAGGAACGCTCGGACAGGGGGATTCTTCGACTGCGCTCAGAATGACACGCTCAAAATTGCTCAGCGCCCGACGGCTTTCTGAGGAAAGCGTTAA
>CANQMD010000158.1 GCA_947624885.1 uncultured Clostridia bacterium
TGAACGCCGAATTTAGCAAGGTGACGCGACACGAGCGTAGCGAGTATCGCCTATATAGCCGCCGCGCAGGCGAACATTAAAAATCCTCGTAAATAAGGGGGAAAGCAGTAATTCGCCAAGCGGCGAAAATGCAAAGCATTCAAATTCGGCGTTCATTTGAACGCCGAATTTAGCAAGGTGACGCGACACGAGCGTAGCGAGTATCGCCTATATAGCCGCCGCGCAGGCGAACATCAAGAATCCTCGTAAATAAGGGATAGTCTAAAAATCAAGTAAAATGTAGCTAAATTGAGATGAAAAATGGCTTGATTTTATGTAGGTCAAGCCATTTTTTATGGCAAAAAACTAATAGTCAACCTTTCTAAAACGCTTTTTCCACACAAGTTGAACACTTGATTTTTAACTTAGATTTCAAAAAGTGATAAAAATATTAACTTTTTTTTGATTTATTCTTGACATCTAAAATTGTATATATTATAGTTTTATCAAAGATGGTAATAGACCGTCTATAAGGAGTGAAACATGGCATATACAAAGTTTGGTGAGTTTATGAGAATACAGAGAATAAGGCATAACGAAATAATGTCGGACACAGCAAAATTGTTAGGAGTTACACTCCCATTTGTTTCTGCTGTGGAAACAGGGAAGAGAAATGTCCCCGATAATTGGTTTGACATTATTACTAAACATTATTCTTTGTCGATACAAGAGCAGCAAGAATTGTCACAAGCCATAGCGGATTCCAAGACACAGGCGAAAATAGATTTAACGGGTGCAACACAATCGCAAAGGAAAGTTGCTTTGCAATTCCAACGTTCGTTTGAAAATCTGGACGATGAAACAGCAAATGCCATATACAATCTACTAAATAAGGGGGACAAGTGATTGGATTACGAAACCAAACCGACAAATCGTAAAGAACTGCGCTTATATGCAAGGTTGTTTCGTTCCATTGCAAAAGTTAGACAAGATGAGCCGATGAATCCTGTTGTGCTGCTTGATAAGCTGCCGGATCTTGAAGGTTTTGAGGATGTTCATTATGAGGTGGTAAATAATAAGGAATTTCCGAGTAATGTGCCGGCGCAATGTATTCAAAGCGATTATGGCTATATAATACAAATAAAGAATTCAGTATTTAAAGGCGCCGCTGAAAACAATACCGGCGGATACAGAATGCACATTATGCATGAGATAATGCATGCGTTTGCAGATAAACTTGGTTTCAAACCAATTTATTCTCGTACGGTTACAAAAGGAACTCCATGTTATTGTAGGCTCGAATGGATAGTAAAAGCATTAGCCGGTGAGGTTATGATGCCATATGAGGCGACACAAAATATGTCCGTTGAACAAATCATGGATACATATGGAGTATCCGAAGAGGCTGCTAAAATAAGAAAAACATATTAACATTGCATAAAAGAACAGCGCCTAAAAGTTGTTGCAGCAACTTTTAGGTGCCATTCGGGACGAGTGCCATAGGCAATCTAGTCAAATGTATTATAGCATCTCCCGTCTTTTATGTCAATGATTTGACGACAACCAAAGGTTGAATTAAAAAAGGCAGGTGATGTCATAATGAAAAATAACTTAATAGCTTATGGAACAGGATGTAAGGATGTTTTTCATGCATACATGGTGCGACATGCCAAGTTTGATGGCGAGTTGGAGATACCGTGCGTAAAAACAACCGACATTGTGCCTACGCGGCTTGTCCCGTTCTCTCATGCAAAAACAGAAAAAGATCACACCGGGTTTGTGGTTTTTTATGAGCATGATGAAAAGATAGAGCCCTTTTGGAATGACCCCAAGAGGTATCTATCTGTTCTCAAACGGTTTGATGGGGTAATCACTCCCGATTACAGCTTGTATTACGATATGCCACTTGTAATGCAAGAGTGGAATACCTATCGCGGCAGAGCAGTCGGCGCATGGCTGAATGACAATGGAATCCCGACGATTCCAAATGTACGTTGGGGAGATGAGCGTACATACGAGTTGGCTTGCCTTGGGGTGGAACGCAATTCCACAATAGCTGTCGGGACTCATGGCTGTATCAAATCCAAAGAATATAAACATATGTTTATCAAAGGATTTGATTATATCCTGAACAAATTGCAGCCTAAAAACGTTGTAGTTTATGGAAGTGCACCATCAAGAATATTCTGCTTGGCAGAACTTTATGGCGTCAATATAATGCAGTATGAAAGCTATTTCAACTTATCTCATAATAAGGAGGTAGGCTGATATGGGAGCAGGAAATAGCGGCCATTTCTATGGCACAAAAGGTAGTAGAAGTAGAATTGATGTTAATGCAGGCAGGATGTCAAAAAAGTATCCTGTAACACAAAATGGATATTTTGGACAACATGGTAAGAATAGTGGAATCAGAGTGATATATAGTACAACACCAATAGAAACTGCAAAGCATTTTTATATGCAGATAAGTAAAGGCGGATGTGAAGAACTATTAGCAAATGGACATGGAAAACAAACCATTTTTTCTGACGGATCAAGAGTGGTATTTCGTTTATATTCTAAATCCGGAAGTCCTGCGGTTGAGATTCGAATTATTAAATC
>CANQMD010000159.1 GCA_947624885.1 uncultured Clostridia bacterium
AGGCGACGGGCGCGGACGTGCTGATCACCGAGATCGGCGGCACCATCGGCGACATCGAATTTCAGCCGTTTCTTGAAGCTATCCGCCAATTCTCGCTTGAAGTCGGGCGCAAAAACTGCCTGTTCATCCACGTATGCCTCGTCCCCTACATCAGCGGCTCCGACGAGTACAAATCCAAGCCCGCGCAGCACTCCACCAAGGAGTTGCAGGCGATGGGCATCTCCCCCGACATCATCATCACGCGCTCCGACTCCGACTGCGGCGACGCTATCCGCAAAAAGATCGCGCTGTTCTGCAACGTAAAGGAGGATTGCGTGATCGCCAACACCACGGCGGACTGCCTTTACGAAGTCCCCATGATGCTCCACAAAAACGGTCTTGACAGGGTCGTATGCCGCGAGTTGGGGCTGAAAAACAAGTGCGACCTCACCCCATGGAAGGCGATGATCAAGGACATCCACTCGCGCAGGGGCACGACGGACATCGCGATCGTGGGCAAATACACCTCTTTGCACGACTCCTATCTTTCCATCGTGGAGGCGCTCAACCACGCGTCCTACGCCTGCCACACCAACGTCAAACTGCATTGGATAGACAGCGAGGAGATCATCCCTCAAAACGTCGCCCAAAAACTCGGCGGCGTGCAGGGCATATTGGTCCCCGGCGGCTTTGGCATCCGCGGCACGGAGGGCATGATCGAGGCGTGTCGTTACGCGCGTGAAAATTGCGTCCCTTATTTTGGCATCTGCCTCGGCATGCAGATCGCCGTCATCGAGTACGCTCGCCACGCGGCGGGGATATCCGACGCGACCAGCGGCGAGTTTGGCGACGGCGGCTCGCACGTCATCGACCTTATGCCCGACCAAAACGGCAAGATCATGGGCGGCACCATGCGACTTGGAGCCTACCCGTGCGAGATCAAGGACGGCACGCTCATGGCAAAGGCTTACGGCGTATCGCGGATAGAGGAGCGCCACCGTCACCGTTACGAGTTCAACAACACATATCGCGACGCGCTCGTAGGCGCGGGGCTGATTATCAGCGGCACCTCTCCCGACGGCAGGATCGTCGAAACCATCGAAACGCCCTCCGACGGCTTTTTCATCGGAGTCCAGTTTCACCCGGAGTTCACCTCCCGTCCAAACCGCGCCAACCCGATATTCAAGGAGTTTGTCGCGGCGGCAAAGGCGTACAAATGACGCGCGACGAACAAAACTTTCGCAAACGATCTGTTAGCACTTCTACCCTCTCCCTATTTTCGCCCAAGTTTGAGGCGACGCGGGAATTGCCGCACTCCTCTCGCGGGAGTTGTCACATACATCTTTCGAATCGCAGAACTCATTATCGCTCGCGCAGGCAAATATCGGACATCTTGTCCGATATTTTCGTCTATTCTGTTGACAACGCTTGATATATTTACTAAAATGTAAAATATAGGAGATCGAAATATGTTTCACATCTTGGTAAACCCCATCGGCGGCAAAGGCAAAAGTCTGTCCGCTCTCGAAAAAGTGGAAAAGATTTTTGCGGACAACAACATTCAGTTTGAAACTCACAAAACGGAGTACAAGGGTCATGCGACCGAGATCGCTCGCGAGTTGAGCGCCACCCCCGGCACAAAGCTGGTAGTTCTCGGCGGCGACGGCTCTTTCAACGAAGTTCTCAACGGCATACAAAATTTTGAAAACGTCACGCTTGGGCTTATCCCATGCGGCACGGGCAACGATTTTGTTTCCGCGTCCGGGCATCCCAAAAAAGTTGAGGACGCGGTGCGGACGATCCTTGACGGCAACGAGGATTATGTCGACTTCATCCAACTTGACGACCGCCGTTGCCTCAACGTAGTCGGCGCAGGCATGGACGTGGACGTGCTGCTCAAGTATTCCACGATGAAGCCTTTCCACGGCAAAGTCAAGTATTACGCGGCGCTCTTCTATGTGCTTGCTCATCCCAAGTGGCACCACATGAAATTCACCATCGACGGCAAGGAACTTGGCGAGCGCAGCGTGTTTATGATCGGCATAGGCAACGGCAAAAGCATAGGCGGTGGCATTCCCATTTGCCCTGCCGCGGTCGTCAACGACGGCAAACTCAGCATAGTCGTCGTCAACGAGATGAAAAAGAGCCGCATTCCCATCGAACTCCCCGGTTTCCTCAAAGCGAAGCACGTCAACAAGCCTTACACGGAAAGTTTCGAGGGCACAACTGTGAAGATCGAAGTGCTTGACGACAGCCAATTCGAGGGCGACGGCGAGATCTTCGGCGGCAACGAGATCAATTGCCGCGTCGTTCCCAACACCCTCAAAGTTTTCATGGCGAAGCGCTGACTCCGCCCTTCACATAGGCGCAACCAAACATAAAAATTCTCAGGATCATTCCTGTGACATGCAAAAAAACGCGAGCGGATTACCGTAGTTCCCATAGGGAATTTAGGTAAGTCGCCGCTCAAAGAGAATTAGGCGTGGCGTGAAGCCACGCCTTTTCTCATATCGGTGAATTATACTTTTAAGTGCAACACCTTGAGTAAAATAAAAGGTTCATATGCAAAGTCCAACTGTTATAATAA
>CANQMD010000160.1 GCA_947624885.1 uncultured Clostridia bacterium
ATCTTCTCTTACGCGCCGTAAGAGAAGATCCTCTCCACCCTGCCCTTGATGATCGTGCCGACGGGATACTTTTCCTTGGCGACTTCATAGGGCTTGGGTTGCAGTTGCTTGTAACCGAGAGAAATTCTGCCCGTTTCCCTGTCCAGCTTGAGGACGACAAAGTCGTAACTCTCGCCGATGGTGAGCACTGTGGAAGGATCGGTGATCTTGTTCCAACTGAGCTCGGAGATGTGCGCGAGGCAATCAAAACCTTTTACGCTGACAAACGCGCCGAAAGATGTGAATCTCTTGACCTTGCCGGTGATGATGTCGTTGACGTGGATGCTGTTCCAGAAAGTGTCCTCTCTTTCCTTCTTTTCCTTTTCAAGCAAAAGACGGTGCGACGCGAACAGATATCTGGACTTCTTTTGAGGTTTTTCCTCTTGAGGCGCTTCGCCCTCGCCGTTTTCGCCTTCGGGAGCCGCCTTTTCCTTGGGAGGCATGAGCACGAGGCGCAAAGTTTTGTCCTTGTACTCCTCAAGATTGCTCACATAGCCCATTCTGATCTGGCTGGCGGGAACGAAGATTGTGTATCTGCCGAGTTTGCCTCTCAGACCGCCTTTGACAACCTCTGTCATTTTTAATGAGAACTCGCCTGAATTCAACGCCTTTTCCGCTTCCTCATCCTCGCGAATGATCTTGTCCACTTGCTTTTTGCTGCACTGGACCTGTCCGCTCTTGGACGAGAGAATGATCACTTGCAACTCGTCGCCCAACTTGTAATCGGCGGGATTATACTCACCGTCAAGCGACGCTTCGGATTTGTCGATAAAACCGTCGTTTTTGCCGCCGATGTTTATGACGATGCCGTCCGCTCCTACGCTGATGACGGTGCCTTTGACGCGCTTGCCGGGTTTGTACTCGGTGTAGCCGCCGTGAGGAGTGGCGCTCATCAACTCGTCCATGGTGGTGGGCTCTGTTGATGCGGTGGGCTCTGTAGGCTCAGTGGCGGGCGTTGTTGCGGGTTGCTCTTGAAGTGTTGCTTCCTTGATCACTTCAGTTTCTTGGGTCTGAGTATCACTCATAAGTTTTGTTACCTCCCGTATCAACCATGGCGGAGTTGACGCTCCTGCAACGATCGATACACTTTCAAAATCCTTTATTTTGCTGATTTGCATGCGCACTTCGTCTGCGCTCTCCGCAAAGAACGTCCGCGGGTTTTGGCGCTTTGCCACCTCGAACAGCCGCAAAGTGTTTGCGCTGGTCCTGCTGCCGAGCACCAAGACTGCCGAGGAAGTCGACGCAAGAGAACGAGCCTCGTTTTGCATTGCCTCTGTAGTATAGCAAATAGTATTAAAAATCTCAACTAAATTCTTATTATTTTTTTGAAAATTCTTCACAAAATCTTGGATTTTCTTAAATTTTTGCGAAAGAACGGTGGTTTGGAACACGATCGACGTGTTTTTGGAGCCGATTTGAGGCAAACTTTCGCTGTCTACGACAGTGACTCTGTCGCCGGCATAACTCTGAAGTCCGATCACTTCGTCGTGGTTTTTGTCGCCGATGATGATCACATCATCACCCTGCTCCGCCCTTTGCATGACCAATTGCTGGTTGCGCTTGACGACGGGACAGGTCGCGTCAAAAAGCGTCACGCCCCTCGCCTTGAGTTCCTCCTCGATCTGCTTTGGAATGCCGTGGGCGCGGATCAGTGCGACATCCCCCGCTTTGAGAGAGTCTACACTGTCAAGTTTGAGGCATATCACGCCTTTGGAACGCAGATGTTCCGTGACGTTTTCGTTGTGGACAAGTTCGCCCAAAACGTATATCGCGCCATATTTTTCCGCAAGCGCCTCCGCCGTTTGGACGGCGCGACGAACTCCGTTGCAAAAGCCTGCCTTCGAGGCCACCGTTACCTTCATTTTTTGCCGCCTTTTTTGTGATTTTGCTCGGCGTAGGCGTTGAGCGCCTCGCGCACGTCGTCCATCTTTTTGCGGACGACCTCGGTCGCTCTGTCCATTGCGCCGTGCGATCTGTCGCCGTAAAACTCGTCAAGTTGGAAAGGCTCGCCTATGTAGAGGTAGTTGCGCTTGAAAAGCCGCGGAGAGGCGTAATACAACATGGGAACGATGGGCGATTTTGTCTTGATGGCGAAACGCGCCGCGCCGCTTTTGAACTCCGCCATCTCCTGCGTGCCCTCCTTGTTGCGGGTGCCCTCCGGGAAGATCATAAGCTGTTTGCCGTCCTTGAGCAGCTTGAGCACGCACTTCACGCTGTCGATGTCCGCCTCGCCCCTCTTGACAGGGATCGCGCCCATCTTGTGCAAAAACCAGCCTCCTAAAGCGTTTTCAAACAACTCCGCCTTGGCAAGAATGTGCGCTTCGCGCTTGAATATCGCAAAACACGGCAAAAATGTGTCAACTTTGCTGAAATGATTGCATGTGAATATCGCGTTTTTGCCATCCACCGCACGCGCGTTCTCTATGCCGATGAGTTTGGTGGGCCAAAGCAATGCCTGCAC